>JAQSWG010000034.1 GCA_029266735.1 Ornithinibacter sp.
CGGTGTCTACACGATCGCCAACGGGCAGGTCCGCTTCATCCCAGCCGTCGACACCACGGCGCTCGCGACCTTGGGTGTGCTCCTTGCCGGCCTCGCGCTGCGCGCCAGGGGAAGACGCAGGGTGCGTCCCTGACGTCTGGTGTTCAGCCGGGGCCGCGCGAAAGCACCCGTTCGTCGACGAGCTGCCCGTCCGCTACATCTCCCGCGTCAGAGGCGGGCCGACGATCGGGCGGGTCCGCGCGCCCTCAACGCCAGCCAGCCCCGTGGGATCGGGAGCAATGCCCGGCGGAAGCGCTGCGAGATGGTCCCGCTGAGCACGGAAGAAGTCCTCGACGCCGCTCGGTGTCGCCACGGTCACCAAACGGCAGGGCGTGGCGGCCAGGTTGGCGATGGCGTGAGGCACCCGTCGCGGGAACCACAACACCCCGCCCGCGCCAGATGTCGTGGCGGTCGAGGGCCACCTGTCCATAGGGTCACCACATGACTCGCCCGTGCAAGGTCGGCGTCCAGCTGCCCGAGGTCGAGCGGTTCGTCCCATGGCCCGAGTACCTGGATCTGGCGCGACGCGTGGAGGCCGCCGGCTACGACTCGATCTGGGTGGGCGACCACCTGCTCTACGACCTGCCCGACGGGTCGACACGAGGGCCCTACGAGGCGTGGACGACGCTCGCCGCGATCGCCGCGGTGACCGAGCGGGTGGAGATCGGGCCGCTGGTCGCATCGACCAGCTTCCACGCCCCGGCGATGCTCGCCAAGCAGGCCGCGACGGTCGACGCGATCTCCGGCGGGCGGCTCATCGTGGGGCTGGGCGCTGGATGGAACCGACGGGAGTACGACGCCTTCGGGTTCCCGTATGACCGACGCGTGTCGCGCTTCGAGGAGGCGCTGGCGATCATCGTCCCGCTGCTGCGGGAGGGGCGGACGACGTTCCATGGGACGTACTACGACGTGGACGACTGCGTGCTCGACCCGCGGCCGATCCGGCCGGGCGGACCCCCGATCATGCTGGGCTCCAACAGCCCCCGCATGCTGAGCATCGGGCTGCCCCTCGCGGACTCGTGGAACGTCTGGTGGAGCGTCTACGACAACTCTGTCGAGCGGTTCGCTGAGGTGGCAGAGGGGGTCGACGCGGCCATGCCGGAGGGTCGGCGTGTCGAGGCGACGGCCGCGGTCCTCGTCACCCTGCCGGGTGGTCGAGGTCGGCTGATGGGTGACGCCTACGACGCGGACGTCACCACGGTCACGCCGGATGCGCTCGGTGACCACGTCCGGGGGATGGCGGAGGCCGGCGCGACTCACCTCCAGCTCGTCCTGGACCCGATCACGGCAGAGTCGATCGACGTGGTCGGCGAAGTGCTCGCCGATGTCGAGAGCTGAAGCGCGTCGACAGCCCGACCGGGAACACGCCACCACCCGACACGCGTCCCTCGCCGAGCCCGGGCGTCCGATGCCGTCACGACGCGTCCCTGCTCAGCCTGGAGCAGGAGCTCGGGTCAGCCACCGAGCGGCAGCCGAGCGAGCACCTCGTGGCGTGGCCGGTGACCCTTCTCCCGTGGAAGGTGGGAGGCGACGACGGCCACCTCGGTCGCCGACCACGGCGGACCGGCATACGACTCGAGCACGCGGACCCAACGCGTCGCGTCGCGAGGTCGCGGGATCCGGGCGAGGGTGAGGTGGGCCCGGAAGGGCCCACCTTCGGGCGCCGCCCCGACGACGGCGCAGGCGGAGCGCACCGACCGGGCGAGGGGGGCCAGGGCCGTCCCGCCCTGGACGCCGGCCCACAGGACCCGCGCGCGCGAGACGTCGGGGAAGCACCCGCCGCCGACGACGGCCAGGCCCACGGGCGCCCTGCGCTCCACGACGTCGCCCAGGCGGCCGACGAGGTCCTCGATCACCCGCTCCGGCGCCGCGGCCATGAACGCCAGGGTGAGGTGCCATTGGGACGGGGGCGTCCATCGCAACCCGTCGCCGGAGTCCCGACGGGCCTCGAGGAACGCGTCGAGGTCGTCGACGACCTCGGCGGGTGGGTCGACGGCGACGAAGACACGCATGTCGGACATCATGCGCGGCCGGGTGGGTGGCGTGAGGGCCTGACCCCGGTCGTTACTCTTGCGGCGTGAATGCGGACGGGGACGTGGAGGCGCTGGTCTCCGCGGTCGAGAGGCTGCGAGGGGAGGTCGACGCCGCCTCGCTGCCCCTCGACGTGCCCAGCCGGGCGCCGGCCGACGTCTCCCGGCGCCAGCTCCTCCAACAGCTCGACGACTACGTCCTGCCCCGCCTGCGCGCCATCGACGCACCCCTCCTCGCGGTGGTGGGCGGCTCGACCGGCGCGGGGAAGTCGACACTCGTCAACTCCGTGGTCGGCGCCCTGGTGAGCCGGCCGGGGGTGCTGCGGCCCACGACCACCTCACCGGTGCTGGTCCACCACCCCCAGGATCGGCGGTGGTTCGCCGACACCCGGATCCTCCCCAGCCTGGCCCGGGTCACCGGCCAGGACACCGGAGAGTCGCAGCCCGGCACCGTCCGGCTCGCCGAGTCCACCGCGCTGCCCGCCGGTATGGCGCTGCTCGACGCGCCGGACATCGACTCCGTCGTGTCGGCGAACCGGGCGATCGCGACCCAGCTTCTCTCGGCGGCCGACCTCTGGCTCTTCGTGACCACTGCGGCCCGCTACGCCGACGCGGTGCCGTGGGATCTGCTCCGCACCGCGGCGGACCGCGGTACGGCGGTCGCGATCGTCCTCGACCGGATTCCGCCGGAGGCCGTGGGCGAGATCCGCCCGCACCTCGCGGCGATGCTTCGGGAGCAGGGCCTGCCCACCGCTCCGATCTTCACCGTCCCGGAGACGACGCTGGACGCCGACGGGCACCTTCCGGCTGAGGCCGTCGCCCGGCTGCGGTCCTGGCTGCACGCGCTGGCGAGCGACTCCCGAGCCCGTCAGATCGTCGTCGGCCAGACCCTGCGCGGCGCGGTGGAGTCGCTCTCGGGTCGCACGGCGGAGCTCGTGGTGGCGAGCCGGGACCAGCACGACGCCGCCGTCGCCCTGCGCAAGGCCGTCGACGAGTCCTTCGACGACGCACGCCGGCGCGTGTCGGACGGGATGACGGACGGCACCCTCCTGCGCGGAGAGGTTCTCGCCCGCTGGCAGGAGTTCGTCGGCACGGGGGAGTTCTTCCGCCAGGTCGAGACGACGATCTCGCGCTGGCGCGACAAGGTGACAGCGGCCATCAAGGGGGGCCCGCCGCCGGCGGAGGGACTCGGCGAGGCGCTCCAGACCGGTGTCGCGGCCCTTCTGCTGTCGAACGCGGAGGGCGCCAGCTCCGAGTCGGTACGCCGATGGCGTCGCCTCCCCGGCGGGGGACCGATCCTGGCGCGTCATCCCGAGCTCGCCAAGCCGGCACCGGGCCTGCGTCCCGACGTGGAGCGCCTCGTCCGCGACTGGCAGGGCGAGGTGTTCGACCTGGTGCGGACCGAGGGCCAGGGTCGGAGAACCAACGCCCGGATCGCCGCCTACGGCCTCAACGCCATCGGGCTGTTCCTCATGCTCGTCGCCTTCGGCAGCACCGGTGGCCTGGTCGGCGCCGAGATCGGCATCGCCGGCGGCACGGCGGTGCTCGCCCAGCGGGTCCTCGAGGCCATCTTCGGCGACCAGGCAGTGCGTGAGATGGCGGCCAAGGCCCGCACCCGCCTTCTCGAGCTCACCGATGCCCTCTACGAGGCCGAGCGACACCGGTATGCCGTGGCCCTGGCCGACGTCGCCGCGCCCGAGGACCAGGCGCAGCGTCTCGCGGCCGCCGCGGCCGGGCTTCGCGCGGTGGTGCGGTGAGCCCGCTGCGGATGGGCTCCTCCCGGGGTGCCGTCGTGTCCCCGGAGCAGCTCGCCGCGGCGGCGGCATCCCTCGGGGCCGGCGTGGACGCCGGGGGCGAACAGCTGCCGGAGGTCGAGCGGGACATGGCCCGGGCAGTGGTCGCGAAGGTGGAGGAGCGCACGGCGCTCGTCGGCGGCCACACCGTGGTCGCCCTCGCCGGCGCGACGGGCAGCGGCAAGTCGTCCCTCTTCAACGCGCTCGTCGGCAGCCCGGTGGCCACCGTGGGGGTGCGCCGGCCCACCACCTCGACCCCGGTGGCAGCGATCTGGGGGGACGAGCCGGTCGGCGAGCTCCTCGACTGGGTGGGCGTCGGCGCTCGCCACCACGTCGAGGCCCCCCAGGACGGCGGCCCGCTCGGGTCGCTCGACGGACTCGTGCTGCTGGACCTCCCCGACTTCGACTCCCGCGAGGTGGACCACCGGGTGGAGGCCGAGCGCGTGCTCGAGCTCGTGGACCTCTTCGTCTGGGTCACCGACCCACAGAAGTACGCCGACTCCCGGCTGCATGACGACTACGTCGCGGCCCTGGCGACCCACGAAGCGGTGACGATGGTCGTCCTCAACCAGATCGACCGGTTGACACCCGCCGAGGTCGAGCAGTGCCGGGCGGACCTCGTGCGACTCATGGAGCGCGACGGCGTCCCGCGGGCGACCGTGCTCGCCACCTCCGTGACCACCGGGGCCGGCGTCGACGAGCTGCGCCAGCGGCTGGCGAATGCCGTGGCGGGTCGCACGATGGCCCGCACCCGTCTGGCCGGGGACGTGCGGGCAGCGGCCCGCGTGCTGCGGGCTCACGTCGCGGAGGAGGAGCCGAGGGTCGACGCTCCTGCCCGCGAAGAGCTCCTCGACGCCCTGGCCCGCAGCGCCGGGGTGCCCACGGTGGTCCAGGCCGTCGAGCGGGACTACCGGATGGAAGCCGCGGCGCGCACCGGTTGGCCGTTCACCCGCTGGGTGCACCGCCTGCGCCCACGGCCGCTGCGCCGCCTGCGCCTGGACGGCAAGGACATCCGGGTGTCCGATGCCGACGTCCGGTCGGTCCTCGGGCGCTCGTCCCTGCCACCGCCCACACCGGCAGCGCGAGCGGCGGTCGACCTCGCCACCCGGCGGCTCGCCGACCGCGCCGGCCGCGACCTCCCGACGCCGTGGGCCGAGGCCGTGGAGCACGCGGCCTCACCGCCCGGCGCCTCCCTCGGGGACGCGCTGGACCAGGCCGTCGTCGGCACCTCGCTCCACGCCCGGTCGCCGGTCTGGTGGCCGGTCGTGGGGGTCGCCCAGCTCCTCCTCGCCGTCACGGCCGTCGTCGGGCTGCTGTGGCTCGCGCTCTACGTCCTCCTCGGCTGGTTCCAGCTCGACGCGATCGTCGGAGACCCGCCGACCTGGGGCGTGCTGCCGATTCCGCTGGTCCTGCTCGTCGGTGGGGTGCTCGGAGGCCTGTTCCTGGCGCTCGTCTCTCGATGGCTCGCGCGGATCGGGGCCCGGCGGCGCGGCCGGGTGATGGACAGGCGCCTTCGCGCCAGCATCGACGCGGTGGCGGAGGCGGAGATCATCGTCCCCGTGGAGCTGGTGCTCGAACGGCACGGCGCGACGCGCGTCGCACTGACCCGCGCGGCGGACGTCTGACGCCACGTGCGTCGCCACGGCGGCCCTCCTCCACAGGTCCCGGATGCCGTGCATCCCGTCCACAGGTCGCAGGCGGTTCTCCCGGCGGCGGCGCTCTCGGGCGCAGGCTTGGTCCGCGGGTCCCGAGGGACGGGACCCGGAGGGAGAGACACGATGAACGAGACGTACGTGACGATCAAGGGGCGGCTCGTCGCCGACCCCACCGTGCGCACCACGCGCGCCGGAGCGCCGATGACGTCGTTCCGGATCGCCTCGTCGGTGCGGCGGCCCGTGGGCGGCCAGCCCGGCGTCTGGGCCGATGCGGAGACGAGCTTCTATGACGTCGTCACCTACCGCGCGCTCGCTGCCAACGTCGGCGTCTCGGTGCGCAAGGGCCACCCCGTGACGATCCACGGACGGCAGCACATCGTCTCGCGAGCCCGCGACGACGGGACGACGTGGTGGGGCGTCGAGGTCGTGGCGGATGCCGTGGGCCACGACCTCTCGTACGGCACCGCCGCCTTCGCCCGGGTGAGCCGTGGCCAGTTCTCCGACAGCGACCGGACGGCCGCCACGGACGCGCCCGAGACGTTCGCAGACGTCGGTCTGGGTGACCCCGAGCGCGATCCCTACGTCGTCGACGGCGCTCCCGCGGCCGGCGGCACGGGAGACGCTGCGGAGGGTGACAGCGACGGGGCGGAGGGTCCCGACACCGGTCCGCTGGTCCCCGCCGCGACGGAACCCGCTGCCTGACGAGGCGAGGCGCCGGGCTCCACCTGCTGTCCGACGGATTCGGGGCGTAGGGGTGCTGGTCGTTAGCCTTGCCCCATGCCCGAGTTCATCTACGTCATGTCGCGTGCCCGGAAGGCCCACGGCGACAAGGTCATCCTCGACGAGGTCACCCTGTCCTTCTTCCCCGGCGCCAAGATCGGGGTCGTCGGTCCGAACGGCGCTGGGAAGTCCTCGGTGCTCAAGATCATGGCGGGACTGGACCAGCCGTCCAACGGGGAGGCGCGCCTGACCCCCGGGTACTCGGTCGGCATCCTCATGCAGGAGCCTGAGCTCAACGAGGAGAAGACGGTTCTCGGAAACGTCGAGGAGGGTGCCGGGG
This sequence comes from Ornithinibacter sp., assembly GCA_029266735.1. Classification (GTDB taxonomy): domain Bacteria; phylum Actinomycetota; class Actinomycetes; order Actinomycetales; family Dermatophilaceae; genus Fodinibacter. Next base: position 6,578 of record JAQSWG010000034.1, read on the forward strand.
AGATCAAGGCGAAGCTCGACCGCTACAACGAGATCTCCGCCCTGATGGCGGAGCCGGACGCGGACTTCGAGGCCCTCATGACGGAGATGGGCCAGCTCCAGGAGGCCATCGACGCGGCCGACGCGTGGGACCTCGACTCCCAGCTCGAGCAGGCCATGGACGCCCTGCGGTGCCCCCCGCCGGAGGCGGACGTCACCGTCCTCTCCGGAGGTGAGCGCCGCCGCGTGGCGCTGTGCAAGCTGCTCCTCCAGAAGCCGGACCTCCTCCTGCTCGACGAGCCGACCAACCACCTCGACGCGGAGTCGGTGCTGTGGCTCGAGCAGCACCTCGCGGCGTACCACGGCGCGGTCGTCGCGGTGACCCACGACCGGTACTTCATGGACAACGTGGCGCAGTGGATCCTCGAGCTGGACCGGGGGCGTGCCTACCCCTACGAGGGGAACTACTCGACCTACCTCGAGAAGAAGCAAGCGCGGCTGCAGGTGCAGGGCAAGAAGGACGCCAAGCTCTCGAAGCGCCTCGCCGACGAGCTCGAGTGGGTGCGCAGCAACGCCAAGGCTCGCCAGACCAAGTCGAAGGCACGACTGGCCCGGTACGAGGAGATGGCCGCCGAGGCGGAGCGCACCCGCAAGCTCGACTTCGAGGAGATCCAGATCCCTCCGGGCCCGCGCCTCGGGAGCAAGGTGATCGAGGTCAAGGGCCTGCGCAAGGGGTTCGGGGACCGAATCCTCATCGACGACCTGTCCTTCACGCTGCCGCGCAACGGCATCGTCGGAGTCATCGGCCCGAACGGTGTCGGCAAGACCACGCTCTTCAAGACGATCGTCGGTCTCGAACAGGCGGATGCCGGCGTGGTGGAGGTCGGGGAGACCGTCAAGATCTCCTACGTCGACCAGAGCCGCGGCGGCCTCGACCCGTCGAAGAACCTCTGGGAGACGGTGTCGGGCGGGCACGACTACATCAACGTCGGCCAGGTCGAGATCCCGTCGCGCGCCTACGTGAGCCAGTTCGGGTTCAAGGGACCGGACCAGCAGAAGAAGGCCGGCATCCTCTCCGGCGGTGAGCGCAACCGGCTCAACCTCGCCCTGACGCTCAAGGAGGGTGGCAACCTGCTGCTCCTCGACGAGCCGACGAACGACCTCGACGTCGAGACGCTGGGGTCCCTGGAGAACGCTCTCCTCGAGTTCCCCGGCTGCGCCGTCGTCATCAGCCACGACCGGTGGTTCCTCGACCGGGTGGTGACGCACATCCTCGCGTACGAGGGTGACGAGGAGAACCCCTCGAAGTGGTACTGGTTCGAGGGCAACTTCGCCTCGTACGAGGAGAACAAGATCGAGCGCCTGGGCGTCGAGGCAGCTCGCCCCCACCGCGTCACCTACCGCAAGCTGACCCGCGACTGAAGCCGACGCCTCCCACGGCACCGAGCGAACCGACCCCGCGAGGCCCACGGATAAGGTGTGCCGCGTGGAGACGGAGACCTCGGCAACGGCGCCACATCTCGTCTCGGTCGTCATCCCGGTCTACCAGGGGGAGCTCACCCTGGAGGCCGTTGTCGAGGAGATCGCCGCGTCGCTCCCGGAGCGCCGGACACCCGCGGGGCGGGCCTATCGCGTGACCGAGGTCGTCCTCGTGCACGACTGCGGGCCGGACGCCTCGGACGCGGTGATCCGTCGGCTCGCGGCACACCACGAGTGGGTGCGCCCCGTGTGGCTCAGCCGGAACTTCGGCCAGCACGCCGCGACGCTCGCGGGCATCGCCGCCTCGGGCGGAGAGTGGGTCGTCACGATGGACGAGGACGGCCAGCACGACCCCGAGCGGATCGGTCAGCTCATCGACACCGCGATGCACGCACAGGCCGACGTCGTCTACGCCCGGGCCACGAACGAGCCGCCGCACGGACCGGTGCGCAACGCCGCGTCCCGAGGGGCCAAATGGCTCGTCATGCGGCTCGCCAAGGGAGCACCGGCATCCGACTTCGCGAGCTACCGCCTCCTTCTCGGCGAGGTCGCCCGGTCGGTCGCCGCCTACGCCGGCCCCGGGATCTACCTCGACGTGGCGATCTCGTGGGTGGCGCGGCGGATCACGACCTGCCCCATGCCCATGCGCGCGGAGGGGACCCGCCCGTCCGGATACGACCTGCGCCGACTGGCCTCGCACTTCTGGCGGCTCGTGCTCTCCAGCGGCACCCGGCCTCTGCGGTGGGTCAGCGCACTGGGCGCCACTGCGGTGCTGCTGGCGCCACTCGTGGCCGTGGTGCTCATCGCCGGTCGAGCGTCCGGGCGGTGGCAGGTCCCAGGCTGGACCTCGACGATGATCCTCCTCATGGTGGCGACCGGGGTGATCCTCTTCAGCCTCGGCGTCATCGCGGAGTACGTCGGCCTGGCCGTCAACATGGCCATGGGCAAACCCCTCTACCTTCCCGTCCGCGACCGCCACGACGGGCCGCTGGGCCGGGACGACGCGTGACCGACGCGCCGACCACACCGCGCGTCCTCGCCTGGGTCGTCGGGGCCGGCGGGCTCGTGGGACAGCACGTCACCGCTGAGCTGCGGCGCAGCGGCCAGGAGGTCCGGACGACGGACGTGCCCTGGGCCGACGAGGACGGGAGCATCCGCGTCCTCACCGCAGCCGTCGAGGAGTTCGCTCGGGCGCGACGTGGCCGCCCGTGGAGTGTCGCGTGGTGCGCCGGCGCCGGCGTCGTCGCGACGGGGGAGGCGGAGCTGGCCACCGAGGTGCGGGTCTTCGAGCGGGTGGCCGCAGCGCTCACGGCGTCCGTCGGCCCGGGGGAGGAGGGCGTCCTCTTCCTGGCGTCCTCCGCCGGCGGGGTCTATGCGGGGTCGGCTGGCCCTCCCTTCGACGAGCGGACCGAGCCGCATCCTCTGGTGGCGTACGGCCGGGCGAAGCTCGCCATGGAGGGCCACGCCTCCGCCGTCGCCCAGCGCACCGGCGTGCGCGTGGTGCTCGGCCGGCTCGCCAACGTGTACGGCCCCGGCCAGAGGCTCAGCAAGCCGCAGGGCCTGCTCTCCCAGCTCTGCCTCGCCCACGCAACCCGCCGCCCACTTCCCGTGTTCGTCTCCCTCGACACGATCCGGGACTACCTGTATGCCGGTGACGCCGCGCGCATGGTCGTGCGCACCATCGCCCGCGCCCGCGCCGCACCCGAGGGTTCGGTCGTCGTCAAGGTCCTCGCCTCCGGCCGACCCGTCACCGTGGGCTACCTCGTCTCGGAGTCACGGCGGGTCTTCCACCGGCCGTTGCGGATGATTCCCGTCGGCGGCGTGCCTGCCGGTCAGGTGCTCGACCTGCGACTGGAGTCCCGGGTGTGGACGGAGGTCGACGCGCTCGCGACGACCCCGCTCGCTGCGGGCCTCGCCAGCACCTCCGCCGACGTGCGCGCGCGCGTCGTCGCCGGAGGTGCGCTCGACCGCTGACGACCGGCGCGGCGCGCGGCCCTGCGGCCAGTGACCCTGCTCAACCCGTGCGGGTCGCTGCGACGAACACGGACGACCCGAACGGCAGGTCACCCCGACCCAGGAGCATCCGGTCGAGACGTGAGATCCCGATCAGGCCGATGTTGAGCGGCTTCGGCAGGCGGGGCACCTGGACGATGTCGGCCGGGCCCGTGGCGCCGCGGCCACGCACCTTCCGGGCCAGCCGCTCGGCAGCGAACAACGGGAACACCGACGTGAAGCCGTACGTCGCCCGGTGCACGGTGAAGCCCGCACGCTCCACCGCCGCCACGGCACGCTTGCGGGTGTAGCGGCGATGGTGACCGTTCGCCACGTCGAAGTCGCTCCAGGCCCAGCTGTACGCCGGGACCGACATCACCAGCCGTCCGCCGGGGCGGAGCACGCGGCGTACCTCCGCCAGCGCCTGGTCCTCCGGGTCGCAGTGCTCGATGACGTCGAAGGCTGACACGACGTCGAAGACCCCGTCCGCGAAGGGAAGGGCGAGGGCCGATCCACAGACACCGTCCGCATCCAGTCCGCGCGGGTCGATGTCGAGCGAGACGGTGCTCTCGGCCGCGTCCCGGAGCCAGGCCGCGCTCGGTCCGTCGGCGCTTCCGAGGTCCAACGTCAACCGGGCGCCGTCGACGAAGGAGCGCATGGTCACCTCGAGCAGGTCCGCGCGGACGAGGTACCACCAGTAGTCCGGGACGGCGATCGAGGGGGATCCCCCGTGACCGGGCGCGTTCATCACCGCGTCACTGTAGCGGCGTGCCCGACCCCCTCCCGACCCGAGCAGGTGACCGGTGAGACCCGACGCCGGTCAGGCGGTTGCGCGGACGAGGCGCACGGCGAGGTCACCGTAGGTCTCCTCGATCCCTTCCGGCGTGCGGCGAACGTCATGGGTGTACCACCGGGCCACGTCGATGGCCATCGACAGCAGCGCCAACGCCGTTCCGGGGATGTCGACGACCTCGAACTCGCCGGTGGCCACGCCGTCGCGCAGCACGCCGGCGACCACGTGGTCGATCTCCTTGCGCAGGTGGAGCACCTCGTCGCGGTGCTCGGGGCGGAGATGACGGAACTCGAACTGGACGATCCGGCCGAGCTCGTAGTGCTCGGCGTGCCACCGGGAGAATCCGCCCACCATCGCCCGGAGCGCCTCGGTCGGCGTGGCGGCGGCCTGCGCGGCCGCGACGAGCAGGTCTCGAGCGCGGCTGTGACCGCGCCGGCTCAGCTCGAAGAGGAGCACCTCCTTGGAGGAGAAGTGCACGTAGACCCCCGCGGGCGACAGGCCGGCCCGGGACGCGATGTCGCGGGTGGTCGTCGCGTGGAAGCCTCGCTCGGCGAACGCATCCGCCGCCGCCAGCATGATCCGCACCGCCGTGTCGGTGACGTCACCGACGGCCTCGTGCCGCCCACCCTCGGGCGCAAGGGCGGCCAGGACGTCGGTCTCGCTCAGTGGCGTCGGACTCGGCACGGTTGACAGCATGCCGCACTCGCGTGACACTAAGCAAGCGCTTAGTCAACGCGTAAGGCCCGCCCGAGTCGTCCGAGGAGATCCATGCCCCGCAACATCTACGGTCCCGAGCACGAGGACTTCCGCTCGTCGGTCGCGGAGTTCGTCGAGCGCACGCTGAAGCCCCGGGTCGGGCAGATGCTCGAGGTGAAGTCGATCGACCGCGACATCTGGAAGGAGGCCGGGAGCCAAGGCCTCTTCGGTCTCGGCATCCCCGAGGAGTTCGGCGGCATGGGTGCCGAGGACTACCGCTTCAACGCCGTTGCGGCGGAGGTCATCAACGGCTTCAACGCCGCCGTCGGGTCGTGCTTCGGCATCCACAGCGACGTCTGCCCGCCGTACATCGTCGACCTCGGCACCCAGGAGCAGAAGGAGCGCTGGCTCCCGCCGATGGCTGCAGGGGAGAAGATCTGTGCCATCGCGATGACCGAGCCCGGGGGCGGGTCCGACCTGGCGGCCCTCAAGACGGTGGCCGTGCGCGACGGGAACCGCTGGGTGCTCAACGGCAGCAAGACCTTCATCACCAACGGCTACCAGGCCGACCTCGTCATCGTCGCCACCCGCACCGATCCCAGCAAGGGGGCGAAGGGCATCACCCTCTTGATGGTCGAGGAGGGGATGGAGGGCTTCACCCGTGGCCGCAAGCTCGACAAGGTGGGCCAGGAGGAGTCCGACACCGCGGAGCTGTTCTTCTCCGACGTGCGGGTGCCGGACAGCAACCGCATCGGCGAGGAGGGGCAGGGGTTCGTCGCCATGATGCAGCGCCTTCCGCAGGAGCGTGTCGGCGCTGCCTGCGCCAACGTCGCGCACGCCAAGCAGATCCTCATGGAGACCGTCGAGTACGCCAAGGAGCGCAAAGCCTTCGGCCAGGCCATCGGCTCCTTCCAGCACAACAAGTTCAAGATCGCCGAGCTCGTGACCGCGATCGAGGTCGCTGAGGCCTACGTCGACGACTGCATCGAGGCGCACGCCGAGGGCCGCCTCTCAGCGGTCGACGCCGCGAAGGCCAAGTGGTGGAGCGCCCAGGTGCAGAACGACGTCCTCGACGAGTGCGTCCAGCTGCATGGTGGCTACGGCTTCATGAACGAGTACCGCGTCGCTCGCGCCTGGCGCGACGCCCGCGTCACGAAGATCTGGGCCGGGTCGAACGAGATCATGAAGGAGCTCATCGGCCGGGACCTGGGTCTCTGACCCCTCCCGACGTGCGGGATGCCGGCGCCGCAACCCCGCGCGGCCGGCATCCGCCTGGGTCCGTCAGTCCAGCGGCCCGCCTGCGACGTAGATGACCTGGCCCGAGACGAAGCCGGCCTCCTCCGAGACGAGGAAGGCGATCGTGGCAGCGATGTCCTCGGGCTGGCCCACCCGCTGGACGGGGATCTGCCGGGCCGAGTGCTCGATGAAGTCCTCGAACGACACGCCGAGCCGCGCGGCGGTTGCAGCCGTCATGTCGGTCTGGACGAAGCCGGGCGCGACGGCATTCGCCGTGACCCCGAACCGGCCGAGCTCGATGGCCAGGGTCTTGGTGAACCCCTGGAGTCCCGCCTTGGCCGCCGAGTAGTTCGCCTGGCCGCGGTTGCCCTGGGCCGAGGAGGACGAGAGGTTGACGACTCTCCCGTACCGCTGCGTGGTCATGTGGGTCTGGCACGCCCTGGTCATGAGGAAGGCGCCCTTGAGGTGGACGGCCAGGACGGCGTCCCAGTCGTCCTCGGTCATCCGGAAGAGCAGGTTGTCCCGGATGATGCCGGCGTTGTTGACGAGCACGACCGGCGGGCCCAGCTCCTCGGCCACCCGTGCCACGCCGCTCTCGACCTGCTCGGCACTCGTGACGTCGACCCGCACGGCGGCGGCCCGCCCCCCGGAGTCGCGGATCCGCGCGGCCACCGCCTCGGGGACATGCGGGCTCCTCGGGGAACGGCCGAGGCCCGACGGCCTCGACGGCGAGGCTGACCCTACCGACCGGCCGTGTCGAGCCATGGCTCGGCGGGTAGGTGACGTTTTCGTCGGTCCCCCCAGCCGACGGTAGGTTGACCTCCACTGCGGCGGGCCCCATGCCCGCTGCGCCCAGCACCGTCGCTGGCCTGTGGTGACCACATACGGAAGGCAAGTAGTGGAGATCTGGCCCGGAACGCCCTATCCCCTCGGGGCGACGTACGACGGTAGTGGAGTGAACTTCGCGCTGTTCAGCGAGGTCGCCGAGGACGTTGAGCTGTGCCTCATCGACGACGACGGCGTCGAGACCCGCGTGGAGATGCCGGAGGTGGACGGGTTCGTGTGGCACGGCTTCATCCCGGGCGTGCAGCCCGGCCAGCGGTACGGGTACCGGGTCCACGGCCCCTACGAGCCCGAGCAGGGACACCGCTGCGACCCGAGCAAGCTGCTGCTGGACCCCTACGCCAAGGCGATCGAGGGGCAGGTGAGCAACGACCGGGCGCTCTTCTCCTACGACTTCAAGGACCCGAGCAGGCGCAACGCCGAGGACAGCCTGGGCAAGACCATGCTCTCGGTCGTCATCAACCCCTACTTCGACTGGGGGCACGACCGGCCACCGAACCACGAGTACCACGACACCGTCATCTACGAGGCCCACGTCAAGGGTCTGACGATGACGCACCCGGAGGTGCCCGAGGAGATCCGTGGGACGTATGCCGCGATCGCCCACCCCGCGATCATCGACCACCTCACGACCCTCGGCGTCACGGCGATCGAGCTCATGCCGGTGCACCAGTACGTCCAGGACACCTCGCTCCAGGCCAAGGGCCTCACGAACTACTGGGGCTACAACACCATCGGCTTCCTCGCGCCGCACAACGGCTACGCCCGGGGCCAGCGCGGCGAGCAGGTCCCCGAGTTCAAGGCGATGGTCAAGGCCCTGCACGACTCCAACATCGAGGTCATCCTCGACGTCGTCTACAACCACACGGCGGAGGGCAACGAGTTCGGACCCACGATCTGCTTCCGGGGGATCGACAACGCGGCCTACTACCGGCTCGTCGACGACGCGAAGGAGCACTACTACGACACGACCGGCACCGGGAACAGCCTCCTCATGCGGCACCCGCACGTGCTGCAGCTCATCATGGACTCCCTGCGGTACTGGGTCACCGAGATGCACGTCGACGGCTTCCGCTTCGACCTCGCCGCCACCCTGGCCCGCCAGTTCCACGAGGTCGACAAGCTCTCGGCCTTCTTCGACCTCATCCAGCAGGACCCGGTGATCTCCCAGGTCAAGCTCATCGCCGAGCCGTGGGACGTCGGCGACGGCGGCTACCAGGTCGGCAACTTCCCCCCGTTGTGGACCGAGTGGAACGGCAAGTACCGCGACACGGTGCGGGACTTCTGGCGTGGCGAGCCACGCACTCTCGGCGAGTTCGCCTCACGGTTCACGGGCTCCAGCGACCTCTACGAGCACAGCGGTCGCAAGCCCATCGCCTCGATCAACTTCGTCACCGCCCACGACGGCTTCACGCTGCGAGACCTCGTGTCCTACAACGAGAAGCACAACGAGGCCAACGGCGAGGACGGCCGGGACGGCGAGAGCCACAACCGCTCGTGGAACTGTGGCGTGGAGGGCCCGTCCGACGATCCGGAGGTCCAGGCCCTGCGCCTGCGGCAGCAGCGCAACTTCCTCACGACGCTGCTCCTGAGCCAGGGCGTCCCGATGATCGCCCACGGTGACGAGATCGGCCGCACCCAGCAGGGCAACAACAACGTCTACTGCCAGGACAACGAGCTCTCCTGGGTGAACTGGCAGCTCGAGGACTCCCAGAAGGAGCTGTTCGCCTTCACGGCCGCCCTCACGACACTGCGGCGGGAGCACGCGGTCTTCCGTCGGCGGAGGTTCTTCGCCGGGAGCGCCCAGCACGGCGGCCAGTCCGAGATGGGCGACATCGCCTGGTTCCAGCCCTCGGGCGAGCCGATGTCCGAGTCGCACTGGTCGGTCGGCGAGGCGACGGTGTCGGTGTTCCTCAACGGCCGCGCCATCCCCACCCCCGACAACCGGGGCCGACGGGTGGTCGACGACGACTTCCTCGTCCTCTTCAACGCCGACCACGAAGAGAGAAGCTTCCGCCTCCCTGGGCAGGAGTGGGGCGAGCACTGGCTCGTCGAGGTCGACACCGGGGTGAGCGTCGTCGACCCCGGCTGGCACGAGCCCGGCAGCGAGCTGTCGGCCAAGCCGCGGTCCGTCATCCTCCTGCGCAGCCCCAGGGAGACCCCGACGGCGCCCTCCGGAGTGGCGACGACGAATCGGACGTGAGGATGCCGTCCCCCCACCGCCCGGACCCGGGCCGCGTCGTGCCCGTCGCGACCTACCGACTCCAGATCCACGCGGGCTTCGGGTTCGACGCGGCGGCCGAGCACACGGCATACCTGGCCGCGCTCGGCGTCTCGCACCTCTACCTCTCACCCGTCCTCCAAGCTGTCCCGGGGTCGACGCACGGCTACGACGTTCTCGACCACACCCGGATCAACGAGGAGGCCGGAGGTCGCGAGGCGTTCGAGCGTCTCGTCACGGCGTGCCGGGAGGCCGGCCTCGGCATCATCCTCGACGTGGTCCCGAACCACATGGCGGTCCCGCGGCCGGCTCACCTCAACGCGCCGTTCTGGTCCCTCCTGCGCGACGGCGCACGCTCATCGTATGCGGGGTGGTTCGACGTCGACTGGGTGGCCGAGGACGACCGCATCCTCATGCCGGTCCTGGGCGGCACGCTCGAGCAGGCCGTGGAGTCGGGGGAGCTGGTCGTCGCCGACGACGGAGGACCGAGCGGGTCCGAGCACGTCCTGCGCTACTACGACGCCGAGTTCCCGGTGGCACCCGGCACCGAGGACCTCCCCCTTCCGGAGCTGCTCGGTGCACAGGCCTACCGCCTGTCCAGCTGGCGGGAGGCCGGTGAGGCCCTCAACTACCGGCGCTTCTTCGACGTCACGTCGCTCGTCGCGGTGCGGGTCGAGGACCCCGTCGTCTTCATGGCGACGCACGCCCTCCTTCTCTCGCTGCACGGCCACGGCGAGGTGGACGGCTTCCGGATCGACCACCCCGACGGGCTCGCTGACCCGCAGGGCTACCTCGACCGGCTCGCCGACGCGACCGGGGGGGCCTGGGTCGTCGTCGAGAAGATCCTCGAGGGCGAGGAGGCCCTGCCCGAGTCGTGGCGCTGCGCCGGGACGACGGGGTACGACGCGCTTCTCCGGGTGCAGCAGGTGCTCACCCCCACAGCGGGCCTCGAGGTGCTGGACCGGCTGTGGGCCGAGGCGGCGCCGGACCGTGCGAGTCTGGACGACGTCATCACCGACGCCAAGCGCCTCGTCGTCGACGACGTCCAGGCGGCCGAGGTGGACCGGCTCATGCGGCTCGTGCGGCGGGTGCTCGGGGACATCGACACCGCCGCGGTCCGCCGCGCCCTCGAGGCGCTCCTCGTGGCCATGGACCGCTACCGCGCCTACGTCCCCAGCCGCGGCGTCGACCCCGAGCAGCAGGCGGTCGTCGAGCAGGCGGCGGAGCGGGCGCAGCGGCTCCTCGCGCCCAGCGACCTCGACGCACTGGGCCTGGTCGTCGACCTGGTCCTCGGCCGAGACCTCCCCGAGGCACAGCTCGACACCCGCGCGGTGGCCGACGACTTCCGGCTGCGGTTTCAGCAGACCTGCGGACCGGTGATGGCCAAGGGCATCGAGGACACCGCCTACTACCGCTGGTTCCGGCTTGCCGGTGCCAACGAGGTGGGCGGACACCCCGACCACCCGTCGATCACCGTGGAGGAGTTCCACGCCTGGTGCGAGCGTCTCGTGAGCACCTGGCCGACCTCGATGACGACGCTGACGACCCACGACACCAAGCGGTCGGAGGACGTGCGCGCCCGGCTCATGCCGCTGGCCGAGGACGGCGAGGGGTGGGCGGCCTGGGTCGCGCAGGCCCGCACGATCGCTGCTCCCTACCGCGTGGAGGCGCTCGACGGTCCCACCGAGTACCTCCTCTGGCAGACGCTCATCGGCACCTGGCCCATCAGCGGTGCGCGTCTCGAGACGTACGTGCTCAAGGCGGTCCGCGAGGCCAAGGTGCACACCGCGTGGGTCGACGGGGACGCCCACTACGAGGACATGGTCGTCGCCTACGCCAGGGCGCTTGCCCGCGATGGTGCGGTGAAGAGGCACCTCGACGCCTGGACCGCTGCGCACGAGCCGTCGGTCCGGGCGAACATCCTCGGCCAGAAGCTCCTCCAGCTGACGATGCCTGGCGTCCCCGACGTCTACCAGGGGTGCGAGATCGGGATGCTCTCGCTCGTGGACCCGGACAACCGGCGGCCTGTGGACTGGACCGACCGGGCCGAGCGCCTCCACCGCGTGCTCGCCGACGAGCCGGCGTTCGACCTCGACGACGAGAAGCTGCGCGTCACTGCACGGGCGCTCGCGGTGCGTCGTGAGCTCGCCGAGGTCTTCGTCGGTGAGACGACGACGTATGCCGGGCTGCCCACCGGCAGCGAGCACGCCCTCGCCTTCACCCGAGGGGATGGCGACGGGCCGAAGGTCGTCACGGTGGTGACCCGGGCGGCCGGCCTGCTCGAGGCCGCCGGCGGCTTCGGTGACACCACCGTGGAGCTGCCACCCGGGGAGTGGAGCGATGTCCTGACGGCACGCCGGGTCACCACGGACGGGTCGGGTGTCCGCCTCGCGGGCCTCCTGGACGACGGTCCGGTGGCCCTTCTCGTCCGCAGGGACGCTGGGCCGGTGGATGGCGTCGGATCTCCCGTCGAAGGGTGACCCGGCATCCATCGGGTAGGACGGCCGGAGTACGCAAGGACAGGAGGGACCGTGGAGGATCGACGCTGGCCAGCCGGCCAGGTGCCGATCGCGGTGTGGGCCCCCGCGGCCACCCGGGTGGAGCTGGAGTGGGCACCGGTCGGTGGCCCGGCCCGGCGCGACCCGATGACCGCGGTCGGGAAGGGCTGGTGGTGCTGGGAATCCCAGGGGGCCGCGTCCGCCGCGGGGACGGCATACCCGATCGACTACGCGTTCGTGCTCGACGGGGACGAGCCAGCGCTTCCTGACCCTCGCGGCGCGTGGTTGCCGTACGGCGTCCACGGTCCGAGCCGGACGTTCGACGCAGGCGCCTTTCCCTGGAGCGACGGCGCGTGGCTCGGACCCCGTTCGGGTGCAGGCGTCCTCGGTGGCGTGTTCTACGAGCTGCACGTCGGCACCTTCACCGCGGAGGGCACCCTGGATGCCGCGCTGGGTCGGCTGGACCACCTCGTCGACCTGGGCGTCGACGTCGTCGAGCTCATGCCGGTGGCCGAGTTTCCCGGCCGGTGGAACTGGGGCTATGACGGCGTGGCTCTCTACGCCGTGGACGACGGCTACGGCGGCCCGCGGGCGTTGCAGCGCTTCGTCGACGCCTGCCACACCCGAGGGCTGGGAGTGTGCCTGGACGTCGTGCACAACCACCTCGGTGCCAGTGGCAACTACCTCTCGCGGTTCGGGCCGTACTTCACCTCGGCGCACGAGACCCCGTGGGGCCCGGCCGTGAACCTCGACAACGAGGGGTCCGAGCAGGTGCGGGCCTTCCTCCTCGAGAACGCCGTGCGCTGGTTCCGCGACTTCCACCTCGACGCCCTGCGCCTCGACGCCGTTCATGAGCTGAAGGACGACTCGGGACGGCACTACCTCGCCGAGCTCTCCGACGTCGTCGCCGGCCTGGCCCACGAGGTCGGCCGCCCCCTCGACCTCGTGGCCGAGAGCGACCTCAACGACCCGGTCATGGTGACCCCGACGAGCGAGGGTGGCCGCGGCATGACGGCGCAGTGGGACGACGACATCCACCATGCGCTGCACGTGTCACTGACGGGCGAGCGGCACGGGTACTACGCGGACTTCGCCGGCGGTGGTGGGCGGGACGAGACCGGCCCGCTCGACGTGCTCGCCAAGGTGCTGACCCGCGGCTTCCTCCACGACGGCACGATGTCGACGTTCCGTGGCCGTCCGTGGGGGCGGCCGGTGGACGTGGACCGCCTCGACGCACGTCGGCTGCTCGGCTACCTGCAGACGCACGACCAGGTCGGCAACCGGATGGCGGGTGACCGGATCACCGCGTCCCTCGCTCCGGGCCTGCAGGCCGCAGGTGCTGCGCTCTACCTGCTGGCTCCCACGACGCCGATGATCTTCATGGGCGAGGAGTGGGCCGCGTCGACGCCGTGGCAGTTCTTCACGAGCTTCGAGGAGGAGGTGCTCGCGGATGCCGTCCGGCGCGGCCGGCGGGCCGAGTTCGGCTCGCACGGCTGGTCGGAGGACGAGGTGCCGGACCCGCAGGACCCGGCGACACGAGACCGCTCGGTGCTCGACTGGTCCGAGGTGGAGGAGCCGGCCCGGGCGCGGGCCCTCCGGTGGTACACCGCGTGCACGCGCCTGCGCCGCGACCTCCTCGCACCGGCGCCGACGCGCTTTGCCGATGTGTCCGTCGACGTCGACGAGGACGCTCGCTGGGTGGTGCTGGTCCACGCACCCGCCGACCGACCGGCATACGCCGTGGTGGCGAACCTCGCCGAGCGCGAGCAGGCGCTGCCCCTGGCCGCGGGTCCCGCTGAGCTGCTTCTCGCGTGGGAGGAGGACGGCACGGTCGCCGGCGACGGGGTCGTCATCCTGCCGCCGCACGCGGTGGCCGTCCTCCGCCTCCGCTGACGCGGAGCATGCCCTCCTGGGCGACCGTCGCGACGAGGGTGCCCTCCTGCGTGAACATGCGGCCGATGCCCAGCCCGCGACCGCCCTGGGCGGACGGGGAGTGCTCGGCATAGAGGAGCCACTCGTCCGCACGGGCCGGGCGGTGGAACCACATCGCGTGGTCGAGGCTCGCGGCCCGCAGCCCGGGGGTCCGCCATGTCTTGCCGTGCCGACGCAGGATCGACTCGAGGAGCGTGTAGTCGGAGGCATAGGCCAACACGGCGTCGTGGACCAGCGGGTCGTCGGGGAGGTCGCCGATGGCCCGCATCCAGACCCGCTGGTCGGCGACGAGGTCGGTCGCCGGGGTGACGAAGAGGTTGCCCTCGACGTGGCGCTGCTCGATGGCCCGGTCCTCCGCCAGGTGGCGGGCGGCTGGGTGGTCCACGCCGGCGAAGACGTCGGCGAGGGACGGCACGGCGAGCGGGTCCGGTGCGTCGGGCACCGGGTCCTGGTGGTCGACACCACCGTCGGGCAGCTGGAAGGACGCGCTCATCGAGAGGATCGGCTTGCCGTGCTGGATCGCGTGCACCCGGCGCGTGGAGAAGGACCTGCCGTCGCGCATCCGCTCGACGCTGAAGGTGATCGGCTGCGTGTCGTCGCCCGGGCGCATGAAGTACGCGTGCATCGAGTGCAACCGCCGGTCGGCGCCGTCCTCGAGCGCGAGAACGGTACGGCCGCACGCGATGACGCCCTGGGCGAGAACCTGACCGCCGAACACCCGTCCATGGGGCTGCTTCTGGCTCTGTCCGCGGAACAGCGTGATGTCCTCGGCGAACGTCTCGGGCAGCGGGACCCGCTCGTCGCCGGACAGCCCACCCGCGGTCGAGAGCGGCTGGACGCTCACCTGCGCCGAGCCCAGCTCTTCGAGGTCGAGAGTGGCCAGCAGGTCGAGGAGCGGGGCCGGCTGCGGGGTCGTCACCGGGGCAACGATAGCCAGCGGCGCCGAGCCTCCTGCGCCCGCCGCCTCTCCCGGGTGGATAGCGACCGCCGCGTCGCCCGCCGAGTCAGGCCACGAGCGGACGGCGCGTCCTGTCGCCCGTCCCGGGGGACGGCGGCGGCCTCCGTGTGCCGGCGCGGCGCGACCCCGGGAGGCGGGTCGCCTCGACCGCCCGGGCGAACCGCTCGACGGCCTCGGTCATCACCTCGGGTGCGAGGACGTAGGGGAGCCGCACCCACCGCTCCAGCCCCCCGACCACGGCGAAGCGGGGCCCGGCCGCGACGAGGAGCTTCTCGTCCTCGGCGGCGACCGTGACGCCGGTGGCGTCGACGCCGTCGGGCAGCTCGCACCAGAGGGACAACCCGCCGCGTGGCACCTGGAAGCGGACGTCCGGAAGGCGCGCCCGGAGGGCCGTCACGAGCGCGTCGCGCGACGCGCGCAGGTCCTCGCGCCGCTCCGCGGTCAACCCGGGGGCGAGCCGCATCAGCTCGAGGAGGACGAGCTGCTCGAGCACGGGCGCGCCGAGGTCGGTCGTGACCCGAGCCTCGACGAGCGCGGGGAGGGCCGACCGGGGGGCGCGCACCCACCCGGTGCGCAGGCCACCCCAGTGCGACTTCGAGGAACTGCCCACGCTGATCGTCCGCGGGTCATGGACGCCGAACGGCAGCGGACGTGGACCCTCACCGAGGTCGATCTCGGCGATGGTCTCGTCGACGATCGGCAGCGTCCTCGCCGTCCGCAGTGCACGGGCGAGCTGGGCGCGCTGCTCGTCGCCCATGAGTGCGCCCGTGGGGTTGTGGAAGTCGGGGATGAGGACCGCCGCCGTGGCCCCCGCCGCGCGCACCGTGCGCGCCGACTCGGGCACGTCCCACCCGTCGGGATCCATCCCGAGGGTCACGAGACGTGCCCCGCTCCGCCGGAGGGCGTCCACCGTGTTGGGGTACGTCGGGTTCTCGACGACGACCCGGTCGCCGTGGGCGAGCAGTGCTCGCAGGACGATGCCGATGCCCGCGACGGCTCCGGAGGTCACGAGGACCTCGTCCGGGCCCGTCGGCAGCCCCCGTGCGGTGTAGCGGTCGGCGATGACCTCTCGGAGCTCCGGCACGCCGAGGGTGAGGTAGCCGGCCCCCGCGAGGTGCGCCGGCAGCTGCCCCACCGCCCGCTCGTACGCCTCGACGACGCCGGCGGGGGCGCGGGTGGCGGCGCAGGTCAGGTCGATGACGTCCTCGGAGGCGTCGGCCGGGAAGAGCGAGCCCGTGCCGCGCCGCCGGCTCCCCGATGGGAGGGTCGCGACGGAGCCGGACCCCCGACGCGAGGTGAGGTACCCGCTGTCCCGCAGCACGGCATACGCCCTCGTCACCGTGGTGCGGCTGACGTCGAGGGCCGCCGTGAGCTCGCGTTCGCTCGGCAGCCGGGCACCGACGGCGATGCGGCCGTCGGCGACGGCGACCCGGAGGGCGTCGGCCAGGGCGCGGTATGCCGGGCGGCCGGGCGAGAGCTCGCCGACGAGCCGGGCGGTGCGGGCGGCCGAGACGGGAGGCGTCGACATGTGGCCACTGTGTCAGAATTGGCCATCGAAACCAAGGCCACTTTCGGGCGAGGATGGCTTGCATGACTCCGATCCAGGCGCTGCGCCGCGGGGCGGGCCGCCGCGTCGAGCTCGTCCCCATGAACCCCGTCGAGCAGCTGCGGGCCGGCCGGCTGGTGCACCGGGTGGCCCAGCTGCTCGTGGGGCTCGTCCTCTTCGGGGTCTCGATGGCCCTCCTGCTGCGCGCCCAGCTGGGCCTCGAGCCGTGGGGGGTCCTCCAGTACGGCCTCATCCAGTACGTGCCGATGTCGTACGGGCTCATGAGCATCGCCGTGTCGTTCGTCGTCCTGCTCCTGTGGATCCCCCTCCGGCAGTGGCCCGGCCTGGGGACCGTCCTCAACGCCGTCGTCATCGGCGTGGCCATCGACGCGACGCTGGCCGTGGTGCCCGAGGTGCACGGGATCGGCTGGCGTGTGGTCGTCATGCTCGCGGCCATCCTCGGCAACGGGGTCGCCGGAGCGATGTACATCGGCAGCCAGCTGGGTCCTGGACCGAGGGACGGACTGATGACCGGGCTCTCCCGCCGAACCGGGCGCTCGATCCGGCTCGTGCGGACCGCCCTCGAGGTCACCGTCGTCCTCCTGGGCTGGATGCTCGGCGGCATCGTAGGGATCGGCACGGTGCTCTACGCCCTGCTCATCGGTCCCGTCGTCCAGCTCTTCCTGCCCGTGCTCACGGTGCGCGTCCAGCCGCCGACGACGCGAGAGAGTGCCGTGACCACCCCGCCGACCGCTCCCCGGGCGGGCGACCCGGTGGCCGTGCGGGACTAAGGCCCGCCGTCAGCCGTCGACGGCGAGCGCGAACGGCAGGACGTCCGGCGCGCCGGCGCGGCGAAGGGCCCGGCCCGCGACCGTGAGGGTCCATCGAGACGACACGAGGTCGTCGACGAGGAGCACCGGCCCCCGGAGCTCGTCGAGGGCCGTCGCGAGGCCGGGACCGACGACGAGCCGCTCCCACACGCCGGCGAGACGGAACGCACTGTTGCCACCCGGCTCACCGGCTGGTCCGCCGTGTGCGAGGTCGAGGGCACCCAGGAGGGGGAGCCGGCCCACCTCGGCGAGACCGGCAGCGAGCGACCCGACCAGCACGGGCCGGGAGCGAGAGGGGACGAAGGCGACGGCAACCGGCCGCCGGGCCCAACCCCATTCCGCGAGGACGGGCACACACGCACCGATCAGCTCGGGTGAGGCGGGCAGGTCGTCGCGAAGCAGCTCGCGCAGCCGGTGACCCCACCCCAGGTCCGAGAGCCGCGCGAGGGCCCGGCCGGTCAACAGAGCCTCCTCCGCTCCGATCCGCCCCTTCACCGGCACGCCGAGACGGTCCATCCCCGTCGGCCACTGGACCCGCGGCTCGAGGTCGACGCCTGCCCGGGCGAGACGCTCGCGTGCCGCACCGACGACCCTGTCGGGCACCTGGGTCGAGTACCACGGCCCGGCGCACCCGTCGCACCGCCCGCAGGCGGCGGCGGAGTCGTCGTCGAGGCACTCCTGGAGGAACGCCATCCGACAGGCATCGGTCCGCTCGTAGCCCAGCATGAGGTCCTGCTCGGCCGCTCTGGCCTGCGCGACGCGCTCGTAGCGCTCGGCGTCGTAGGTCCACGGCTGTCCCGTGGCGACCCAGCCGCCTGACACGCGCCGTACGGCGCCGTCGACGTCGAGCACCTTGAGGAGCAGCTCCAGCCGGGTGCGGCGCACGTCGACGGCCGTCTCCAGGGCAGCCGTCGACAGGGGCCGGCCGGCCTCGGCGAGGGCACGGAGCACGGCATCCGCCTGCTCCTCCCGAGGCATGGACACCGAGGCGAAGTACGTCCAGATGTCCCGGTCCTCGGGACCGGGGAGGAGGAGCACGTCCGCCCGCTCGGTCGCGCGCCCCGCGCGGCCGACCTGCTGGTAGTACGCCACCGGTGAGCTGGGGGCGCCGAGGTGCACGACGAAGCCGAGGTCGGGCTTGTCGAAGCCCATCCCGAGCGCCGACGTCGCGACCAGCGCCTTGACCTCGTTGCGGCGCAGCGCCCCCTCCAGGCGCTCTCGGTCCGCGGGGTCCGTGCGGCCGGTGTACGACGCCACGGCGAGTCCGGCCTCGGAGAGCGCGGCGGCGACGTCCTCCGCGGCCGACACCGTCAGCGTGTAGACGATGCCGCTGCCCGGGAGCTCCGGGAGGTGCGCCACGAGCCAGCCGAGGCGCTGTTCCGGGGACATCGAGCGGAGGACACCGAGGCGCAGGGAGTCGCGCGCGAGCCCGCCCCGCACCGTGAGCACCGAACGGCCGCCGACGCCGAGCTGCTCGACGACGTCGGTGACGACGCGCGCGTTGGCCGTGGCCGTCGTCGCGAGCACCGGGGTGTCCTCCGGGAGGCCCGCGAGCAGGTCGCGGATGCGGCGGTAGTCCGGGCGGAAGTCGTGGCCCCAGTCGCTCACGCAGTGCGCCTCGTCGACGACGAGCAGCCCGCAGCGGCGCGCCAGGTCGGGCAGCTGCTCGTCCCGGAAGCGGGGGTTGTTGAGCCGCTCGGGGCTCACGAGGAGCACGTCGACCGCGTCGGCGACGAGCGCGGCGCGCACCTCGTCCCAGTCCTGGGCGTTGGCCGAGTTCATGGTCACCGCCCGGATGCCGGCCCGCTCTGCGGCCGCGATCTGGTCGCGCATGAGCGCGAGCAGCGGACTGAGGATCACGGTCGGGCCCGCGCCCTGGGCACGGCGCAGCGCCGTCGCGACGAAGTAGACCGCGGACTTGCCCCACCCGGTGCGCTGGACGACGAGGACCCGGGAACGGTCGGCGACGAGGGCCGACACCGCCTCCAGCTGGCCCTCCCGGAAGTCGGCATCCTCCCGACCGACCAGCGCGCGCAGGGCCCTGCGCGCGTCGTCCGTGAGGTCGGCACTCGGCAGGGACGAGGCAGGCGGCAGGGTCACGGCATCCGTCGGGTTCGTCATGGTTCGTCCACCGTATGCCGCGCCGCCGACGTCACCGTCGCACCGTCCACAGGGCGGGGTGAGCCGTCGAGCGCTGCTCCACCGACCCCCGGGCTCCGGTATCACTTCGCGGTCGGGTGGGTGCTTCGCGGACGTCGTGCGGGTTTCCGGACCCTCGGAACAGGGCACTGCGTGGACATCCGCTCGACCTGGCGGGCCGTGCCCGGGCCCGCACCGACCCACGGAGAGGACCGCCATGGAGGCGACGCCCCTGCCCGCGCTCACCGACCACCTGCTGCAGGAGGCGCGCACGGACTCCGCCCGCCGAGCCGCCCGGACGGTGTGCGGCGGCAGCGACCACACCCTCCGCCAGACCGTCATCGCCCTGGTCGCGGGTGCCGACATGTCGGAGCACGAGAACCCCGGCGAGGCGACCCTCCAGGTGCTCGTCGGGCGCGTCCGGGTGCACTGGCGCGCCGGGTCCGGTGAGCTCGAGGCCGGAGACCACGCCGAGCTCCCGCAGGAGCGGCACTCCGTCATGGCCCTCCAGGACTCCGTCATCCTCCTCACCGCGGCGAACCTCTGAGGCGCGGCTGCGCGGGCAACCGACCTCTCGCCCCGACACCCGAGTGGGCTCAGGTCCATCCGCCCGGGTCGATGCCCCCCGGCAGGTCCGCGTCCGGGTCGTACGGCGTCCGCGTGAGCCGGAACGAGGCGACGTCCAGGTGCGAGACCGTCCCGTTGCCGCGGCGGACGACGCGCATCGGCTCACCGGCGAAGTAGCTGTCCAGCCCGACCCACTCGTCGGCGGCCACCCGCCGGAACCGTGAGCCGCGGGCCGCTCCCGGCTCCCCGAGCACAAGGTGCTCGCCGTCGACGCGTGCGGTCTGGGTCGCCGCGCCCCAGTGCCACGTCCCGACGAGCTCGAGGAGCGACGGGTCACCGCCGGCGGTCCACGTCTCCGGCATCCGTGGCTCCCGCTCCGCGAGCCCACGGAGCAGATCGCGGGTGAGGTCCCCGGTCACCGGGCTCGCCGTCGTGTTGGTGAGCACGACGACGCCGTCCCCGCCCTCGAGGCGGACCGCGAGGAGGGCGAGGAAGCCCGGCATGGACCCCCCGTGCCCGGCGTACCGCACGCCCGCCTCGTTCCATACCGAGAAGCCGAGGCCGTGAGCGGCCACCCAGGGTTTTCCCGGCTCGTCCACGACGTGGTGCGGCTCGAGCATCTCGGCGAGGGTGTCGGCCGACAGCAACCCGGCCGTGTCACCGGCGAGGAACCTCGCCCACCGGGCGAGGTCGTCGAGGGTCGTCCACAGCTGCCCCGCTGGGGCCATCGCCCCGGCATCGTGCTCCGGCTCACGCAGGAGGACGTCGGCGAAGGGGTGCACCGCGAGGCCGGGCGCCGCGTCACCGGTGGGGCGAAGCGTCGTCCGCCGCATCCCCAGCGGCTCCAACAGGTCCTTCTGGACCACGTCGAACCACCCACGGCCGTGGTGCACCTCGAGGAGGCGACCCAGGCCGGCATACCCGACGTTGGAGTAGTGGAACCGCCGACCGGCGCGGAACCGCGCTCCGACGGGCTGGGCGACGAGCGCCTCCCAGTCGCCGCCGGCGGTGCGCTCCCACCACGGGCCGGACGTCTCGGCCTGCACCCCGCCGGAGTGGGTGAGGAGCTGCTCGACAGTCGCCACCCCGAGCGGCGTGCCGGGCACGAGGTCCTCGAAGCGGTCGCTGAGGTCGAGCCGCCCCGCGTCACGCAGCCGGAGCACGGCGACGGCGACGAACGTCTTCGTGATGGACCCCATCCGGTACTGCGTGTCGGCGTCCGGGGGCGGGCCCCCGGCACGGCCGTCGACGGTCCCGGCGGCACCGCTCCAGACCAGTTGCCCATCGCGGACGAGACCGGCGACGACGGACGGCAGCCGCGCGTCGTGCTGGGCAGTGGCGAGGACGTGGTCGAGGTGCGCGGACGTCGTGGGCTGCAGCGGCATCGAACCACCCTAGGTGTGAGGAGCGCCCGTCGGCGTGGGCGGTCCCTCGCGCCGGCTGGGAGGATGGGTGGCATGCCCGACCTTCCCGCGCCCCAGCCGTACCGCGTCCAGGTGCCGCTGCGCTGGTCCGACATGGATGCGTACGGCCACGTCAACAACGTGCAGTACCTCCGGCTCCTCGAGGACGCCCGGGTCGTCGGCATCCGCGAGTGGTTCGAGGGCCGGGCGTCGATGGTCGACGAGGGGATCGTGGTGTCCCGGCACGCCATCGAGTACCGCGCCCCGCTGACCTACCGCCCGGCGCCCGTGGAGGTCGACATGTGGGTGACCACCGTGCACGGGGCGGGCTTCGACCTGGGGTACGTCGTCCGCGACCCCGAGGATGCCGGCGACCAGGTCTACGCCGTCGCGGAGACCGGGCTCGTCCTCTACGACTTCGCCAGCGGTCGGCCGCGCCGGCTCACACCCGAGGTGCGGGCGGGCCTGGCGGAGCACCAGGGGGACGCCGTGCGCTTCCGGTGGGCCGGACGGTGACGGACGTGCTGCGGTTTCACGACGTCGCGTCCTTGTCCGACCTGGGCCGGTATGCCGTGCGCGCGCGCTCCGTGGACGGTGAGGGTGCGATGCGGCTGCAGGCCGCCGGTGACGTGCTCGCCGCATGGGTCGGCGTGCTCCCCGGGTCGGGAATCCTCGCCGAGGGAACGGTGCTCGGCCTGCGCACCTTCGCCCTCGCCGAGGACGCCGAGATCGACGTCCTCGTCCCGCTCGGTGCAGTGGTCGACCGGACCGCCCACGCGACATCGACGGCCGACCTCCACGTGCCCCCGACGCGGGCACTTGCACCCTGGTCCGCCCTCACGCCGCCCCGGGGGCCGTGGGAGCCGGTCGGTGTGCTGCCCGGTGACCTGCTGGCAAGTGTGGCGCGAGACGGGGTCGCCGAGGTCGCCGCCGCGGTGCGCGAGCGGGGCGCCGCAGCCGGCTTCGCCCGGGACCGGGTGTGGTCACGCGACGTCCGCGAGGCCGCAGGCCCGCACCCGGACCTGCTGACGGCGGACGGCATCCCGACCGACGGCATCCCGGTTCGCACGGGAGGGGCGTTCGCGGCCTACGCCCTCGGCTTCCTGGCCCCCGGCAGCACCGTGCAGGTCCTGCGCTGCAACCGGTGGACGAGGTTGAGCGCCCCCGGCGGGCACGTCGTCCTGCGGTGAACGACAGGGCCTTCTCTCAGGACGGCGGATCGAGGGGATGTCCGCGCTCGGCCAGCACGTCACGCAGGACGTGGATGTGGTCGGTGACGATGCCGTCGACCCCCAGGTCCAGCAGCCGGTGCATCTCGGGGGCGTCCTCCTGCGACCAGGGGTGGAACCACACGTGCACCTGCTTTCCCAGGCCGTGGGCACGGCGCACGAGCCCCGGGGTCACGAGCGTGACCGTTCGGCCGCCGAGGCGGTGGAGCGCCGGGATCTGGAGCACCGGTGCAGGCGTGTGCAGCAGCCGGCTCACCAACGACGGCGTGAACCTCAGCAGGGCGGTGCCCACCTGCCCGGCCGCGGTGGCGACGCGAGGTCCGAGGGCGGCCCGGGCGGCGCGGAGCCGCCGCTCCGAGAACGACGCGACGCAGACGCGCTCCGCCGCCCGGTGCCGCAGCACCTCACGGATCGTCGGCGCCACCGCCGCGTCGGACTTGATGTCGATGTTGACCCGGACGTCCGGGAACTCCTCGAACAGCTCGGCGAGGAGGGGGATGGGCTCCGCGCCGGCGATCCGAGCCTCACGGACGGCGTCGTAGGTGAGCGCCGCGATCGCCCCGCGGGTGTCCGACACCCGGTCGAGCACGCTGTCGTGGAACGCGACGAGCCGGCCGTCGGAGGTGGCGTGCACGTCGGTCTCGACATAGCGGTAGCCCATGTCGATGGCCCGACGGAACGCCGCCAGGGTGTTCTCCAGTCCCTGGTTCGGCCCGTAGGCGGCACCGCCCCGGTGCGCCAGGGCGTGGGGGATCGGCGCGTCCAGGTAGGGGAAGTCGGCTGCGCGCACGTCAGGTCACCGGGAGCCGGACCCACGCCGTGGTGTCCGACGGAAGGGTCCCGTCGTCGGCGAGGGGACCCGAGGAGATGACCACCTCGCCCACGGGCAGCCGAACCGGCTCGGCACCGAGGTTGGTGACCGCGACGAGGGTCAGCCCGCGGCCCTCCGGGGTGTTGCGCAGGGCGATGACGGTGTCCGAGGACAGCGCGTCCCAGGTGAGGCTGCCATGGCCGATCCGGTGCGTGCGCCGGTAGTGGAGCAGGGCTCGGTAGAGCTCGAGGGTGGATCCGTCGACTCCCTCCTGCTGGTCGACGGCCAGGTCGGCGTACGCCTCGGGCTGGGGGAGCCAGGGCGAGCCTCCGGGGCCGAAGCCCAGGCTGGGTGCGTCCTTCACCCACGGCATGGGCACCCGGCATCCGTCGCGGCCGGTGACCTGACCCTTGGTCCGGTGGAAGGTGGGGTCCTGCCGGTACTCGTCCGGCATCGTCGTGTGCTCAGGAAGGCCCAGCTCCTCGCCCTGGTAGAGGTAGGCACCACCGGGCAGCGCGAGCATGAGCGCCGTGGCGGCTCGCGCCCGGCGCAGGCCGAGCACGGCATCCGGCTGGGGATCGTCGGCTCGGATGCCGTTCGGGCGCGGCCTCGACTGGTCGAGGCCGAGGCGCGAGGCGTGGCGGATGACGTCGTGGTTGGACAGCACCCACGTCGTCGGCGCACCCACGACGTCGTTGGACCGCAGGCTGGCCTCGATGACCGTCCGCAGCTGCCGGGCGTCCCAGTGCGCGTCGAGGAAGTCGAAGTTGAACGCCTGGTGCATCTCGTCCCCACGGACGTACCGGGCGACCCGTTGGACGGGTTTCACCCACGCCTCCGCGCAGAGGATGCGATCGGGCTCGCCGTAGGAGTCGAGCACCTTGCGCCACCCCCGGTAGATCTCGTGCACGCCGTCCTGGTCCCACATGGGCGCCTCGCCGGTCGCGCCGTGGGGGAGCACGTCGCTGTCGGGGGACCACAGGTCCTCGACGTCCCGGCCGACCCCGAGAGGCCCTTCCTCGTCGATCTCGTCGTAGAGCCCCACGGCTCCGTGCCAGTCGGGGAGACCGTCACGCTTGATGAGCCCGTGCGCGACGTCGACGCGGAAGCCGTCGACCCCGCGGTCGCACCAGAAGCGGAGGATGTCGTGGAACTCCTCACGCACCTCCGGGTGATGCCAGTTGAGGTCGGGTTGCGAGACGTCGAAGATGTGGAGGTACCACTGGCCGGCGGTGCCGTCCTGCTCGGTGACCCGGGTCCACCCCGGGCCACCGAAGACGGAGGGCCAGTTGTTCGGCGGGTCCTCGCCGCCGGATCCCGTGCCGTCCCGGAAGATGTAGCGGTCCCGTTCGGGACTGCCCGGGCCCGCCGCCAGCGCCGCCCGGAACCACTCGTGCTCCGTGCTCGTGTGGTTCGGGACGAGGTCGACGAGCACCTTCAGGCCCAGGTCGTGGGCGGTGTCGACGAGGCGGTCGGCGTCGTCCAGCGTGCCGAAGCACGGGTCGACGGTGCGGTAGTCGGTGACGTCGTATCCCGCGTCCCGCATCGGCGAGACGTAGAAGGGGCTGAGCCAGACCGCCTCGACGCCGAGGTCCCGCAGGTAGGGCAGCCGCGCGGTGATGCCGGGCAGGTCGCCGATCCCGTCGCCGTCCGAGTCCGCCCACGAGCGCGGGTAGATCTGGTAGATCACGGCATCGCGCCACCAGGGGGCGTCCGGGGAGTCAGCCCGGTGCACGATGGCGCCGGGTGCCGTCACGGTCTGGGGAGTGGCGTCGCTCACCGCGCCCATGTTTCCGTATGCCGTGCCCAGCCACGAAGTACGGTGCGCTCCGATGCCGTCATGATCCGGCTGCCGGCGTCGGGCGGCTGCACGTCGGGTCGAAGGGCCGGGCGACGAGGACGATCTCCGTCCCCGTGAGCGTCCGCGCCGACCGGCTCAGAAGGACGTCACCGCGCACGCCGCCAGGAGAGGCGTACGACACCTGGACGCAGATCGGGGACTCCGGGAAGACGACGTCCTCACTCAGCGGGGACCTGTGCAGGCGGCGGGGGTGGCCCGTGGCCGGTGTTGACCATCATGTGTGCTGCCCGCTGGAAGTAGTCGCGCATGAGCTCGGCCTTGTCCTCGGGCAGGTCGAGGCTCTCCATCGCGGCCAGCATGTGCCGTAGCCAACGGTCACGCATGTCGGCGGTCACCGGATAGGGGACGTGCCGCATGCGCAGCCGCGGGTGACCGCGCTCCCGGCTGTATGCCGGCGGTCCGCCGAAGTACTGCTCCAGGAACATGCGCAGGCGACGTTCGGCGGGCTCGAGGTCCTCGTCGGGATACAGGGCCCGCAGCTCGGGGTCGCTCGCGACTCCCTGGTAGAACGCGTGGACGAGCCGCTCGAACGTCGGCGCCCCACCGACCTCCTCGTAGATGCTCACGGGGGACCTCCCACGGGGCCGCTCAACGGACCGAGCTCGACCCCCAGGACGGTCGGTGGCTCGACGAGCCGTTCTTCCCACTCGGGGTCGGACCCCATCGCCTCCGTGACCTCGCGGATCACCGAGACGACCCGCTCCACGTTCTCGGCGTAGGAGACGGGCATGTCGACGATGGCCGTGGAGTACCCCTGGGACCGGTTGCCGATGCGGATGATCTCACCGTTGCGGACGTACCAGGTGACCCCGTTCGCGTCGCGGAGTCGGGTGATCCGCAGGGTGACCTCCTCGACGGTCCCTATCGCCTCGCCGGTGTCGACGACGTCACCGACGCCGTACTGGTCCTCGAGGATCATGGAGATGCCCGCGAGGAAGTCCTTGACGAGGCTCTGGGCGCCGAAGCCGAGCGCGACCCCGGCCACGCCGGCGGACGCGAGGAGCGGTCCGAGGGGGATGCCGACGAGTGCCATGACGGTGAGCACGGTCAGGGTCACCACGACGAGGGTGACGATGCTGCGCAGCAACGACGCCATGGTCTCCACGCGCTGCCGGTGCCGCTCGCTCGCGAGGCCGGCGGCGGATGCGAGGACCCGGCCGGCAGGGCTGGACTCGGCGAACCTCCGGGCGGACGTCGATGTCGTCGTCACCACCACCCGGTCGATGAGCCGGTGCGCCAGCCAGCGGACCAGGACGGCGAGGACGATGGTCACGAGGATCCGGGCGCCGTCGGTGACGAGCCAGTCCTGCACCTGCTCCAGCGTCACGGTGGCGGCCTCGAGGCCGCCACGCACGAGGGGTGCGGCGGCGGTCGGTGCCTCAGTCCCGGGCATCGCGTTCCTGGGCCGCCAGGGCTCGGGCGACCGGGTCCCGGTTCTCCAGGACGAGGCGGCGAAGGGCGGCGTGTGCCTGGGGGTGGGTGTCGAGCCAGCCCTGGGTGGCTGCGAGCAGCTCCGGCTCGGCCAGCGGCCTGGGGTAGAAACCGTGGACGAGGCTCTGGACGAGTGCGTGGGACCCCCGCCGCTCCACCGTGTCGAGCATGGCGTGGTAGCGACCGACGAAGGGCCGCAGCAGCTCGGCCGGCGTCCCCGGCCGGGTGAACCCGTGCGCCACGGCGTCGAGCACGGCGTTCGGCAGGCCGGAGCCCTCGACCGCGGCCGCCCACGCCTCCTCCTTCGCCTCGGCCGTCGGCTGCGCGGCGCGGGCGCGCGCCGCCCGCTCCCGGCCGGTCGCGGTGTCCTCGCGGGCGCGTTCGGCGTCGATCTCGTCAGGACCGGCCGCACCGGCGGCGACGAGGGCGGTGAGCAGCGTCCAGCGCATCTCGAAGTCGACGGTGAGGCCCTCGAGGACCTCGGTGCCGTCGAGCAGCCCTCGCGCGTATGCCGTGTCGTCACCCGCCGCGACGAGCGCAGCCGCAGCGCTGACGAGCTGCAGCTGGGCGTCACCCCCCGGCTCGGCGGTGCGCGCCAGCTCCCAGAGCCGGTCCCGGCTCTGGGACCGGGCAGCCTCGCGGTGCTGGGGCGCGGTGTAGGACAGCACCGCCGTCTGGAGCTGGCCCAGCAGCGTCCGCAGCAGCGTCGAGTCCGACTCACCGGGCAGTGTGTCGAGGACGAGGGCCGCGAAGCGTCTGGCCCCCATCTCCGCGTCGCGGGTCATGTCCCATGCGGACGCGAGGAACAACGAGCGGGGGAGCGACGACGTGAAGCCACGTGGGTGCGCCAGCGCCGTTGCGAGCGACCGCTCGTCGAGGCGGATCTTGGCGTAGGCGAGGTCGTCGTCGTTGACGAGGAGCAGGTCGGGCTGCTCCTGACCGACGAGCTGCGGGATGTCGGTGCGTTCACCGTCGACGTCGAGCTCGAGGCGGTCCGTCCGGTGGAGGACGCCGTCTCGCGCGGCATACAGCCCGATCGCCAGCCGGTGGGGGCGCGCGGTCACGAGGCCCGGCGCCGAGAGCTGCTCGAGGACCGCGGAGGTGATGCGGCCACGGTCGTCGACGGCGAGCACGGGGCGGAGGGTGCTCACCCCAGCCGTCTCCAGCCACAGCTTCGACCAGGTCCGCAGGTCACGGCCTGACGTCGCCTCGAGCTCGGAGAGGAGGTCGTCGAGCGTCGTGTTGCCCCAGGCGTGCTTGGCGAAGTAGGCGCGAAGGCCGTCCCGGAAGGGCTCGCGGCCGACGTACGCGACGAGCTGCTTGAGGACCGAGGCGCCCTTGGCGTAGGTGATGCCGTCGAAGTTGACCTCGACGTCCTCGAGGTCGTGGATCTCCGCGACGATGGGGTGGGTCGTGGACAGCTGGTCCTGGCGGTAGGCCCAGTCCTTCTCGTGCGTCCCGAAGGTGGTCCAGGCGTCGGTCCACTCGGTGGCCTCGGACTGACAGGTCGTCGATGCCCACTCGGCGAACGACTCGTTGAGCCACAGGTCGTTCCACCAGCGCATCGTCACGAGGTTGCCGAACCACATGTGCGCCAGCTCGTGGAGGACGGTCAGCGCTCGACGCTCCACGAGGGCCTCGGTCACCTTGGAGCGGAACACGTACATCTCGTTGACCGTCACGCAGCCCGCGTTCTCCATCGCGCCCATGTTGTACTCCGGCGTGAAGATCTGGTCGTACTTCTCGAAGGGGTACGCGCAGTCGAACTCCTCCTCGAAGAACGCGAACCCGCGCTTGGTGACGTCGAACAGGTGGTCGGCGTCGAGGTAGGGGGTGAGGGACCTTCGGCAGAAGATGCCGAGCGGCACCTCGCCGCGGCGACTCGGCACCACGTCGCGCACGACGTCGTAGGGGCCGGCGACGAGGGCCGTGATGTAGCTCGAGATCCGGGGGGTGGGAGCGAACCGCCACACCGCCGTCTCCTCACCGGTCGGTTCGGGCTCCGGTGTGGGGGAGTTGGAGACGACCTGCCAGTGGCGGGGGGCGGTCACGGTGAACGTGAAGGGCGCCTTGAGGTCCGGCTGCTCGAACACCGGGTACATCCGCCGGCTGTCCGGGACCTCGAACTGGCTGTAGAGGTAGACCTCGTCGTCGACCGGGTCGACGAACCGGTGCAGACCCTCGCCGGTGTTGGTGTAGCGCCCGGTCGCGGTGACGACGACCTCGTTGTCGGCGGCCAGCCCGGTCAGGCGGATGCGGCTGTCGGCATAGTGGTCCCGGGGGTCGAGGTCCGAGCCGTTGACGCGGATGCCCTCGACCGTGCCGCCGACGAAGTCCAGGAACGTCTCGTCCTCCGGGTCCGAGCACCAGAAGTGGATCGTGCTCCGGGTCGCGAACGTCTCCGGTCCGGTCGTGACGTCGAGGTCGACGGCATGGGATTCGACCGTGACGAGCGCCGCGCGGGCGGCGGCCTCCTCACGGGTGAGGTTCGTGCCGGGCACGGGATCTCCTTGCGTGGCGTGCGGTACCTGAGGGCTCCGGTGAGGGGTCACCTCCCTGGGGCGGCGACCATCCTGTCACGGCTGGATCGGCGCGGTCGGCTCCCCGTCCACAGGTGGCAGGATGATCCGCATGACGCATCGCGACGCCGCCGAGTTCTGGTTCGACCCCCTGTGCCCCTGGGCGTGGATGACGTCTCGCTGGATGCTCGAGGTGCAGAAGGTCCGTCCCGTCGACGTCACGTGGTCGGTGATGAGCCTCTCCATCCTCAACGAGGGCCGGAACGACTCGGAGGACCATCGCGAGCGCACCGAGAAGGGCCTGGGGCCGGTGCGTGTCGTCGTCGCCGCCCGCGAGGCGCTCGGCGACAAGGTCGTCAGGCCGCTCTACGACGCGTTGGGGGAGCGGATCCACCACCGGGGCGAGCAGGACCTCGACGAGGTCATCGTCGCCGCGCTCGACGAGGTCGGCCTTCCGGCGGAGCTCGCCGACGCCGCGCACCACGACGACCACGACGCGCGGCTGCGAGCCAGCCACCAGCGCGCGATCGACCTCGTCGGAGACGACGTCGGCACCCCCGTCGTCGCGGTCAACGGGACGGCGTTCTTCGGGCCCGTCGTGAGCCCTGCCCCTCGGGGCGAGGCGGCCGGCCTGCTGTGGGACGGGTGCGTGCTCGTCGCCAGCACCCCCGGCTTCTTCGAGCTCAAGCGCAGCAGGACCGTCGGCCCCATCTTCGACGCGGCGGCCTGAGGTGCGGGTCCACCTCGGCGGCGACCACGCGGCATACGACCTTCTCGTCGACCTCGTCACCTTCCTCCAGGGCGAGGGCCACGAGGTGACCAACCACGGTCCCCACACCTACGACGAGGTCGACGACTACCCGGTGTACGTCCTGCGCGCCGCACAGGCGGTCGCGGCCGACCCGGGGTCGTTCGGCGTCGTGCTCGGCGGGTCGGGCAACGGGGAGCAGATGGCGGCCAACAAGGTCGCCGGCATCCGGGCGGCCCTGTGCTCGGACGACGAGCTGGCCCGTCTGGCGCGAGAGCACAACGACGCCCAGGTCATCTCCATCGGTGCCCGCATGACCTCCGTCGACGAGGCGCGCTCGATGCTGCGGGTGTTCCTGACGACGCCCTTCAGTGGCGACGAGCGCCATGCGCGAAGGATTGCCATGGTCAGCGCCTACGAAGCGGACGGATCCCTTCCTCCGCTGCCGTGAGGGCGCCAACGCCCGTCGCGACGTCGAGCCGCCCGCGACCCCGCCAAACCTGAGCCGTGACCTGCGCTGACGCGCCGGCGCCTGTAGCGGAGACGCCGTAGCAGCACTACTGTGAGCGCGACTCGGTCGACCAGTGCAAGGGGATGGGAATGGCGCGAGTGGACGCATCGCGATGACTGCGCCGCCCGTCACCGGCAGCGACGGCGTCGCCGTCGCCGTGATCCGCCCTCGGTGGCTGCGGTCACGGGTCTCGGACGTCAACGAGGACCGCGTCTACACCGCCGTCTGCCTGACCGCCGTCGTCGTGGCCGGGGCCGCCGCGATGGCGTGGCCCGACGACGTGCCGAGCGCCCTGCAGTTCCCCATCATCGTCGTGGCCGGGCTCCTCCTCGCGGGCCGCCGCCTCCTCGTCGTGTACGGGGTGGCCCTGGCGATCATCCTCGTCTGGGCGCCCGTCACCTCGGACCTGTCCGTGAGTCGCGCCTCTCTCGTCATCCTCTCGTTCGTCGCGGTGATGGCCGTCATGTACGTCGCCGCCGAGTCCCGGGCCCTCGTCGGCACACGCGGCTTCGGCGGTGACCGCATGTTCGCCGAGCTGCGGGACCGCATCTCCTCCGGTGGCCACCTCCCGGATCTGCCGGAGGGGTGGCGTTCGACATCCGAGGTCCTCTCCGCACACGGCGACCGCTTCTCGGGTGACTTCGTCGTGGCCCACCTCAGCCCGTCGGGGAACCGCCTCGAGATCGTGCTCGTCGACGTCAGTGGCAAGGGCACCCGTGCCGGCACCCGGGCCCTGCTCCTCTCCGGTGCGCTGGGGGGCCTGCTCGGCTCCATCCCCTCGGCCGACTTCCTCCGGGCCGCCAACGAGTACCTCATCCGGCAGGGGTGGGAGGAGGGCTTCGCCACGGCCGTGCACCTGGACCTCGACCTGCGGACCGGTGAGTACTCCATCGCCAATGCCGGCCACCCCTCACCCGCCTGCTACACCTCCGGGCGCGGGAGGTGGACGGTCCTCGACGGTGCGCGCGGGCCCCTCCTCGGCGTCGTGCCGGGGGTCTCCTTCGCTCGGCAGACCGGCCGGTTGGACCGCGGTGACGCGCTCCTCCTCTACTCCGACGGCATCATCGAGTCCCGCGGACGCGACCTCACCGACGGCATCGACCGCATGCTCGGCGTGGCCGCGATGTCCGTGCTCCGTGACGGCGACATCGCGCACGACGTGTGTGAGACGGCCCGCTCGGGAGAGGATGACGACCGGGCGGCGTTCGCCGTCCTGCGTCTCTGAGAGGACCTGAGGTGAGAGCCGGACCCCTGCTCGACCACGCACCGCGGGAGGGGGTGCGCACGTTCACGCCGCGCTGGCGGAACAGCGCGCTGACCGACTCGCGCATGGCGAACCTCCTGCCGGCTCGCGCCCTGCCTGAGGGTCCGCTCGTCCCGAGCGTGGCGTTCGGACGGGAGGGGCCCGTCGTCGTGGAGATCGGCTCGGGTCACGGTGCGGCTGCGATCGCCTTCTGCCTGGCGCGCCCCGACGCCGACCTCGTGGCGGTCGACGTCCACGTCCCGGGCGTCGCCCGCATGCTGGCCGCCGCGCAGGAAGCCGGTGTCGACAACCTCTGGGTCCACCCCGGGGACGCCCTCCCGTTCCTCACCGAGCGGGTTGCCCCCGACTCGCTCGACGCCGTGCACCTCTTCTTCCCCGACCCCTGGCCCAAGCAGCGGCACGCCAAGCGACGGTTCCTGCAGCAGCACACGCTCGAGCTGCTCGCGTCCCGGCTCGTGCCCGGCGGTGTGCTGCTCGTCGCCACGGACTCGCAGGCGTATGCCGCGCACGCCCGCTCCCAGCTCGCCCGGCACGGCAGGTGGTCGGTCGTCCAGGGCGAACGGCCGGACTGGCGCCCCGACGACGGCTTCGAGGCCAAGGGCGTCCGGGCGGGCCGGGCCGTCACCGAGCTGGCCTGCACCCTGCGGCCGTAGCCGTCTCGTCGGGGTAGCCGGATTTGAACCGGCGGCCTTCCGCTCCCAAAGCGGACGCGCTACCAACCTGCGCCATACCCCGCGGCCCTGGGCACCGGCACACGTCATCGAGTCGATGATCGGATTTCGGATCCCGCAAGCGCGGCCACTAGGCTAGCGCTGCCCTCGGGGTGACAGCTCACGAGGTGTGCGGGTGTAGCTCAATGGTAGAGCCCCAGTCTTCCAAACTGGCTACGCGAGTTCGATTCTCGTCACCCGCTCCAGCGCCCCGGACATCGGCCGGAGGTCTGCGGTGATGCGTCGGACGCCGCGCCGACCCGAAGGGCCGGGACCAGCGCCCGCCGTCGATTGGGTGCGCCCCAGCGCGGCCGCTAGCATGGGCCCTTGGTGCCGATCCGGTGTGCCGCACCACCGCGTGCCGCTGGAAGGCCCGGTCCGCTGAGACCGGCCCGCACGGCATCCGAACTGATTCCCCGACCCCCATGCTGTGGAGTGCCTGAAGTGAAGAGTGCCGTCGAGACCCTCAGTCCGACCCGGGTGAAGCTCACCGTCGAGGTGGCCTTCGAGGAGCTGAAGCCGATGCTCGACGAGGCCTACCGCACCATCGGGGCCTCCGTGCAGATCCCCGGCTTCCGCAAGGGCAAGGTCCCGAGCCGGATCATCGACCAGCGGGTGGGGCGGGGCGCCGTCGTCCAGGAGGCCGTCAACGAGGCGCTTCCGCGGTTCTTCGCCGAGGCCGCCGAGGCGGAGAACGTCCGCGTCATCGGAAAGCCCGAGGTCGACGTGACCGCGGTGCCGCTCGAGGAGGGACAGGACCTCGAGTTCACCGTGGAGACCGACGTCCGACCCGAGATCGAGCTGCCCGACCTCGAGGGCATCGCCGTCGAGGTCGACGAGGTCACCGCGTCGGAGGAGGACATCGAGGAGCGGCTCACCGCACTGCGTGAGCGCTTCGGCTCCCTCGTCGGCGTCGAGCGGGCCGTCGAGGACGGCGACTTCGTGAGCATCGACCTCTCCGCCCGCATCGGCGACGAGGAGATCGACTCGGTGACCGGGGTGTCCTACGAGGTGGGTTCCAACAACATGCTCGAGGGGCTGGACGAGGCGCTCCTCGGCATGAGTGCGGACGAGAGCACCACGTTCACCGCCCCCCTGGCCGGCGGCGACCACGAGGGCGAGGAGGCCGAGTGCTTCGTCACGGTGCAGTCCGTGAAGGTGCGAGAGCTGCCCGAGCTGGATGACGAGTTCGCCCAGCTCGCGTCCGAGTTCGACACCCTCGAGGACCTCCGCGTCGACGTCAGCAGGCAGGCCGAGCAGGCGAAGAAGTACGAGCAGGGTATCCAGGCCCGCGACAAGCTCCTCGAGCAGCTTCTCGAGGCCGTCGACGTCCCGGTTCCGGACGGCATCGTGGAGGCGGAGGTCCACCAGCACCTCGAGGGGGAGAACCGGCTCGACGACGACGAGCACCGGGCCGAGGTCCAGGAGAGCACCCGCCGCGCGCTGCGCGCCCAGTTCCTCCTCGACGCCGTCGCCGAGAAGCTCGAGGTCCGTGTCGAGCAGCCGGAGCTCATCGAGTACCTCGTGATGAGCGCGCAGCAGTACGGCATGGACCCCAACGAGTTCGCCCAGGCGATCGACCAGCAGGGCCAGATCCCCTCGATCGTCCAGGAGGTGGCCCGGCGGAAGGCGCTCGCGGCCGTCCTCGACCAGGCGAGGGTCACCGACAGCGCCGGTGCCCAGATCGACCTCGACGAGCTCGTCCCGCAACCCCAGACGGAGCCGGTGTTCGCGGAGGCCGCCGAGGACGCCAGCTCGACAGCCGAGGCGGACGTTCCCCCCACGGATGCCGAGCTCGCCGCCGACGGGGCCGCGAAGGCCTGACGAGGCCGTCGCCCGCAGAACCGCTGAGAACCCGCCCCCGACGCCTGTCGGGGGCGGGTTCTCACGTCTCGGTCGCGGCGACCGGACCGCGCGGCGCTGACAGCGGTGGGGCGGACGTCGTGCCCACGCTCAGTCGGACCTCGAACGGCTCGTCCCCGACCGGACGGCCCTCGATGGCACGGCGGACCAGTCGCCCCATGCGCCGGCCCTTCTCCGCGCCCGGCTGCACGACGGTCGTGAGCACGTGGTCGAGCCACGGGATCTCCACGCCGTCGAAGCCGGTCACCGTGAGGTCCTCGGGCACCCGGATGGACAGCGACTCCGCGGCGCGGACCACGCCGGCGGCGAGCAGGTCGGCCTGCGCCACGACGGCGGTGGGTCGGTCTCCGACCGGCCGGTCGAGGAGGAGCCGGGCCGCCGCCTCGCCGGCCTCCACGGTGAGGTCGTGCGCCTGGACGATCGGCGCATCGTCGCCGACGATCGACCGGAACCCGGCCACGCGCCCTGCGGCGTCAGGGTATGCCGCCTCCCGGACGTCCTCGTCGGTCACCCACCCGGTCCCCGACGAGGGCCGGAGAGGCATGGTGAGGTGGGCGATGCGCGAGTGCCCGAGGTCCACGACGTGCCGGGTCACGAGGGCCATGGCCGCGCTCTCGTCGGTGAGGACGTGAGCGACGTCGGGGTGCAGCGGGGCGCCGCCGGCGACCAGCGGTATGCCCCGGGCCCTGAGGTGGCCGACGAGGGGGTTGTCGCGGTGGCCGCACAGGGGGAAGACCGCGGCGTCGACGGCCTGGGTGGCGAGCTGGGCGACTGCGCGCTCGGGATCGTCGAGCGGCTGCGCGACGAGGAGCATGGTTCGTCCTGCCGCGTCGAGCTCCTCGGCCAGACCGTCGAGGACCGCCAGGGCGAAGGGGTCGTGGAAGGCGTACCGCAGTGGCCCTTCGACGACGACCGCGACAGTGCCGACCCGGCCCTGGCGCAGCGACGAGGCGAGAGGGTCCGGACCGGCATACGCGAGGGCGCCGGCCGCGGCCCGAACCCGGTCGGCGGTCGCCGAGGCGACCGGTCCCTTGCCGCTGAAGACGAGGGAGGCGGTGGACGTCGACACCCCGGCTCGCCGCGCGACGTCGCGCAGGGTCGGCCGACGGGGCGGCCTGGTTTGACGTCGCGAGTCCATGCGGTCCACAATATCGAATCGATTCGATCGAATCGATTCGACCCGCCGCTTCGGGCGCACCGGCGATCCCCTGCGCCGACCACGACCTCGGATGGAGCTGACGTTGTCCGCCACCCCCACGACGACGGTGACCCTTCGTGAGCTCCCGCGCCACCGGGTGACGAGTGCCCGCACGGCGGTGTTCGTGGCCTTCGCGCTCGCCGGGCTCGTCTTCGCCTCCTGGGCGTCACGGATCGCGGACACCAAGGCCGCCCTCGGGCTCACCGCCGGCGAGCTCGGTGTGACGCTCCTGGCCGCCAGCGTGGGTTCGGTGACCGGTCTGCCGCTCGCCGGCCGGGTGTCCGACCGGATCGGTGCGACGAGGACCGTCGGGACGGGGATGGGACTGGCGCTCGCCGGCCTGCTCGCTGTGGCCCTCGTCGTCGACGCCCGTGGCCCTCGGCTCGCCCTCGCGGCCGGGCTCTTCCTCATCGGTCTTGGCGTCGGGTTCTGGGACGTCGCGATGAACCTCGAAGGTGCCGACGTCGAGCGGCACCTCGGCGAGTCGGTCATGCCGCGGTTCCACGCGGCCTTCAGCGGGGGCACCGTCGTCTCGGCGCTCGTCGGGTCCGCGATGTCGTGGGGGGAGGTGTCCCTGTTCGTGCACTTCCTCGGCGCCACCCTGGTGAGCGCGGGATTCGCGGTGTGGGCGCTGCCCCGGTTCCTGCCGCGCGCCGCCGAGCACCACGCACAGGCCAAGGCGGCTCGCTCGAAGCACCGTTCCGCGTGGCTCGAGCCACGGACCCTTCTCGTGGGAGTCGTCGTCTTCGCATCGGCCTTCACCGAGGGGACGGCCAACGACTGGCTGGCGGTCGCGTTCGTCGAGGGACACGGCCTCCCCGCGTGGGCCGGCGTCCTCGGCTTCGCGACCTTCCTCACCTTCATGACCCTCGCGCGACTCGTCGGCACCCGTCTCCTCGACCGGCACGGGCGCGTGCCCGTCCTCCGGGTGAGCTTCGCGCTCGCTGCGGCCGGTGCGGCCCTCGTCATCCTCGGTACCCCGTGGCTCGCCTTCGTCGGTGCCGCGGTCTGGGGCGTCGGCGCGGCCCTGGGGTTCCCCGTCGGCATGAGCGCGTCGGCCGACGAGCCCGCACGGGCCGCAGCCAGGATGTCGGTCGTCGCGACGATCGGCTACGTGGCGTTCATCGCCGGACCGCCTGTCCTCGGCTTCCTCGGTGACCACGTCGGGGTGCTCCGCTCCCTCACGGTCGTGGGTGCACTCGCCCTTCTCGCCCTTGCCGTCGTCCCCTCCGTGCGCGAGCCCGCATCCCGGTGACCACCGCCGCTCACCCCTCGGGGGTGATGCGGCGGCTGCGGCGTCGAGCGAGTATGGCGGGCGCAGGGCCTGGTCAGCAGCGCCCGCGGTCTCCGAAGGCGGGAAGCATGCTCGGGCGTGACAGGCGAGAGGGTCGCCGCGAGGAGCGGCAGGCCTTCGGCAGGGGCGGGGCCGCCACCCGCTACCAGATGCGCTCCAAGCTGCTCTCGATCGGGGACGACAGCTGGATCGAGGACGAGTCCGGGCGCCGGGTCTTCAAGGTCGACGGCAAGGCGCTGCGGGTCCGCAAGACCCTCGTCCTGGAGGACGCGCAGGGCAACGAGCGGCTGAGGATCCAGGACCGCCCGATCCACCTGCGTGACGTCATGGAGATCGAGGGACCCGACGGATCCTCCCTCGCCACGGTGAAGAAGGCGATGATCACGCCGCTGCGCGACCGCTTCACCATCGACGTCACCGGAGGCCCTGAGCTGTCGGCCCACGGCAACATCGTCGACCACGAGTTCGAGATCGAGGCCGAGGGCACGAAGGTCGCCGAGATCTCGAAGAAGTGGTTCCGAGTCCGCGACACCTACGGCGTCGAGGTGGCGCCCGGCCAGGACGACGCCCTGATCCTGGCCGTCACCGTCTGCATCGACGAGCTCGCGTCGCACTGACGTGAGTGCGCCGCGCCGTGGTGCCTCAACGACCACCGGCACCACCAGCGCTACGCTCACCACCAACACCACCACCTGAAAGGTGACTCAAGAAGATGGGTACCAACAACATCGACAGCTTCTGGGACGTTCTGCTCTGGAGCTTCTGGATCTTCATCTGGGTCGCGGCGATCATGATCTGGTTCCGCTGCGTGTTCGACCTGTTCAGCGACAACACGCTGAGCGGGTGGGGCAAGGCCGGCTGGGCGATCCTGCTGATCTTCGTCCCGTGGCTCGGCGCGCTGATCTACCTCATCGTCCGCGGTCGGAGCATGGCCGAGCGCCAGATGGCCGCCGCCGCCGACGCCCAGGTGCAGCAGGAGAAGTACATCAAGTCGGTCGCGGCCTCCTCGGCGAGCCCGGCGGAGCAGATCACCCACGCCAAGTCCCTGCTCGACTCCGGCACGATCACCCAGCAGGAGTTCGACTCCCTCAAGGCCAAGGCACTCGCCTGACCTGAGTACCCACGAGCGGGGGCGGAGCCACACGGCTCCGCCCCCGCTCGCGTGCGCGCGGTGGCGACCCGTGCGCGGCATCCGCGTTGTGCTCAGGGCGAACACGCGTCGGACCGGGGAGTGAGCGACCGCGGTCCGGCGTTAGGGTCACTGACACAGCCGCACCGATCCGACGAGGAGCGACCCAGCGTGACCAGCACCGAGATCGCCGCCAACGGCCCGGGCCCCCAGGCCGGGCTGGACGACCACATCTACAACCGTCTCCTCAAGGAGCGGATCATCTTCCTCGGGTCCGACGTCCGCGACGACAACGCGAACGCGATCTGCGCCCAGATGCTGCTCCTCGCCGCGGAGGACTCCGACAAGGACATCTGGCTCTACATCAACTCGCCGGGTGGCTCGGTCACTGCGGGAATGGCCATCTTCGACACCATGCAGTGGGTCCCGAACGACGTCGCGACGGTGGCCATGGGAATGGCGGCCTCGATGGGCCAGTTCCTCCTCTCGGCCGGCACCCCCGGAAAGCGCTACGCCACCCCCCATGCGCGGGTCATGATGCACCAGCCGTCCGGTGGCATCGGCGGCACGGCGTCCGACATCAAGATCCAGGCCGAACAGCTGCTCCACATCAAGAAGCAGATGGCCGAGCTCATCGCCCAGCACACGGGTCAGACCATCGAGCAGATCGAGACCGACTCCGACCGCGACCGCTGGTTCACCGCCGCCGAGGCGAAGGACTACGGCTTCGTCGACAAGGTCATCACGAAGGC
This sequence comes from Ornithinibacter sp., assembly GCA_029266735.1. Lineage (GTDB taxonomy): Bacteria > Actinomycetota > Actinomycetes > Actinomycetales > Dermatophilaceae > Fodinibacter. The sequence goes on from JAQSWG010000034.1 coordinate 45,009, forward strand.
CGACATGGCCGGCCCGAAGGCCGACAACCCGGTGACCGCTGACTGACCCGGCCGAGACGACGCGAGAGACAGACATGAACCCAGACCTGACCGGCCGCCTCCACGTGCCCGGCCCCTCCAGCCGCTACATCCTCCCGCAGTTCGAGGAGCGCACGTCGTACGGGATGAAGCGCCTCGACCCCTACACGAAGCTCTTCGAGGACCGCATCATCTTCCTCGGCGTGCAGGTCGACGACGCGTCCGCCGACGACGTCATCGCGCAGCTCATCGTGCTCGAGTCGCAGGACCCCGACCGGGACATCCTCATGTACATCAACAGCCCCGGTGGTTCCTTCACGGCGATGACGGCGATCTACGACACGATGCAGTACATCCGTCCCGACGTGCAGACCTTCGTCATCGGCCAGGCCGCCTCCGCGGCGGCGGTGCTCCTGGGCGCCGGCGCGAAGGGCAAGCGGTTCGCCCTCCCGAACAGCAGGGTGCTCATCCACCAGCCCGCGATCGAGGGGACGGGCGGCATGGCGTCCGACCTCGAGATCCACGCCAACGAGATCATCCGGATGCGAGGGTGGCTCGAGGAGACGATCGCCCTCCACTCCGGTCGGGACGTGGAGCTCGTGCGCAAGGACATCGAGCGCGACAAGATCCTCTCGGCCGAGGCGGCCAAGGACTACGGCCTCATCGACGAGGTCCTCGGCTCCCGCAAGGCCTCCACCTGACGGAGCAACCACCGAACACCCGACGGATGCCGTCCGCTCCCCCTCCGCACAGCGCGGGACCTGGAGCGGACGGCATCCCCGTGTGGGGAACCGGACCGTCCGGTATCTCGTCCAAGCGGCATGCCTCGCCGACACCTGTCGAGGACCTCGCGGCTCGTCCACGTCCTCACGGTCGCTGTCTGCGTGCTTCCGGTCGCGGCTGCCACGCCGTGTGCGGCCTGCTCGTGCGCAGCGGCCACCTCCCTGGCTGACAGCGCTGCCCGCGCCGATGTCGTCTTCGTCGGCACCTTCGTGGACACCATAGAACCGGTCCCCTCCATTCCCGGGCTCCGCTCCAGCGCGGACGAGGTCGGCCGGGTCTTCGAGGTCACGGAGGTCAGGAAGGGGGCCGCCGCCGTCCGGACGGAGGTGCGCACGGCCGCAACGGGAGCATCGTGCGGACTCGAGGTCATGGAGGACGGCGTCTACGTCGTCGTGGCCACCACGACGCCCACCGGCCTGACCGGTGGGCTGTGCGACGGAACCCGGCTCCTCACCGCGGTCACGGCCTCCGACCTCGACGTCGTCGGGGCGGCGCAGGCCCCGGGACCGGTTGCCCTGACCGCTGGGTCGCTCGACGTCACGTCGCCCGTTGGCGACGCCCTCGGCTCGCCGCTCGGGCTGGGCGCCGTGCTCGCGGTGGTGACCGGGCTGATCGCGCTCATGGCCACGCTCGTCGCGCGCCGCCGTCGCAGCGGCTCCGAACCCCCTGGCGACCCGTTGCGCTGACAGCGGACAAGGGCGACGCGCCCGGCGCGTGCGGGCTTCAATGGGTGCGGTGGGAAAGCCCGGCCGGTAGCGTCGGGCGTGTTGTCCGAGGCGAGGGAAGGGTGCACCCGTGGCACGCGTGGGAGAGACCAGCGACCTGCTGAAGTGCTCCTTCTGTGGCAAGTCGCAGAAGCAGGTCAAGAAGCTCATCGCCGGCCCGGGCGTCTACATCTGCGACGAGTGCATCGACCTGTGCAACGAGATCATCGAGGAGGAGCTCGCCGAGTCGAGCGAGCTCGGGCTCGACGAGCTCCCCAAGCCCCGTGAGATCTTCGAGTTCCTCGAGCAGTACGTCATCGGTCAGGACGTCGCCAAGAAGGCACTCGCCGTGGCGGTCTACAACCACTACAAGCGGATCCAGGCGGGAGAGTCGGCCCTCGGGAAGAAGGACCCCGACCACGTCGACATCGCCAAGTCCAACATCCTCCTCATCGGGCCGACCGGCTGCGGCAAGACCTACCTCGCGCAGACGCTCGCGAAGATGCTCAACGTGCCGTTCGCCATCGCCGACGCGACGGCCCTGACCGAGGCGGGATACGTCGGCGAGGACGTCGAGAACATCCTCCTCAAGCTCATCCAGGCGGCGGACTACGACGTCAAGAAGGCCGAGACGGGGATCATCTACATCGACGAGGTCGACAAGATCGCCCGCAAGAGCGAGAACCCGTCGATCACGCGCGACGTCTCCGGCGAAGGCGTCCAGCAGGCGCTCCTGAAGATCCTCGAGGGCACGACGGCCTCGGTGCCGCCGCAGGGTGGGCGCAAGCACCCCCACCAGGAGTTCATCCAGATCGACACGACGAACGTCCTGTTCATCGTCGGTGGTGCGTTCGCCGGGCTGGAGAAGCTCGTCGAGTCGCGCAACGGGAAGAAGGGCCTGGGCTTCGGCTCCGAGCTGCACACACCCAAGGACCTGGCCGAGAGCATCCACGAGGTCATGCCCGAGGACCTCATGAAGTTCGGGCTCATCCCCGAGTTCATCGGCCGGCTCCCGGTCATCACGACCGTCGCGCCGCTCGACACCTCGTCCCTCGTGCGCATCCTCACCGAACCCCGCAACGCGCTCGTCAAGCAGTATCAGAAGATGTTCGAGATCGACGGCGTGGCACTGGAGTTCACCGGGGACGGTGTCGAGGCGGTCGCCGACCAGGCCCTGGCGCGGGGCATCGGCGCCCGAGGCCTGCGCGCGATCATGGAGGAGGTCCTCCTCCCGGTGATGTTCGACGTGCCGAGCGACGACGAGATCGCCAGGGTCGTCGTCAGCCGCGACGTCGTCCTCAAGAACGTCAACCCCACGATCGTGCGGCACGACGAGGACACCGGACGCAAGCGGACGCCGCGCAAGCGCTCCGCCTGACCTGGGGGGCCGGGCGGCGTTCACCGTCCGTCGTCCGCGCGGTGCAAGATCCTCAGGCGCGTCGCGTGAACGCCCGCACCTGCCAGAGGAGAACCCCGACGAATCCCAGCGCGAGCGCGCCGAGCCAGGGCCCCCATCCCTCCGGAGTGCGTGTCGCGAGTGCGCCGATGACGGCTGCCGTGATGCCGGCCCAGACCAGGGATGCCGCCTGCTGCACCCACCGACGGGCCGTGTCCGGGGCGAGGTCGGCTCCTGCCGGCCAGGACCCCAGCAACGTGAGTGCGAGGTGGGTGATGATCACCGCCGCGGCCGCCGCCGCCGCGAGCGCCCAGTCGAGGACGGTCGTGGGGACGCCACCGGGAACGGCGACACACAGGAACTGAGCGAGCAGCAGGGCGAAGGCACCCCAGCCGCCGGGCTGCGCCAGGGCCCAGAGCGTGGTGACGACGAGGACGCCGAGGGCGATCGGCGCGAAGGCCGGCAGCCCGGCACCGGCAGCGAGGAGGACGACGAGGTCAGCCCCGAGAACGGTGCCGACGGCGGTGCGACGCCAGGTGCGGTTGGGGATCACCGGGACACCATCCGCGGCGCCCGGGCGCGTCGGGTGACTCCGCGCAGCACGGTGTCGAGCGAACCGGGGCCGCGCCAGGGGATGATCGGGACACCGGCCTCCGAACAGCGCCGGGCCTCGCGCTCACGGTCGAGGAGCCGGAGCCGCCACACGAGCTGGGCGACCCTCCCATCCTCCACACCGGTTGCCGCGCGGACCGCCTCGTCGGGGGCGTCGCTCCGCGCGAGCTCCGGGGGCAGCGTGTCGACGACGATCACCACGTGGCCGCTGCGCGAGAGCCGTACCGCGTGCGAGAGGGGCTCGGCGGAGACGAGCGAGCTCAGCAGGACGACGAGCGCGCCCGGCGGGATGCTCCGCCCGAGCTGTGCACGCAGCTTCTTGTGCTCGCCGACGGTGCCGCGACTGGGCTCGGCTCGGCCGAGGCCCAGGAGGACACGAGCGAGCTGACGGTGCCCACCGACCGCGGGCACCTCGACGATGTCGGCGCCACCGAGGACCGAGAGGCCCACCCTGTCGCCGGTCGATAGGTAGTGCGCCGCGACGGCTCCGGCCGCCTCGACCGCCACGTCGAGGCTGGAGCGGCGTCCGCTCTCGACGTCACGCTCGCCGAGGTCCCGGAGGGCGTCGAGCACGAGACGCACCTCGGCGTCCTGGTCGGCGTACGTCGTCGTCACGTGCAGCTCCCCGGTGCGGAGCGACACCGGCCAGTGGATCCGGCGCAGCCGGTCGCCGGTGCGGAAGGGACGGATGTCGGCCAGCTCCGTGCCGCCGCCGGCCCTGCTCGACCGGTGCTGTCCGACGAGTCCCACGGGGTGGGGCAGAGCGGCTCGCGAGGTGAAGGCGCCCGGCGTCGGCACCGTGGCGATCGACTGGGTCCGCTGGTCCGGCCAGAACCACGTGAACGCGGCGAAGTCCCCGAAGGCCCGCACCTGGGCCGGGCCCAGTCGTCGGACACCCCAGCGGTCGGCTCGCACCAGTATCCCCACCGGCACGGTGTGGACGGTCGTCGTCGAGCCGGACCTGTCCAGCCGCGCAGCGCGTCGCGGTATCGCACGGGACACGTGGCCGTGCGACGGCGTCGTCGTCGACCAGTCGTCTGCCGCAAGGTGCGCCACGACGTCGCGCAGGCCTGGAACCGGTGTCACGTCGACCCGCCAGGTGACGGTCTCACCCTCGCGGGCCACGTCGTCGCTGAGTCCGGTTCCGACCGCCGGTGCGTCATGGGGCCGGGTCACGAGCGACCAGACGACGAGGGCCACGAGGGGAACGCCGATGACGGCGAGGTCGCCGCGCCCCCCCACCGCGGCGGCCGCCAGGGCGAAGACGCCGATCGCGGCGGCCCTGCCCAGTGCCCGTGTCGGGCGCCAGGCCGATCTCATGGCCGCGCCGTCCGGCCGCCCGGCTGTGGCGGACGTGACCGGCGGACGGGGCGGTGGAAGGGACTCACGGGATGGGCGTGCCGATCAGCGGGCGGCCTGGGGCCCCGACGCCACCGCGGTGCGGGGTGTGCGGACGGTTCGGAGCAGCTCGGCCACGACGGTGCGGGAGGACACCTCGCTCATCCACAGCTCGGGACGGATGACGACCCGGTGCTCGAGCACTGCCGGGGCCACCGCCTTGATGTCGTCCGGGGTGACGTAGTCCCGCCCACGCACCACGGCATACGCGCGCCCGACGAGGAGCAGCGCGAGCGATCCCCTCGGGGAGGCGCCCATGAGCGTCTGCTCGTGCTCTCGCGTGGCGCGAGCAAGGCCCACGCAGTAGCGCCCGACCTCCGGCGAGACGGTGACGTCCTCCATGGTCGCCTGCAGCTCGAGCAGCTCGGTGGCGTCCACGACCTGACGGGCCTGCTGCTCCTCCCGCCGCCGGGCCATCCGGCGGCCGAGCACCTCCCACTCGTCATCGGCGCCCGGATAGCCGAACGCGACCCTCACGAGGAAGCGGTCGAGCTGTGCCTCGGGCAGCGGATAGGTGCCCTCGTACTCCACCGGGTTCGCGGTCGCGAGCACGTGGAAGGGCTGCGGCAGGGGGAACGTCTGCCCTTCCACGGTGACCTGGTGCTCCTGCATCGCCTCGAGCAGGGCCGCCTGGGTCTTCGGTGGCGTCCGGTTGATCTCGTCGGCGAGCAGCAGACCGGTGAAGACGGGACCCTTGCGGAACTCGAAGACGCCTCGCCCCTGGTCGTAGACGAAGCTGCCCGTCAGGTCGGACGGCAGGAGGTCGGGGGTGAACTGGGCCCTGGTGAAGTCGAGCCCGAGCGCCTGTGCGAAGGTCCGCGCCGCGAGGGTCTTTCCGAGCCCCGGGTAGTCCTCCATGAGGACGTGTCCACCGGCGAGGATGCCGGCGAGCACGACCTCGGTGGCCGCGCGCTTGCCGACGATGACGGTGTCCACCTCGTCGAGCACCGCGGTCACGCGTCGGTGGGCAGTGGCGATGTCGCTCACGACGTCTCCTTCGGTTTCAGCGCCTCGAGCTCGGTGATGAGGCGGTCGACCTCGTCGAGGTCCAGGGAGCGGGGAGGGCCGGAGAGGTAGGCGGCGAGCCTGCCCCCGGTGAGGGGGCGACCTCTCGTCCGGTCGTCGGCGATGGCGCGGACGAGCTGGTGCAGCTCGACGGCTGCCGTGGCGTCGTTCGCGGCCGGGCCCAGCAGCCGGCGGAGCGTGGCGATGCCGGGCTCGGGTGGGACGTCGTCGGTGCGGCCGGACCGCCACGTCCAGTCGATGCCGTCGTGGCGGAGCAGAGGAGGGAGCCCGAGGACGGCGCCGACGAGAAGCGCGAGCGTGGCCGCTGCAAGCAGCGCGACCGGGCCCCGCGCCACCGTGACGAGGACGAGGGCGCAGGCTGCCGCCGCGACGCCGAGGAGGATCCGCCGGTTCGGCGACGGCGGCTCAGCCACGGCTGTGGGGACCGACCTGCTGGCGGCTTCCCCGGACGTCCACCTCGAGGGCTCGGTAGGCCTCCTCGGCGCGTGCCCGGTCCTCCTCGGTGAGCGAGTGGCGCGACCAGCGGGCCTCCCGGTAGAGATCCGCGAGGGTCCCCAGCGTCTCCGGGTCCACCTCGAACCGCCGTAGCGCGTCGAGTGTCACCTCGGTCGCCGTGCGGGAGGGGGACAGGGTCACGCCGGCGTCGTGGAGGGTCGCTTCGAGGTGCACCCACGCGGCGACCACTCCCTCGGCGGGTGTGCCCGCCGACAGCGCGTCGATCCTGGCACTCGAGCCGCTGGTCACCGCCACCGCGAGTGCGTCGAGGTCCAGGTCGGTCACGGTGTCGGTGGGCGGCACGAACCGATCGCGGCGGGCGGCGAGGACTGCCCGGACGAGGAACCACAGGCAGACTGCGGCGAAGAGCCCGAACAGGGCGAAGGCGCCCCAGCCGAGGACGCCGGCCACGACGTCACTGGTCTGGGCACCGGGGGTGGGGTCCCTCTCGACGACGACGTCGGGCGTATACCCGCCGAAGCCCTCTGGGGCAACCTCCTGATCGACCTCGAGACCCGGTCTCAGGGAGGGGATGACGTACTCGGGTCGCGGGACGGCGGCGGCCCAGACGACGGCGAGGAGGCTGAGCACCCCGATCGCCGCGATCGCGGGTTGGCGGCCCAGTGTGCTCGTGACGGCGGTGGTTGACGGCACGCAACACACCCAACCAGACCGGATGTGGCGCCGTGGGGCTTTGGGCGGTAACGATTGGGGGGTGGTGATGGCCTACCGACTGCGCGCCGGTGACACCGGACCGGTGCAACAGTCGCCGGTCACGTGCGGGTCCGCCTGCCTGACCGTCGCCCGCATGCTCGTCGACCCGCACTTCGCGTCGTGGATCCGGACCGGCAGCCCGGTTCTTCCCGGATCGCCCGCTGGGGCAACCGAGGCCGAGCGCTTCGCGGCCTACGAGCGGGTCGTCATGAGGAGGACCAACGGGATCCTCGGCGGTGGTCGGCCGTCGGTTCCGTGGCCTCGGCGCCTCGGGACCCCGCCCTGGGGGGCGCTGCGGGAGCTCGAGCTGGGTGCGGCCCGACGCGGCACCGAGTACACGATCGAGGTGCTACGCACCGATGACGAGACCGAGCTGGTGCGGGCGTTCGACACCCTCGTCGACGTCGTGGCCGAGGGTGAGCCGGCGCTGCTGTACGTCGGCAGCCGGCTCCTGCCTCGTCACGTCGTCCTCGTCCTTCCGGGGGACGGCGACCGGATGCTCGACGTCTACGACCCGACGACGGGCCGGGTCGACCACCTGCGCCGGGACACGGTCGTGCATCGACGACTCGGCCTCAGCGGCTGGGACATCCCCTGGGTCGTCGTGCGGCCCACCGGTCTGCGGACCGTCCGGTCGCTGGCCTACGCCGCGGACCTCGGTCCGGCCCCGGCCTGACCGGTACCAATCCCGCCCAGGCGTGCGGCGTCAGGCGACCGGCTTGGCGACCGGCACGAGCTCGACGTCCCGCGCCCCCAGCTCCTCGCCGAGGGCGTAGTCGAGCGCCCCGGTGAGGCGACCGGCAGCCCGGAGGTCGGGCTCCGCGACGCGCACGTGGGCGAGCACCTCGTCCGATCCGACCAACGTCATCGACGGAACCTCGGCCCGCATGCCGACCTTCGCCTCGGACTTCGCCTTGCGGATGGCGGCCAGCGCGGCACCGACGGCTCCGAGCATCTCCGGCCGGCGCGAACAGCCGGAGGACCACGTCGAGCGCGAGGCGCAGGGTGGCGCGTGCGCTGGCCGCGGCGGCGTCGCCCTGCGCACCGTACGCGCGGTCCTTGACGAGCTCCAGGTAGTCGTCGCAGAAGCTCCAGAAGAACTGCTCGGTGACCTCGAGGGCGCGCGTGAAGTCCCACGCCTCGAAGCTCTCGGTGGCCCGCTCGACGACGTCGCGCAGGCCCGCGAGGAGGGCCAGGTCGAGCGGATGGCTGACCTGCGCGCGCGGGTCACCGGCGACGTCGCCGAACGACAACGCGAACTTGCTCGCGTTGAGCACCTTGATCGCCAGGCGACGGCCGACCTTGATCTGGCCGGTGTCGTACGCCGCGTCCGTGCCGAGGCGACCGCTGGCCGCCCAGTAGCGCACGGCATCCGCACTGTGCAGCTTGAGGACCTCCTCGGGCGTGACGACGTTCCCGCGCGACTTGGCCATCTTCTTCCGGTCGGGATCGAGGATCCAGCCGCTGATCGCGGCGTGCGCCCATGGGACGCAGCCGTGCTCGAAGTGCGAGCGCACCACCGTGGAGAAGAGCCAGGTCCGGATGATGTCGTGCCCCTGGGGGCGCACGTCCATCGGGAAGACCTTCTCGAACAACGGGTCCGGTGAGGAGCCGTCGCTCCCACGCCAGCCGCCGGCGATCTGAGGGGTGAGCGATGACGTCGCCCACGTGTCGAAGATGTCGGCGTCGCCCACGAAACCGCCGGGCACGCCGCGCTGGTCCTCGGTGAAGCCGGCCGGCGGGTTCGCCGCCGGGTCCACCGGCAGCTCGGCCTCCGAGGGGACGATGGGGTGGTCGTAGTCGGTCTCCCCGTCGGCTGCGACCGGGTACCAGACCGGGATCGGGACACCGAAGAACCGCTGCCGCGACACGAGCCAGTCACCGTTGAGGCCGCTGACCCAGTTGGCGTACCGCGAGCGCATGAAGGAAGGGTGGAACTCGATCTCCTCACCGCGCCGGATGAGAGCCGCGTTGAGGTCCGCGTCCCGGCCGCCGTTGCGGATGTACCACTGGCGGGAGGTGACGATCTCCAGGGGCTTCTCGCCGCGCTCGTAGAAGTTGGCCATCCGCTTGGTCGGGGTGGGCTCGCCCTCGAGGTCGCCGGACTCACGGAGGGCGGCGACCACGGCCTCACGCGCCCCGAACGCGCTCTTCCCGGCCAGCTCGCCGTCGTACAGGTGCTCACCCGGCCCGCCGAGCAGCCACTCCGGCACCTCGCGCTGGAGGCGGCCGGTGCGCGTGATGAGCGAGCGGGTCGGCAGCCGCAGCTCACGCCACCAGATGACGTCGGTGAGGTCACCGAAGGTGCAGCACATCGCGATACCGGCGCCCTTGTCCATCTCGACGGCCGGGTGCGCCAGGACCGGCACCTCGACGCCGAAGAGGGGAGTGCGCACGGTCGTGCCGAACAGCCGCTGGTAGCGCTCGTCCTCGGGGTGGGCGATGAGGGCGACGCAGCTCGGGATGAGCTCGGGGCGAGTCGTCTCGACGTGGACCGGACCGTCGGCTGCGTGGAAGGCGATGCGGTGGTAGTGGCCGGGATAGTCGCGCGCCTCGAGCTCCGCCTGGGCCACCGCGGTCTGGAAGGTGACGTCCCACAACCCCGGAGCCTCCGCCTGGTACGCCTCACCCCGGGTGACGTTGCGCAGGAACGCCTGCTGGGCGGTGGCGCGTGAGGTGTCGTCGATCGTCCGGTAGCTGATGGACCAGTCATAGCTGTGACCGATCCGCCGGAAGAGCGACTCGAAGGTCGCCTCGTCCTTGACGGTGAGCTCCTCGCAGAGCTCGATGAAGTTCTGGCGCGAGATGGGCGTCTCGTCGGCGGCCCTCGTGCTGCGGGCGTCGCCGCGGAACGGCGGCTCGAAGTCGGGGTCGTGGTGCAAGGTGGCGTCGCCACGCACGCCGTAGTAGTTCTGGACGCGCTTCTCGGTGGGGAGACCGTTGTCGTCCCACCCGATGGGGTAGAAGACGTTGAAGCCGGCCATCCGCTTGTAGCGGGCGACGCAGTCGGTGTGCGTGTAGCTGAAGACGTGGCCCATGTGGAGAGAGCCGCTCGCCGTGGGCGGAGGGGTGTCGATGGAGAAGACGTCCTCCCGCGGTCCTGCCAGCGCCGCCTCACGGTCGAACGCGTAGGTGCCCTCCTCCTGCCAGACCGGGCCCCACTTGTCCTCGAGACCGTCCAGTGACGGCCGGTCCGGCACGGAGGCAGCGCGGGGCGAGGGGAAGGGCTCGGTCATGGCCGACATCCTCCCAGACCTCCGGGCAGGTGCTCACCCGGGTTCGGCCCCGTGGGGCGCTGCGGGACGCTGGCACCGGGGAGCGGACGCTGGCCTAGGGTGAGGGCCATGGAGCCCGTGTACCGGCCCGTCATCTCGGCGGCCAAGACCCTGTTCTTCGTCCAGGGCACTCGCTTCACGATCACCGGGGAGGAGCACGTGCCACGCGTGGGAGGCGCGGTCATGGCGATCAACCACACCTCCTACCTCGACTTCATGTATGCCGGCCTGCCGGCCTGGCCGCACCGGCGATACGTCCGCTTCATGGCGAAGAAGTCGGTCTTCACCCACCGCGTCACCGGTCCGCTCATGCGGGGGATGCACCACATCCCGGTCGACCGCCACAAGGGTGGCGAGGCCTTCACCGCTGCCATTCGCGCCCTGCGTGCGGGCGAGATCGTCGGTGTCTTCCCGGAGGCGACGATGTCCCGCTCGTTCGAGCTCAAGGAGTTCAAGCCGGGCGCGGTGAAGATGGCGCAGGTCGCCGGCGTGCCGTTGCTCCCGACGACGATCTGGGGCGGCCAGCGGGTCTGGACCAAGAACTTGCCCAAGCACGTGCGCCCCGGCTCGCGGGTGCCGGTGAGCATCACCGTGGGCGCCCCCATCCAGGTGGAGCGACGCGAGGACGTCGCCGCGGCGACGGAGCGGCTCAAGGCCGCGATGCAGGCCCAGCTCGACGTCCAGCAGGCCGTCTACCCGACGCTGCACGGCGAGGACCTCCGGTACGTTCCCGTACGCCTCGGTGGGACGGCGCCCACGCCCGAGGAGGCCCACGCGGCGGACCTCCACGACATGACCCGCACGCGCGACAAGTTCACCGGCTGACGAGCTGCCCCAGCCAACCCTTGTCGTTTCTCCACGGCGTCGGGCACAGTGGGCCGGAGGCCGAGTGAAGGGTGGAGGGCCATGGCGGCACGTCGGCCGACAGCCGCTCGTGGGACGTTCCGGAACGGGATGGAGTTCCTGACCTGGGGCGCCGGCCCGAAGACCCTCCTGTTCATCCAGGGAGGTCCCGGGAGTGCCCTCCCCACCGGGCTGTCAGCACGCGTGTCCCAGCGGTGGTTCGACCCCTTCCTCGACGCGGGGTATGCCGTGTGGATCGTCACCCGTCGGAGGAACATGCCGCCCGGGCACACGGTCGCCGACATGGCCGGCGACTACGCCGGCATGATCTCCGAGGAGTTCGGCGGACACGTCGACCTCCTCGTGGGCGAGTCCTTTGGCGGCATGGTCGCCCAACACCTCGCCGGACGTACCGGCGTGACCTTCGGTCACGTCGCCCTGGTGGCGAGCGCGGCCGGGGTCAGCGCGTGGGGCAAGACGGTGGACTCCCGCCTCGCGGCCGCCATCGCCCGGGGTGACCGGGTGGGCACGGGGATGGCGTTCACCGAGTACGTGCTGCCGGGTGAGCGGAGCCGGTGGCTGCGTCGCCTGGTCGGCGGCTGGATGGGGCGCAGTCTCCTGTCCGGGAAGAGCTATCCGGCGTCGGACCTCCTCGTCGAGACCGAGGCGGAGATGTCGTTCGATGCCCGGCCGGTGCTACCGCTCATCGCGGCGCCGGTCCTGGTGGTCTGTGGTGACCGTGACCGGTTCTTCCTGCCCGACGTGGTCGACGGGACCGTCTCGACGATCCCCGACTGCACTCTGGACCGGTACGAGGGGAAGGGCCACGTGGCCGTGGCGTCGAGCCGACGAGTTCCGCGCGACGTGCTGGCCTTCGTCAGCCGGATGTGACCACGTGGCCCGTCGGGTGGCAGCAGTCGGTGGGACGGCGGCGACGGTCAGACCGGGTGGCCGAGGTGGGCGAGGGCCTGCCGGAGCAGCACGCCGTGGCCGCGGTCCATCTCCGCCTGCACCCCGGGATCGAGCGCCTGGTCCGGAGTGAACCAGGTGAGGTCGAGCGAGTCGTTCTGGGGCGCGCAGTCGCCGGTCACGGGCACGACGAAGGCCAGCGACACGGCGTGCTGACGCGGGTCGTGGAACGGCGTCACGCCGGGAGTGGGGAAGTACTCAGCCACCGTGAACGGCTGCGGGCTCACCGGGACCTGCGGAAGCGCCATCGGACCGAGGTCCTTCTCGATGTGGCGCAGGAGGGCATCGCGGACCCGCTCGTGGTGCAGGACCCGGCCGGACACGAGCTCACGGCTCACGGTTCCCTCGGCTGCGAGCCGCAGGAGCACCCCGACGGCGGTGACGGAGCCGCGCTCGTCGACCCGCACCGGGACGGCATCCACGTAGAGGATCGGCAGCCTCTCCCGGGCCGCGTCGAGGTCCTCGCGGCTCAGCCAGGCGGGGTCTCGGTCCAGCTCGAGGGGACTCATGGCGACGATGGTGCCACGTCGGCCGCCTCGAACTGGACCGGCTCCTCGAACGCCGCTCGTCGAGCGGCCCGCCGCAGCGCTCCCAGGACCGCACGACCGGTGACGAGCACGAGCACCCCGGTCGTCACCGCCCGGCCGATGTCCCATCCGAGACTGGTGGCGAGGGTGAAGACGAGGAACCGGTGGAGGTTGTCCAGCAGCGGAGCGCCGGGCACGAAGGACAGCTCGCTGGCCAGCCCGGTCGCAAACGGCCAGAAGGAGAGGTTGAGCAGGAGCCCGTAGCCCAGTCCGGCCAGGGCGCCGTAGGCGGCGAGGAGCAGCACCTCGGCCCGCCCCCGTGCGGGTGGCAGGAGGCCCGCGCCCCAGCCGACCCATGCCGCCCCGAGCATCTGGAACGGCAGCCACGGCCCGACACCTCCGGTGACCAGTGCTGAGGCGAACAGGGTCACCGCTCCGAGCACGAACCCGAAGCCGGCGCCGAAGACCCGCCCGCCCAGGACGAGGAGGAAGAACACCGTCTCGAGACCGGCAGTGCCGGCGCCGAGGGGCCGGAGGGCGGCGCCTACCGCCGCCAGGACCCCGAGCATCGCGACGGCCTTGACGTCCATCCCTCCCTCGCTGATCTCGGCGAGGACGACGGCGAGCAGCAGGGGGAGGATGAGCGCGAAGACCAGGGGTGCGTCGCCCCCGTGGGCGAGTCCGGACCCGGGCGACACGAGGAGCGGCCAGCAGAAGGCCACCAGTCCCGCGGCGCTGACCAGCCCGACCGCCGCGGCGGAGCGCGGCCGCAGGGCGAGCACCCGCGTCCGACGACGTCGACCCGGCGAACCGGCGTCGCCGACCCTGCGCTCGCTCACGCGGGCACCCCCTCGAGGGCGGCTCGCACGTCTGCGACCGTGAGCCAGGGGCCGGGGCCCGTCACCTTGGACACCTGCGGGGCGAACGCCGGGGAGGACGTGACGACCTCGGCGGTCGGGCCGTCGGCGACCACCTCACCCGCCGCCAGCACGACCACGCGGTCGGAGCACTCCGCGACGAACTCGACGTCGTGCGTCGACACGACGATCGACCGACCGCGCGCCGCGAGGTCGCGCAGGAGGCGGCTCAGCGCGGCCTTGGCCGTCGGGTCGAGGCCCCGAGTCGGCTCGTCGAGCAGCAGCACCGGCGGGTCCGCGGTCAGCTGGACCGCGAGGACGAGGGCGAGCTGCTGTCCCTCGGACAGGTCGCGTGGGTGATGGTCCGCGAGGACTCCGGGGGCGATCTCGACGAGCAGGTCGGCGCACGTGCCCGACAGCCTCCCGCTCTCACGGTCCGCCTGGTGACACTCCGCGCCGACGGTGTCGAGGTACAGCAGATCCGCCGCGGACTGCGGCACCAGCCCCACGAGCGCCCGTCGCTCAGCGGCCCCGAGGACGCGGGGGTCCACGCTGTCGGATGCCGTGCCCCCGGTTCCACCCGAGGCGGCCGTCTCGGGTGTCGGGGCCCGCGTGGCCGGGGGCACGACCCGGACCGTCCCGCTGCTCATCGTTCCGCTTCCCTGGAGTGCCCAGAGGAGAGAGGACTTCCCGGACCCGTTGCGCCCCATGACGGCGGTGACCTCCCCGGGGAACAGGTCGAGGTCGACGCCCGCGACGGCGACGACGTCCCCGGGGTGACGGACGACGACACCCCGAGCAGACAGCACGCCCCCCTGTCGGGCGACGTGGCCGCGACGGCGGCGCTCTCCGGAGGCCGACCGGTCCGCGGGCGACGACCTCTCGAGCGTCCCGAGGAGGTCAGCCCGCAGGTCGCGAGCCGCCCGGCGCGCGTCGCGCACCGACAGCGGCAGCGGCGCCCACCCGGCATACCGGCCCAGCTCGACGACAGGAGAGGTGATGTCACTCTCGACCATGAGGCCCGCCGGCGTCCCGGAGCTGACCGAGCCGTCCCGGGAGACGTGGACGACCCGGTCGGCGTAGTGGAGCACCCGTTCGACGCGGTGCTCCGCGACGACGACGGTGACGGCGAGGTCGTGGACGAGCCGGGTGATGGTCGCGAGCACCTCCTCAGCGCCGGTCGGGTCGAGGGCGGAGGTCGGCTCGTCGAGCAGGAGCACCCGCGGGTGCGCGGTCAGCACCGACCCGATGGCGACACGCTGCTGTTGCCCACCCGACAGGTCGCGCAGCGGCGCGTCGCGCAGCTCGGCGATGCCGAGGAGGTCGAGGGTCTCCTCGACCCGTTTTCGCATCGTCGTGCCGGGTAGCCCCAGCTGCTCCATGCCGTAGGCGAGCTCCTCCTCGACCGTGTCGGTGACGAACCCCGCCACGGGATCCTGCCCCACGACACCGACGACGTCGGCGAGGTCGCGCGGACGGTGGTCGCGGGTGTCGCGTCCATGGAGGAGCACGTGTCCGGTGAGGACGCCCCCGGTGAAGTGCGGCACCCGCGCGCACATCGCACCGAGCAGGGTCGACTTGCCGGACCCCGTGCGTCCGACGACGAGAGCGAGCTCGCCCTCCTCCACGGTGAGGTCGACCTCACGCAGCACCGGTCCGTCGGCCCCCGGAAGGGTGACCGACACTCGCTCGAGGGAGATCGCGTGGTCAGCCACGCACGACCACCCGGTCCCGGGCGCCTCGGTGCGCGACTCGCGCCGCCGGCCGCAGCGGTGCGGGGGTGAGGTATGCCGGCAGCGCGCCGACGAGCAGCCCGACGACGGGTGCGAGGGGGAGGGGCGGCACGGCCAGCGGGGTGAGGGGCATCACGAGCAGCTCGGGCGTCATGCGAGACACGGTCACCAGCGTGGCGGCGGCGAAGACCCCGCAACCGACGGTCAGCCACTCCGCGCCACGCCAGGGGTCGGGCCGGTACGTCGTCCGCGGCACGTGCCGCCCGCCGAGCCAGAGGCCCAGGCCGGAGAGGGCCAGGCCCGCGAGGAGGGTCGGGGTGCCCATCATGGCCGGCGTCGTCGCGTCGAGCACGCCGTAGATGCCGACGGCACTGGCGAGGAGACCCCCGAGGGTCACCGCACCCGTGACGAGCCGGTGCCCCCGGGGCACGTGCTCGGTCCGGCCGTACCCACGGGAGTCCATCGCCGCGGCGAGGAGCAGGGACCGCTCGAGAGTGTCCTCGAGGACGGGAAGAGCGACGGTGGGGACGGCGCGGAGCCCACGCGTCGTGTCACCGCGAAGCTGTCGTGCCCGGAGGACCCGCTGCACGCTCTCCGCGAGCTGGGGCGCGACCGACACCGACACCACCACGGCCGAGCCGATCTCGTGGAGGGCGCCGGGAAGGGCGCGCAACAGCCGTTTCGGGTTCGCGAGCGCGTTGGCGGCACCGATGCAGGCGATCATGACCGCGAGGCGCAGACCGGCGAGGGCGGCGGCCAGCAGACCTTCCAGGTAGACCGTCCCGCCGACCTGGATGCCGGCCGCCCACGACGGGAGAGTCACCTCGGGGAGCCGGAGGACCACGATCTCCCCGAACTTCAGGCCCACGAGCACGTGCAGCACGACTCGCACGACGACGATGGCGAGGCCGAGCCAGAGGTACAACCGGAACGCCCTCGCCCACGGCGACGTCCCGCGGCGGGCGGCGACGACCAGGGCCACCACGCACAGGGCCAGGAGGAGCAGGACGGGGTTCGTCGTCGTGCTGGCCGCGACCGCCATGCCGATGGCCCACCCCCACCACGCCGCGGGGTGCACGGCGCGCGGGAGGCTGGACGTCATCGGACCGGTCATGGCGTCAGGCGCGTCGTTTCCACGCTGTCCAGCCGGCCCCGCCGCCGACGAGGGCGAGGAGGGCGGCACCCGCGACCAGGGTGCCCATGCCGGGCGGGCCGTCGTCCGGCTCTGCGGTCGGTGCCGCGGCAAGCGGGGTCGCGCTCGTCGAGGGCGTGGCCGAAGAGGTCGCCGTCGGCGTCGCCGGGCCGGATGGTGAGGCGGACGCCGATGCCGATCTCGAGGGGGTTGCCGTGTGCGACGGTGGAACGGAGGCGGTCACGCCCGGTGCCTGCGCGGTCGCCGCGGCACCGGACGAGATGCTTGGAGGTGCACTCGTCACCTCAGGTGCGGAGGTCGTCGTCCGGGGCGCCGACGTGGGTTGCGGCTTCGTGGTCGTGACCGCCGGAGCGCTCGTGGCCGTCGGTTCGGGTGGGGCGACGCGCGGCTGCTGACCCGCGCCGAAACGGAACCCGACGACCGTTCCGGGGCGGGGGTCGTAGCTGGAGACCCCGCTCGAGCTGTAGGTCCAGCCTCCTCCACGCGTCGCATGGAAGAAGGCCCAGTAGGCGTCCGCCGGGGGCATGCGGACGCACGGGTCCGACGCCGGGAATCCGTTGATCCGGCAGACGACACTGCCCGGATACTGCTGCGGGTAGGTCACCGAGAACCCGGCTGCCGTCAGTGCCCTGAGCCCGGAGGCGGGGTCGCCCGCGGCGCAGCGGGTGTTCACCGAACCCCCGGTGTCGACGACCACGGTGACGCCTGAGGTGCCCGAGCACGCTGCGGCGCTCGCGGGCGCCGACGTCATGACCAGCCCGGCGAGCGCCAGGCCGGAGGCGGCGGCGGCGCCCGTCAGGTGGCGCAGAAGGCGGGGTTCGGAGCCACGCATCAGGCGTGCGCCCCCCGGCGTCGTGACGTGCCCCAGACGGCAAGGCCGCCCACGAGCACGAGCACCAGGCCGAGCCCGAGCGGAAGGAGCAGGTCACTGCCGGTCTGGGCGAGGGAACCGGTGGGGGCGCCTGCGCCGGGTCTGCCGGCTCCGCCCGCGACTGATCCGGAGGTCGGCGTCTCCGTCGCGGCCGGCTGGGTCGGAGCGGGCGAGGTGGTGGACGGCGGCGGGCTGCTCGTGCCGGCGCACTCCAGCCCGGTCGTGGTCTCGGCGGCGCCGGCGAGGGTGGCGCTCAGCAGGGACTTGCCCGAGAGCCCCAAGGTGGCCTGCGGCGTCGCGCGCAGGTCGCTGTCGGTGATCCCCGTCGTGGACCGGGTGGAGGCGGAGAACGCCAGCCCACCGCGCAGGGCCGCGGGTGCCGCACAGCCGTACTGGAGTGACGCGAGGAACCCCTGTGCCGCGGCCAGCTCGGCGTCGCGACCCGCGGCGGCGAAGGCCTGCGCTGCGACCCCGGTCGTGTTGGCGTTGGGGGTGCCGTCCGCGCTCTCGAGCGAGCCGTCGTCGGCCTGCGCAGCCGCGAGCCAGAAAACGGCCTCCTCCGCGGCTTCTGTGGAGCCGGCAGCGAAGAGCGCCTGGACGGCGAAGGCGGTCGCGTCCGGGTCGCTGACACAGGCGTCCCCCTCGAGGGCGCCGCGGAAACCGCCGTCGGCGCACTGCTGGTCGAGGAGGACGTCCACCGAGGCGGTGCTCACGGTCTGCCCCGCCCGGAGAAGCGCGATCAGGGCCAGCGACTGTCCGATGGTGTTGGAGTAGTCCCCGTAGGCGGAGGCGTCACTGAAGCGACCCTCACTCTCCAGCGCCTCCAGGTCGGCGACGAGGTCGACCCCGCCGAAGCTCGTCGGGTCGCCGCCCGCGACGACCACGGCGAGGAGCGTCTTGGCCGTGGGGCCGGCGTAGGCCTCGCCTCCCGAGCCGACGTAGACGTCGAGGTTGTCCTCGACGTACCGGAGGGACTCCGCCGCCTGTGTGGCACCCGTGGCCGAGCCGGCCAGGGCGATGATCGCGTCGATGGTGTTGCCGCCGTCAAAGTAGGTGCTGTCCGGGTAGACATAGTGGTCGTCCCCGTCGGCCAGCGTACGAGCCACGAAGTCGGCTGCTGCGACCGTCTGGGGGGCGGCCGTCCCGGTCGCCGCGAGCAGGGAGGTGTCCGACGCGCCGGCGAGGCGGTGGTCGCCCACCGGCGCCGGTGTCGTCGTCGCGGTGGCGCTCGGCGACAGGCTCGGTGTGCTGGGCGCCGGGACCGATGGCGAGGGCGTGGGCGTCGACGGGGCGGGGCTGGGCTCCGCCGGCGCACTGGACGGAGGAGCCGCGGATGCGGTCGCGGTCGGCGTCGCCGGGTCGGT
Source organism: Ornithinibacter sp. (assembly GCA_029266735.1). Taxonomy (GTDB): domain Bacteria; phylum Actinomycetota; class Actinomycetes; order Actinomycetales; family Dermatophilaceae; genus Fodinibacter. Next base: position 63,747 of record JAQSWG010000034.1, read on the forward strand.
CGGGTCGGCGAACGCGCTCGCCGCCGGCGCGCCGGCGAGTGTCGCGGCGACGAGCAGGGTCCCGACTCGCCGCAGCAGCGCGCCCCGGGTGGTCGTGGTGATGGTCATGTGTGCCTCTCCGAGCGGTTCATGACGTGATGCCCGAACCACCGGGAGAGCCCCGGCACTCGGGCTCCGTCCCGCATTCCTCGACGGGTGAACTGGAGCCGCTCGCACCTGCCGGGCATTCCGACTCGCCACGACGAGAGGTCGTGACCCACGGCTGCGGGACAGTGCCGGACTTGGACCGGCTTCCCCCGAACAGGTGCGTGTGGGTGCCGCCCTGAGGGCGACGCCGCGACTCTACCCCGCTTCACCTCCGCGCGTGCACCCTCAGCGGCCACATCGTGGTGGAGACGACCCGGTGGTCGCCGGTAGACTCCCGGCACAGGCGTTCGAGCCGTCATCAGCGGCGAGCCTCCGGAAGAACGGGACCACTGCTCAGGCTGTGGTCCTCACTAGAACCGGACGTCGGGGTCACGTCACGACCTGGTGCAAGAGCGGCCGCCTCGGCGGCAAGCGAGGTGGTACCGCGGTGGTGCGCGGCCGGCATACGGGATGCCGTTCACGTGCCGTCGTCCTCGTCCCGGCAGTGACGAGTCGACGACCCGCAGGAGCAGCACGATGACGTACCCCAAGGTGTCCACGACCGGTGAGCACACCGGCGCGGCGTTCGGCGTGCCGGCCAGTCCCCGGTTCCCTCAGATCGAGGATGCCGTGCTCGCCCGGTGGGCGGCCGACGACACCTTCGCCGCCTCGGTCGCGAACCGGCCGACGGGCGAGGACGGCGCGAACGAGTTCGTCTTCTACGACGGACCGCCGTTCGCGAACGGCCTGCCGCACTACGGCCACCTGCTCACCGGCTACGTCAAGGACATCGTGCCCCGGTACGAGACGATGCGTGGACGCCGGGTCGAGCGCCGGTTCGGATGGGACACCCACGGCCTGCCTGCCGAGCTCGAGGCGATGAGCCAGCTCGGCATCAAGACCAAGGAGGAGATCCTCGAGCTCGGCATCGAGACCTTCAACGCCAAGTGCCGCGACTCGGTGATGAAGTACACGGACGAGTGGCGCGAGTACGTCACCCGGCAGGCGCGGTGGGTCGACTTCGACAACGACTACAAGACGCTGAACCCCAGCTTCATGGAGTCCGTCCTGTGGGCGTTCAAGACCCTGTACGACAAGGGCCTCGTGTACGAGGGCTTCCGCTGCCTCCCGTACTGCTGGAACGACCAGACCCCGCTGTCCAACCACGAGCTGCGGATGGACGAGGAGGTCTACCAGAACCGTCAGGACCCCGCCGTCACCGTGGGCCACCGCCTCGAGACGGGCGAGCTGGCGCTGATCTGGACGACCACGCCGTGGACCCTGCCGAGCAACCTCGCGATGGCCGTCGGGCCGGACCTGGACTACGTCGTCGTGGAGTCCGAGTTCTCGGGGCGCACCGAGCGCTACGTCCTCGCCGAGGCCCGGCTGGCGGCCTACGCACGGGAGCTCGGCGACGACGCCGCGGACCGCATCGTCCAGCGGCTGAAGGGCCGGGATCTCCTCGGTCGCGCCTACACGCCGCCGTTCTCGTACTACCAGGGCCACGCGAAGTCGCACGTCGTGCTGCCGGCCGACTACGTGACGACGGACGACGGCACGGGGATCGTCCACATCGCTCCGGCGTTCGGTGAGGAGGACAAGCAGCTCACCGACCAGTACGGCATCCAGCCGGTCGTCCCCGTGGGTCCCGACGGCCGCTTCACCTTCCCCGTCGCCGACTATGAAGGTCTGCACGTCTTCGACGCGAACCCCGTCATCATCGGTCACCTCACGTCGGCGACCCGCGGCGAGGGTGGCCGCGGGGCCGTGACCCGGGGGACCGTGCTCCTGCGCCGCGAGACGTACGACCACTCCTACCCGCACTGCTGGCGATGCCGCGAGCCCCTCATCTACATGGCGGTCTCCTCCTGGTTCGTCGAGGTGACGAAGTTCAAGGACCGGATGGTCGAGCTGAACTCGGAGATCACGTGGGTGCCCGAGCACGTCAAGGACGGGCAGTTCGGCAAGTGGCTCGAGAACGCCCGCGACTGGTCGATCTCGCGGAACCGGTTCTGGGGGAGCCCCATTCCCGTGTGGCGCTCCGACGACCCGGCACACCCACGGATCGACGTCTACGGCTCCTTCGAGGAGCTCGAGCGCGACTTCGGTCGGCTTCCGCGCAACGAGCGTGGCGAGCCGGACCTCCACCGGCCGTTCGTCGACCACCTCACCAGGCCGAACCCCGACGACCCGACCGGCAACTCGACGATGCGCCGGGTCGAGGACGTCCTCGACGTCTGGTTCGACTCCGGCTCCATGTCGTTCGCTCAGGTGCACTACCCGTTCGAGAACGCGGACTGGTTCGAGCACCACTTCCCGGGTGACTTCATCGTCGAGTACATCGGCCAGACCCGCGGGTGGTTCTACACGCTCCACGTGCTCGCCACGGCGCTCTTCGACCGTCCCGCCTTCTCGTCGTGCCTCAGCCACGGCATCGTCCTCGGGAGCGACGGCCAGAAGATGAGCAAGTCGCTGCGCAACTACCCCGACGTCAACGAGGTGTTCAACCGCGACGGTGCCGACGCGATGCGGTGGTTCCTCATGTCCTCGTCGATCCTGCGTGGGGGCAACATCTCGGTGACCGAGGAGAGCATCCGCGAGGGTGTTCGCCAGGTCCTGATCCCCCTGTGGAACAGCTGGTACTTCTTCTCCCTCTACGCCAACGCCATGCACGGTGGCGCCGGCTACGCGGCACGGTGGTCGACCGACTCGACGGACCCGCTCGACCGCTACCTCCTCGCCAAGCTGCGCGTCCTCGTCCAGACGGTGCAGGGCCAGATGGACGTCTACGACATCCCGGGTGCCTGCGAGTCGGTGCGCCAGTTCGTGGATGCCTTGACGAACTGGTACATCCGCCGCTCCCGACAGCGGTTCTGGGACACCGAGACGAGTGCGGGCGAGGCGTCCACTGCTCACGCGGCGTTCGACACGCTGTCCACCACGCTCGAGGTCCTCACCCGGGTGGCGGCCCCACTCCTACCGCTCGTCACGGAGGAGATCTGGCGGGGGCTGACGGGCGGCCGCTCCGTGCACCTGGAGGACTGGCCGGATGCGGCCATGTTGCCGGCTGACGACGCCCTCGTCGCCGCCATGGACCAGGTCCGGGCGGTGTGCTCCACGGCCTCGTCGCTGCGCAAGGCGCAGGGGCTCCGGGTGCGTCTGCCGCTGGCCACGCTGACCGTCGTCACGCCCGACCCGGCAGGACTGGAGCCGTTCACCTCGATCGTCGCGGACGAGCTGAACGTCAAGACCGTCACCCTGCTGGACGTGCGTGAGGCGCACGAGTCCGACTTCGGCATCCGTTCGCGGCTGGTCGTTCACGCCCGTGCCGCCGGCCCGAGGCTGGGCCGGGACGTCCAGGCGGCCATCAAGGGCAGCAAGAGCGGAGACTGGTCCGTGGCCGAGGACGGGACGGTGGTGTCCGCGGGGTTGCCGCTCGTCGAGGATGAGTACACGCTCGAGACGGTCGTCGACGAGGAGCAGGCCGGTTCGCACGCCACGGCGATGCTGCCGGGCGGCGGTTTCGTCGTCCTCGACACCGACGTCTCGCCGGAGCTCGAGCTGGAGGGTGCCGCACGCGACATCGTCCGAGCCGTGCAGCAGGCGCGGCGACATGCCGCTCTCGACGTGTCGGACCGCATCTCCTTGGAGATCGCCGGTGCCGACTTCGTGCACCGGGCGGTGCTCGCCCATCGCGACCTCGTCACCCGCGAGACGCTCGCGTTGACGCTGTCGGTCGCACCGGACATCGACGCGCTCGAACCGTCCGACGACGGTGTGAGCGAGGTCGTCGTGGGCGAGGGCCACCGGGCACGTCTCCGAGTCACGAAGCACTGAGGGGCCGTGAGCGCACGTGTCGCGTGGTCACGTGATGGCAGACGTGTAGCAGCAGACGACACCGTGCAGTGTCAGAACTGGGATCTCAGCACGTCCACCTCGCAGCCCGGCAAGAACGGGTCGAAGCCGTGCTCGACCAGCCAGCGGACCGCCGTCAGGCACCGCAGCGACCACCACGAGCGGATCACATCGAGATCGACCTCATGGCCGTAGCCGGCTAGCAGGTCGCTGAGGTGCTCCCGATGTCCGAGCGTCAAGATGGCGAGGTCGTACATCGGATCGCCCGGGCCTGCCTCGGTCCAGTCGACCACACCGGTGATCTCGTCACGGTCGACGAACACGTGGTCCACCTGCAGGTCGCCGTGCGTGAACATCGGCGTCCATACCCGGAGCGCAGTCTCGGCCAGTCGGCGGTTTCGTGTGACCAGGTCGGCAGGGAGGACGTCGTTCGTGAGGAGCCACGTGCATTCTCTGTCGAGGCGCGAGGCGGTCTCGTCGAGGCTTCGACCGGGCCATGGCGGCAGCGGCGCGTCATGCAGTATCCGTACTGCGGCACCCACCGCCCCCCATGTCGTCGGCGACGCGGTCGATCTCTGGCCGAGGCGGCCGAGTGCCGTTCCCGGCAGGGCGGCGAGCGCAAGCACGGGCGGCTTCCGCCACAGGACTTCCGGAGTCGGGATGGGAGCCATCCTCATCGCCGCGACCTCGACGCTCGACCGCGTCTGGTCGCCGTCGATCTTCAGGAACACCTCGCCGACGCGAAGCGTCGCGCAGTCCTGGTGCGCGACGACGACCTCGACCTCCTCCACGGCGGTCATTGTTCCCGGAGGGCCACGATGTCCCCACCGAGTTGTCGCGTTGGGCCCGTGTCATCGCCGTGGCTGAGGAACGTCATCGATTGTCAGGACGGAGCGTCGCCGGGTGGCGTTCCCCCTGGAAAGCATCAGGCAGGGGCGGCGAGAAGCAGCAACGCCCGCATCGCGGCAAGAAGAGGACGTTTCGGCAACGATCACATGGACCGGACCCCACGCCCGTGGGCGCGACCTACATTGCGGGTTGTGACTCGGCTTCTGGGTGTTCTTCTTGCGGTGCCCCTCCTGGCCGGATGCACGGTGGAGCCTGTTGGCAAGGCCGGGATCGGCGTGGACGCCGAAGGGGGGCTGATCGGGTACATAGCCGTATGTGACAAGCACATCGACGGGGCGACGCTCTACTACGACGAGGGGAGCGCGACTGACTCCCAGGAAGTCACCGCCGGAGTCTGGACATCCGACCAACCAGTTACAGCGCTGGCCGGGTGGTCACTGGCAGGTCACACGAGTGGATGGACCACGACCACCCCGCTCAAGGCGCTCGAGGCAGACCGCACCTATTCCTTGTACGGGTGGACCCACCACAACAGCGGCTCAGCAGTGGACGTCAGCCTCACCCCCGCCCAGCTGGAGGATCTCACCCCGGGCAAGGTGTACTTCATCGACCACTACGACGTCGCCCAGAACCGGGACGTGTACGCGATGAGGTCACCAGCTGAGTTTCGAAAGGCGGCTTGCAGACCCTGAGCTCGGGTGTCTGCCGCGCGAGTTGCGGCACGAGCGCGCGCGTGCGGACCGCCCACCGTCGGCGGCGGCGCCCTGGCATTCCTCTCTTCGCGGCGGGCTCATCGATCTCGGAGCCGGGGGGATGCTGTTGACTGTGCCTGTTCACGTCCCGCTGTTGCCCGCGTCTGGGCGGAGGCCTCCATGGGTAAGTTGATCTACGCGGCCAACATCTCGCTCGACGGCTTCCTCGAGGACGAGACGGGTTCGTTCGACTGGTCCGTGCCGGACGAGGACGTGCACGCGTTCTGGAACGAGCACGAGCGGCACATCGGCACGTCGCTCTACGGGCGACGCATGTACGAGTCGATGCGCGTGTGGGAGAGCGACGACTGGTTGACGAACGAGCCAGAGGTGGTCCGCGAGTACGCCGGGATCTGGCGTGACGCTGACAAGGTCGTCTACTCCACCTCACTCACCGACGTGTCGACCGCGCGCACGAGGATCGAGCGGCAGTTCGAGCCCGAGGCGGTACGACGGCTCAAGGAGACCTCCGGCTCGGACCTGAGCATCGGAGGCGCGGGGATCGCGGCCGAGGCCTTCCGGCACGGCCTGGTCGACGAGTGCGTACTGCTGCTGTGCCCGGTCCTCGTCGGTGGCGGCAAGCCGGCGCTGCCTCGAGGTGTACGACTCGACCTCGAGCTGCTTGACCATCGACGATTCGACAACGGCGTGGTCTACGTCCGTCACGCGGTCCGGCATCCCGCCTGACACCTGCGCCGGCCGCGGCATGTGCGTGCGTTGCTAGGGCTGGTACCGGAAGCCGCCGTCAGCGCAGAACGCAGTGCTGGCGTAGTGGTCATTGGTAAGGCATTGGCCGTCTGCCAGACCCTGGCAGTTTGCAGCCCCAGGTTCTCCCGGAGCGACGACGAAGGTGACGATCACGCGGTCGCGCTTGACCTCGATCTCCGGCTCCTTGACCGTGCCCGTCACGCCGCTGTTGCACCCCACTCGGGTCACGAGGACCTCAAGCTGTTTCGACGTGGGACCGACCTCTTGTCCCGGCGCGAGCGTCCACGAGGCGTCGGCGGTGTCGCCCGGCAACGCTCCACAGCCGCCGAGGAGCACGTCCGCGCCTGAGACCCTCTGTGCGCGGTACGGCCTCAGCCGTCGAGGCTCCGGTGCGTAGGTGACGCTGACACAGTCGTTCACGCGTAGGCGCTGCGTGACCTGGTCCTTTACGAAGCACTCGCCACTGGCCTCCGGCCCACCGATACAGACAGTGTGGGTGTCGACCTCAGTCACTGGCCCGACGTAGGTCCGCGTCTCCGCGCCGGACCTGGTGCAGCCCGCGATCATCACCGAAGCAGCGAGCGCTGCGAGCAGCAGCCGAATCATGGGACCTCCCCGCGACTACACGTTGGAAGTCATGGTCCTCCAGGCGAACCACAACCGCACACACATAGTCAGGATCGGTCGCATGGCGCCCATCACGGCTCCTGGTCAGGCAGCCGGCTGCCCGGAGTACGTAGATAAGAGCGCCTGTCGTCGGACTCCTCATCACGGGAGCAGTCGCCCTTGAGCGCCAGCGACCTACGCGGTTCATCGGATCCGGGCGTGCGTTCCGGCCGGTCGGCAGTGGGGCAGACTGGGCCGGTGAGTCCTGCACCCGACGGCGTCCAGCGCGAGGCGGCGTACCAGGTCGAGGTCAGCCGGCGGATGCGTGAGGTGGAGGCCTCCATCCTCTCCCGTGCGCCGGAGCACGACCTCGAGCCGTCCCTCGACCGGATCCGGGCTGTGATGGAGCTGCTCGGCGACCCTCAGCACACCTTCCCCGTCGTGCACGTCACCGGCACGAACGGCAAGACGAGCACGGCCCGCATGGTGGAGTCCCTGCTGCGCGAGATCGGCCTGAAGACGGGCCGTTTCACGTCGCCGCACCTGCACTCGATGCTCGAGCGGATCGCGATCGGAGGCCGGTCGATCGAGTCGCAGCGCTTCCTGGCGGCGTACGACGAGGTCATCCCGTTCGTCGAGATGATCGACGCCCGTTCCATTCTCGACGGCGGGCCACCGATGACGTACTTCGAGGTTCTTGTCGCAGTCGCCTACGCCGCCTTCGCGGACCTGCCCGTCGACGTCGCCGTCGTCGAGGTCGGAATGGGGGGATCCTGGGACGCGACCAACGTCGTCGACGCCACCGTGTCGGTGGTCACGCCCATCGCGATCGACCACACGCACTTCCTCGGCGACACCGTCGAGGAGATCGCCACCGAGAAGTCGGGGATCATCAAGGCCGACGCCATCACGGTGTCCGGCCTGCAGGTCGAGTCGGATGCCGTCGAGGTGATCGTCGACCGCGCGAACGAGGTCGGCGCCCGGCTGGTCGTGGAGGGCACCGACTTCGGCGTCACCGCTCGTGACACCGCGGTCGGCGGCCAGCAGATCTCCGTTCGCGGACTCGCCGGGGACTACGAGGACCTCTTCCTGCCGCTGTACGGCAGCCACCAGGCGCAGAACGCCGCGGTCGCCGTCGCCGCCGTGGAGGCTTTCCTCGGTGGCGGCGAGCAGCCGCTCGACATCGAGGTGGTCCGGGCCGGGCTCGCCGCCGTCGAGTCGCCGGGTCGGCTCGAGATCGTGCGTCGGAGCCCCACCGTGCTCGTGGACGCCGCGCACAACCCCGCGGGTGCGCGGGCGCTGCGCGATGCGATGGCCGACTCGTTCACCTTCGCCCGGCTCGTCGGCGTGGTCGCGGTCATGAAGGACAAGGAGGCCGGGCAGATGCTCGAGGCCCTCGAGCCCGTGCTCGACGAGGTCGTCGTGACGCGCACGACGTCGCCACGCGCGATGACGCCGCGGCTGCTGGGGGAGATCGCGTCGGAGATCTTCGGTGAGCACCGGGTCACCGTCGTCGACGAGCTCCCCGACGCCCTCGACCTCGCAGCGGGCATGGCGGATGCCGGCGGTGGCGTCAGCGGCGGGGTGCTCGCCACCGGGTCCGTCGTGACCGCCGCCGAGGTGAGGATGCTCCTCGGCACGACCTCGGTCTGACGACGGGCTGGCTCGGCCGCGCGGCATCGCGGACCTCCGCCCGCGGCTCAGTCGTCGAGGTCCTCCCCGGCCAGGGCCCTGGCAGCGAGGCGTTCCTCCCCGGCGAGCGTCCAGACCTGCCGGGCCGCCCCCACGTTGACGATCACGATGACGCTGCCCAGGACGATGTCGGGCCAGCCCGAGCCGGTCCAGGAGGTGACGAGCGCCATGACGATGATCGCCAGGTTCACGGCGACGTCGGCTCGGGCCGAGAGGTAGGCCGCGCCGGTGAGCGAGCCACCGTGGTGCCGGACCCGCACGAGGAGGACGGCGCACACGGCGTTGACCGCGGCGGCCCCACCAGCGGTGACGAGCAGTGCCGGGACATCGGGTGCCGTGGGGTCGAAGGCCTTGCTCACCGCCTGCCACGCGGCGACCAGCGCCGGGACGAGGATGATGATCGCCATCGCGTGCCCGGCGACGGCACGGCGCGCCAGCGGCCAACCGAGCGCCAGTGCGATGAGGAGGTTGATCGCCGTGTCCTCGAGGAAGTCGACCGAGTCGGCGAGGAGTGACACCGAGCCGATGGCGACGGCCACGACCATCTCGATCCCGGCATACCCGAGGTTCAGCCCCGCGACGAGGAGCACGGTGCGCCGCAGGAGTCGGGGGTCGAGCACGGAGGACGACGTCACGTCCACATCACACCAGAGCGCCTGACCAGGCAGCCCGCCGCTCGACCCGCACCGATCGGCGACCAGCCGCCCGCGGCATACCCTTGCTGGATGAGTCCGTTCCTCCGGCTGCTCCTCATCCTCGCCCTCGCGGTGCTCGTCTGGTGGGTCGTGACGTCGTACCGGGCGAGCCGCGGCACGACCGGCACGACGTTCACCCCCGTCGAGGATCTGGCCCCCGAGGTACGGAACACCATCGACGCCGCTCTGGCGCGCGGAGAGCTCGTGGGCGCGATCCGGCACTACCGGGCGGCCACGGGCGCCGGCCCCAAGGAGTCGAAGGCCGCCGTGGAGACCCACCGGTGGAAGAGCGGCGCGTGAGGCGGCTGCCGCTCTACGGGAGGCAGGGGAAGTTCACCTACCGGCTGCTCGCGTTGGCCCTGTTGGGCCAGTCCGTCATCCTCTCGTTCTTCGCCCTCGTCGCCCGCGGCAACGCCATCGCTGCCGGACGGCCCGAGGAGGGGCAACGGCTCCTCTGGGTGGGGCTCGGGCTCGCCCTGCTGGCGCTGGTCGCGTCGGGCCTCATGCGCCGTCCGTACGGAATCACGGCCGGCTGGGTGGTGCAGGTGCTGACGTGGGCGAGTGCGGCACTCGTCACCGCCATGGTCGGCGTCGCTCTCGTGTTCTCCGCCCTCTGGGTGCTGCTCCTCGTGCAGGGGAGGAGGGTCGACGCCATCGTCGCCGAGCGGGAGCGAAACGGCGCCACCACGGCATCGGAGCCCGTCACGGGCGGCGCCGAGACCGCCCCCACCGGTGACTAGGGTGGTCGGGTGACCATCGAACGCTCACTCGTCCTCGTCAAGCCCGACGGCTTCGCCCGAGGCCTTACCGGGGAGGTGCTGCGCCGGATAGAGGCGAAGGGCTACCGCCTCGTCGCGCTGCAGGTGATGACCCCTGACGTCGAGAGCCTCCACTCCCACTACGCGGAGCACCAGGGCAAGCCGTTCTTCGAGCCCCTCGTCGACTTCATGGCGTCGGGTGCCGTCGCCGCGGCGGTCATCGAGGGGGAGCGGTGCATCGAGGGATTCCGGGCCCTCGCCGGCGCCACGGACCCCACCGCGGCCCTACCCGGGACCATCCGGGGCGACCTCGGCCGGGACTGGGGCACCCCCGTCCAGCAGAACATCGTCCATGGTTCCGACTCCCCGGAGTCGGCCGCACGCGAGATCGACATCTGGTTCCCCGAGCTCTGAGCGACGGCGCACGGCGCGGCATCCGGGGGTAGCCCACCCCACCGACCTAGCCTGCTGGCATGAGCGGCTGGTCGTCCGGGTGGATCCGCGGCAGGGACCTCGCCATCGACCTCGGGACCGCCAACACGGTGATCTACGAGCGTGGCCGCGGGGTCGTGCTCGACGAGCCGTCGGTCGTGGCCGTCCGGACCGGGACGAGCCAGCTGCTGGCCGCCGGCAGCCGTGCCAAGGAGATGCTCGGCCGCACGCCGGAGTCGGTGACCGCCGTCCGTCCCCTCCGTGACGGTGTCATCTCCGACGCCGACGTCACGGAGCGGATGATCCGCTGGTTCGTCGACCGGGTCGCCCCGTCCCGCCTCGTCCGCCCCCGGGTCGTCGTGTGCGTCCCGAGCGACATCACCGGCGTCGAGCGCCGTGCCCTGGAGGATGCCACGCTCCGCTCCGGCGCTCGCCGCGTGTACGTCATCGAGGAGACGATGGCGGCCGCGATCGGAGCAGGGCTCCCGGTCGAGGAGACACGGGCCTCGATGGTGGTCGACGTCGGTGGGGGTACGACCGACGTCGCGATCCTCAGCCTCGGTGGCGTGGTGTGCTCGCGCACCGTCCGGATCGGGGGCGACGAGATCGACGAGGCCCTGCTGGCCCACGTCAAGAGCGAGTACTCGCTGCTCCTCGGTGAACGCAGCGCCGAGGACCTCAAGGTCGGTGCCGGCTCGGCCTTCCCGCTGCGTGAGGAGCTGAGTGAGCGGGTGCGTGGTCGCGACCTCGTCACCGGTCTGCCGAAGACCGTGACCATCGGGTCGGCGGAGGTGCGCCGGGCGATCGAGACGCCGGTCCTCCAGATCGTCGAGCTCGTCCGCACCGTGCTCGACGTCTGCCCACCAGAGCTCGCCGGCGACGTCGTCGACCGCGGGATCGCCCTCACCGGCGGCGGTGCGCTGCTCCGCGGGCTCGACGAGCGGCTGAGCCACGAGCTCGGCGTCCCGGTGCGTGCCGCCGACGCCCCGCTGCACGCCGTGGCGCGCGGAGCGGGGCGCTGCGTCGAGGAGTTCGGCACCCTCCAGGCCGTGCTCGTCGACAACCACCGGCCCTGAGATGCACGTCCGTCGCACGCCTGACCCTCGCGGCACTCCGCGGTCCCGCTCTCGGCGGGTGCTCGGGGCGGCCGTGGCTGCCACGGCCGTGGTCGCGGTGCTCGGGTCCACGGGTGCGGTAGACCTCGATCCCGTGCGGGGCGCGGCGGCGACCGCCCTCGGGCCCCTCGAGCGTGCGCTCGGTCCGGGAGAGGATGCCCTGTCTCGGGCGAGAGCCGAGCAGGCGCGCCTCACGGCCCGGCTGGCTGCTGCCCAGCGAGAAGCGGCGACCGGCCAGCAGCTGGGCGCCCTCCTGGCCGACCCGGCGTTGGCCGGTGCCCGCCTCGTGACCGGCCGGGTCGTCGCCGTGGGCAGCTCAGGGCCGTCCGGGCCGGAGCGGGTGACCATCGACGTGGGATCGAGGGACGGAGTAGAACCGGATCGCACGGTGGTCGCCACCGGAGGCTTGGTGGGCCGGGTGGTCTCGGTCACGGCCTGGACCGCCGACGTCCTCGTGGTGGGCAGCCCGGACCTCGTCGTCGGCGTGCGGGTGGGCGCGGCCGGGGTGCTCGGTGAGGCGGCCGCCGCTCCGGCACCCGGTGCCCCCCGCCCGCAGCCCGGTCTGCTGTCGCTCTCCCTCGTCGAGAGAGGGAGCATGACCAGGGGCGACGCCGTGACGACGCTCGGGAGCGTCGGTGGCCGACCGTTCGTCCCCGGGATCCGCGTCGGCACTGTGCGCTCCGCGGACTCGACGTCAGGGCGGCTGGCCCCGGTCGGCACGCTCGCCCCGGCGGTCGAGACGACGACTCTCGACGTCGTGGCGGTGGTCCTCGGCGAGGAACGCACCGGCCCCAGGCCGATCGTCACGGGAACGGGCTGATGGCCCTCGCGCTCGCCGTCGTCCGGGGCCTGGCCCTCCTCGCCGCCGCCCTCCTCGTCGTCGCACTCGGCGCCCGGCGGATCAGCCCGGCGCCCGACCTCCTCCTCGTGGTCGTCGTGGCCTGGGCGCTGACCCGAGGGCCGCTCGCGGGGGCGGCTGCCGGGCTCGCCGCCGGCTGGCTGCTGGACCTGGCTCCTCCGGGTGCCACGATCCTGGGTCTCACGGCCTTCGCCTACGCCGCGGCCGGTGCACTCGCGGGGCGTGCCCGGTCCGAGGGGCCGGTCACGGCCTACCGCGTGGGGCTCGTCGCCCTCATGGCGGCCGTGGTCGTGCAGGGAGCCGTCGCGGCCCGCGCCCTGGCGACGAACGCTCAGGTCGACCTCCTTCACCTCGGTCTCGGCGGTCTGCTGACCGCCACGGTGGCGGCGGTCGTCGTGCCGCTCCTCGTACCGGGCGACCGAGGTCTGGTTCCGCGGCGGTACGGGTGAGAAGGCGACCCGGGCGAGGCCGTCGACCAGGCACCCACCACGGTCGTCTCCTCTCCGTCGTGCTGCTCGTCGTCCTCGCCTTCGGGGCCCTCGTCGGGCGGCTGGGACAGGTGCAGCTGCTGGGTCATGAGGACTTCACGACCGTGTTCTCGCTCGACACCCGGACCATCGTCGTGCCGGCCCTGCGCGGCCGGATCCTCGACCGGCACGGCCGGCCGCTCGCCGACAACCGCGCGAGCACCGTGGTGACCGTCGAGCGGCGGGTTCTCAGCGAGAGTTCCGACCGAGGGGAGGCGCTCGTCCGGCGGGTGGCCGGTGTGCTGGGGTTGCCCGCAGCCGACCTCCTGGGGCGCACCTGGCTGTGCGGGGAGGAGGGTGCTCCGCCGGCACCCGCGTGCTGGGCGGGGTCCCCGCAGGTGCCCGTGCCGCTCGCCGAGGACGTCGACCCGACGAAGGCCCTGTCACTCGTCGAGCAGCCGGAGCGGTTTCCCGGCGTGGCCGTCGAGTCCCGGCCACTGCGCACCTACCCCCGGCCGCTCCGCGTGAGCGCCGCGCACACCCTGGGCTACCTCGGCCAGGTCACGCAGACCGAGGTGGACGGGCAGGGTGACCTCGCGGCCGAAGACCTCGTGGGCCGTGCCGGGCTCGAGCAGCAGTACGACGACGTCCTCCGCGGCACCCCGGGCAGGACCGTCGTCACCGTCGACCCACGGGGTCTCGTCACGGGCGTCGTTTCGCGCACCGACCCCGTCCCGGGGCGCGACCTCGTCACCTCCCTGGACGCCACCGTGCAGGCCGCGGCCGAGCGGGCGCTGGCCACCGGGATGGCCGGCGCCCGGAAGCGCGGCTGGGCCGCCGACACCGGCGCTGTCGTCGTGCTCGACGCGCGCTCTGGCGCCGTGGCAGCGCTCGCCAGTGCGCCGGCATACGACCCGAACGTCTGGAACGGTGGCGTCTCCGAGGACGCCTATGCCCGACTCACCGACCCTCGCGCCGGCACGCCACTGCTGTCCCGGGCGGTCGGCGTGGAGCTGGCACCCGCCAGCACCATCAAGCCCGCTTCGGTGACTGCGGCCGTGCGAGCAGGGAACCCTCTCGGCGGCCGCTACCCGTGCCCGGCGGCGTACACCATCGGGAACCGCGCGTTCCACAACTACGAGACTCGGGCGCACGACCCGATGTCGTTCCACCGCGCCATCGTCATCTCGTGCGACACGGTCTTCTACCGGGTCGCCGACCAGTCGTGGAAGGCCCTGGGTGGGCTGCGAGCGGATGCCGGCGTGCGTGACCCGTTCGTCGAGGTGACCACGGGGCTGGGGCTGGGCAGCCGGACCGGGATCGACCTTCCGGGTGAGGCGCCCGGACGCATCCCCGACCGGGAGTGGCGGCGGGCGCGCTGGGAGGCGACCCGGAACGACACCTGTGCCCGCGCGAAGAGCGGGTACCCCGACATCATCGACCGCAGCCGTGCGGCGTACCTCCAGACCGTCGCCCGGGAGAACTGCGCCGACGGATGGCAGTTCCGCGCCGGTGACGCGGCGAACTTCGCGATCGGCCAGGGGGACGTCGCCGTCACCCCTCTCCAGATGGCGGTGATGTATGCCGCCTTCGCGAACGGCGGGACGGTGGTCACCCCGCGCATCGGTGCCTCGCTCGTCGACCCCGTGTCTGGCAGGTCGCAGAAGGTCGCCGCCGGCCTCCGCAGGGAGGCCCCGGTGCCCCCGAAGGTCGGGGCCTACGTCCGCAGTGCGCTGCGAGAGGCGGTGGTGTCGGGCACGGGGCGCGCGGCCTTCTCCGGGATGGCGTCGGACTGGCCGGTCGCCGGCAAGACCGGCACGGGGGAGGTGCTGGGCAAGCGGGACACGTCCTGGTTCGTGTCCTACGCCCCGGCTCACCGTCCGACGTGGGTCGTCTCCGCGGTCGTGACGCAGGGCGGGACGGGTGGCTCGACCGCCGCGCCGGTGGCGAGAGTGGTCCACGAGACCCTGCGTGACCTGCGCTGAGGGCTCGTGATGTCGGCGGATAGGCTGGCGCCATGGCTGATGTCGACGTCGCGGTGCTCGGTGCTGGTCCTGGTGGATACGTCGCGGCGATCCGCGCTTCCCAGCTCGGGAAGAAGGTCGCGGTCGTCGAGAAGAAGTACTGGGGCGGCGTCTGCCTCAACGTCGGCTGCATCCCCAGCAAGGCCCTCATCGCGAACGCCGCGCTGGCCCACACGCTCGCCCACGACAAGGCGACGTTCGGCATCGAGGGCGACGTGACGATGAACTACGGTGCGACGTTCGCCCGCTCTCGCAAGGTGTCTGCGGGCATCGTCAAGGGCGTCCACTTCCTCATGAAGAAGAACAAGATCGAGGAGGTCGACGGCTGGGGGACGCTGACCTCGCCCACGTCCATGGAGGTGGCGCTCAACGACGGGTCCAGCCGCCAGCTGACCTTCGACCACCTCATCCTCGCCCCTGGGGCGGTCACCCGGATGCTGCCCGGCGTCTCGGTCTCCACGAACGTCGTCACCTACGAGGAGCAGATCCTCGACGAGAGTCTTCCCGGGTCGATCATCATCGCCGGGTCGGGTGCCATCGGCGTGGAGTTCGCCTACGTCATGAAGAACTTCGGTGTCGACGTGACGATCGTCGAGTTCCTCGACCGGATGGTGCCGACGGAGGATGCCGACATCTCCAAGGAGCTTGCACGGCACTACAAGAAGCTCGGGGTGAAGGTGCTGCTGAGCACCAAGGTCGAGGGAGTCGAGGACACCGGCTCAGGGGTCCGGGTGACCGTCTCACCCGCGGCCGGTGGCGACCAGCAGGTGCTGGAGGCGGACAAGTTCCTGTCGGCCATCGGTTTCGCGCCGCGCACCGAGGGCTACGGGCTCGAGTCCACCGGAGTCGCGCTGACCGACCGCGGGGCCATCGCGATCGACGAGTACTGCCGCACCAACGTGCCCAACGTCTACGCAATCGGCGATGCGACGGCCAAGCTCATGCTGGCCCACGTCGCCGAGTCCATGGGTGTCGTGGCTGCGGAGACACTGGCGGGTGCGCCCACCATGCCCGTCGAGTACGACTTCGCTCCGCGGGCGACGTACTGCCACCCACAGATCGGCTCGTTCGGCTACTCCGAGGAGCAGGCGCGCGAGCGCGGCTACGACGTCAAGACGGCACAGTTCCCGTTCTCCGCCAACGGAAAGGCCATGGGCCTCGCGGACACCGTGGGCTTCGTCAAGGTCGTCGCCGACGCCACGCACAACGAGATCCTCGGCGCGCACATGATCGGGCCGGACGTGACCGAGCTGCTCCCGGTCCTCACGCTGGCGCAGAAGTGGGACCTCACGGCGGACGAGGTCTCGCGCAACGTCTTCGCCCACCCGACGCTCTCCGAGTCGGTCAAGGAGGCCGTCGAGGGGATCGCCGGCCACATGATCAACCTCTAGCGCGGCGTCGGCGCCGTCAGCTCCAGGGTCCGGCCACCACGTTGAGGATGTTGCCGTCCGGGTCGTCGAACCACACGCTTCGGTAGTCGTCCCCGGCCGACGCGACACCCTCGTCCCAGCTCAGCCCTTCGGCGTCGAAGGTCTGGAACGTCAGGCCCTTCTGCCGCAGGGCCGCCACCTCGTCGTCGAATCGTCCCGGTGGGACCTGGAACGACAGGGCGGTGGCCTTGTTGGTGCCCGCGAAGGACGACGGATAGACCCCGAAGCTTCCCGAACCCGCGCGGTAGATGACGCTTCCGTCCGGTGCCTCCATCGACGGCGTGAGTCCGAGGAGTCCTTCGTAGAACTGCCGAGACTGCTGCATGTCCTTCGACGGGAGGGTCGACTCCACCGGCTGGCGTCACCCAGCCGTCACCAGGAGGACGACGTCGGTGAGCGCGATCCCGACCGCCCCCAGAAAGGGCAGCCGTCCCCTGCCCACGAGGGCGACCACGCCGAGGAGTCCGACGAGGACCAGCGCAGCAACCGAGGACGCCCGGCTGATGCCGGTGCCCGCCGCGACGACGACGCTCGCGAGGACGAGGACCGAGGTGGCGACGGCGGGAAGCAGGCGG
>JAQSWG010000001.1 GCA_029266735.1 Ornithinibacter sp.
CGCCGCGTCAGTCCTCGGGCTGGTAGCCGAGGTTGGGGCCGAGCCAGCGCTCGGCGGTGCGCAGGTCCCAGCCCTTGCGGGCGGCATACGACTCGACCTGGTCCCGACCCAGGCGCCCGACGACGAAGTACTGGCTCTCGGGGTGCGCGAAGTACCACCCCGACACCGAGGCGCCGGGCCACATCGCCATCGACTCGGTGAGCCGGATGCCGGTGCGCTCCTCGCCACCGAGGAGAGCCATGAGCGTCTCCTTCTCGGTGTGCTCGGGGCACGCCGGGTACCCGGGGGCTGGGCGGATGCCGGCGTACTTCTCGTGGATGAGCGCCTCCATGTCGAGCCGCTCGTCCGGGGCATATCCCCACAGCTCCCTACGCACCTTCTCGTGGAGCCGCTCGGCGAACGCCTCCGCGAGCCGGTCGGCGAGCGCCTCGAGGAGGATCGCGGAGTAGTCGTCGAGGTCCGCCTTGAACTCCAGGAGCCGTTCCTCGAGACCCAGGCCGGCGGTCACGGCGAAGGCACCGAGGTGGTCGGCGATGCCGGTCTCCTTCGGCGCGACGAAGTCGGAGAGGCACTTGTTCGCCACACCGTCGCGGTGCTGCCCCTGCTGGCGCAGCCCGTGAACCGTGGTGAGCACAGTCGTCCGGGCCTCGTCCGCGTAGACCTCGATGTCGTCGCCGACCCCGTTGGCCGGGAAGATCCCGACCACTCCACGGGCGGTGAGCCAGCGCTCCCGCTCGACCCGGTCCAGCATGGCGTTCGCGTCGGCGAGGAGCTTGCGGGCCTCCTCGGATGTCGCGGGGTTGTTGAGGACGTCCGGATAGCGACCCTTGATCTCCCACGCCAGGAAGAAGGGGGTCCAGTCGATGTAGGGCCGCAGCTCGCCGAGGGGGAAGTCCTCCCAGACCCGGGTGAACTGCGTCGCCGCGCGGTGCCAGTGCGAGTCCGTGGGCCCGGACCAGCGGTCGCGGCTCTGCTGGGCGAGGAGGTGCGGCCGAACGGGCCGGTGCGCGGCCCAGTCCAGCCCGAGCCGGTTGGCACGCGCCTGCTCGTACGTCGAGAGGGGCCGCTCGCCGGTCTTCGCCGCGTGCCGGGTGCGGATCGCGTCGTAGTCCCTGGTGACGCCGTCGAGGAACGCCTCACGCTGACCGTCCGAGAGCAGCTGGCTCACGACCGGCACGGAGCGGGAGGCGTCCTTGACCCACACCACGGGCCCGCTGTACTGGCGGTCGACCTTGACCGCGGTGTGCGCCCTCGACGTCGTCGCCCCGCCGAGGAGGAGCGGGATGGTGAACTCCTGCCGCTCCATCTCGGCGGCCACCCGCACCATCTCGTCCAGGCTGGGGGTGATGAGGCCGGACAGCCCGATGATGTCGGCACCGACCTCCTTCGCCGTGTCGAGGATCTTCTGGGTGGGCACCATGACCCCGAGGTCGACGACGTCGTAGTTGTTGCACTGGAGGACCACGCCGACGATGTTCTTGCCGATGTCGTGGACGTCGCCCTTGACGGTGGCCGTGACGACGAGTCCCTTGCTGCGCTTCTTCGCTGCGTCGTCCTTCTCCGCCTCGATGTACGGGATGAGGTGGGCGACGGCCTTCTTCATGACCCGCGCCGACTTCACGACCTGCGGGAGGAACATCTTCCCGTCGCCGAAGAGGTCGCCGACGACGTTCATCCCGTCCATGAGCGGGCCCTCGATGACCTCGAGGGGACGCCCGCCGGCGGCCGCGATCTCGAGCCGCAGCTCCTCGGTGTCGAGGACGACGTGCTCGTCGATGCCCTTGACGAGGGCGTGGGTGATGCGCTCACGGACCGGCAGCGAACGCCACTCGGCGGCAGCCGGGTCCGCCTCCTCCCCGGACGCGCGGTAGTCCTCGGCGATGGTCAGCAGCCGCTCGGTCGAGTCCGGGCGCCGGTTCAGCACGACGTCCTCGATGGCGTCCCGCAGCCGGACGTCGACGGTGTCGTACGGCTGGAGGGCGCCGGCGTTGACGATGCCCATGTCCATTCCGGCCTTGATGGCGTGGAAGAGGAAGACGGCGTGGATCGCCTCCCGGACGGCGTTGTTGCCCCGGAAGCTGAACGACACGTTCGACACGCCGCCGGAGACCAGGGCGTGGGGCAGGTTCTCCTTGATCCAGCGGGTGGCCTCGATGAAGTCGGTGCCGTAGGCGGCGTGCTCCTCGATCCCTGTGGCGACCGCGAAGATGTTCGGGTCGATGATGACGTCCTCGGCGGGGAAGCCCACCTGGTCGACGAGCAACCGGTAGGCCCGGCCGCAGATCTCCTGCCGGCGTTCGAGGCTGTCGGCCTGCCCCTCCTCGTCGAAGGCCATCACCACGACCGCCGCACCGTACTTGCGGGCCAGCCTGGCGTGGTCGAGGAAGCCCGCCTCGCCCTCCTTCATGGAGATCGAGTTGATGATCGGCTTGCCCTGGGTGACCTTGAGCCCGGCCTCGATCACCTCCCACTTGCTGGAGTCGATCATGAGGGGCACCCGGCAGATGTCCGGCTCGGAGGCGACGAGCTTGAGGAAGCGGTCCATCGCGGCGACGCCGTCGATCATGCCCTCGTCCATGTTGACGTCGATGACCTGGGCGCCCGCCTCCACCTGCTGGCGGGCGACACCGAGCGCCGTCGGGTAGTCCTCCTCGGTGATGAGTCGGCGGAAGCGTGCCGAGCCGGTGATGTTCGTGCGCTCGCCGACGTTGACGAACAGGCTGTCGGAGTCGATGACGCACGGCTCCAGCCCGGACAGCCGCAGTGCGGGGGCGACGACGCTTCGCTCCCGGGGCTTCCCCTGCGTCGCGGCCTCGGCGATCGCGCCGATGTGCGGCGCTGTCGTGCCGCAACATCCACCGACGATGTTGACGAGTCCGGCCGAGGCGAACTCCCCGATGACGCGGGCCATCGCCTCCGGCGTCTCGTCGTACTCGCCGAAGGCGTTGGGCAGACCGGCGTTCGGGTGCGCCGAGACGAAGCAGTCGGCGAGGCGGGACAGCTCGGCGACGTAGGGGCGCAGCTCACCCGCTCCCAGTGCACAGTTGAGCCCCACGGCGAGCGGTCGGGCGTGCCGGACGGAGTACCAGAAGGCCTCGGTGACCTGTCCGGAGAGCGTGCGACCGGACGCGTCGGTGATCGTTCCCGAGATCATCACCGGCCAGCGGCGGTCGTGCTCCTCGAAGAGCGTCTCGAGGGCGAAGATGGCGGCCTTGGCGTTGAGCGTGTCGAAGATCGTCTCGACGAGCAGCACGTCGGCGCCGCCGTCGACGAGGCCGCGGGCCTGCTCCAGGTAGGCCTCCACGAGCTCGTCGAAGGTGACGTTCCGCGCGCCGGGGTCGTTGACGTCCGGGGAGATGGATGCCGTGCGGTTGGTCGGCCCGATGGCGCCGAGGACCCATCGCGGGCGGTCCGGGGTCCGTCGGGTCATCGCGTCGCACTCGGCCCGGGCGAGGGATGCGGCGGCGACGTTGAGCTCGTATGCCAGGCCCTCCATGCCGTAGTCGGCGAGCGAGATCCGCTGGGCGTTGAACGTGTTCGTCTCGAGCAGGTCCGCGCCCGCCTCGAGGTAGGCGTGGTGGATCTCGCGGACGATCTCCGGCCGGCTGAGCGACAGCAGGTCGTTGTTGCCCTGCTGCTCGCTGGGGTGGTCGGCGAACCGTTCGCCCCGGTAGTCCGCCTCGGCGAGCCCGTAGCTCTGGATCATCGTCCCCATCGCCCCGTCGAGCACGAGGACGCGGTCGAGCAGGGCCGCGGTGAGGTCCGCGGTGGCGTCGGGGCGGTGCTGGGCGGTCACGGCGCGTCGTCTCCGGTGGACAGCATGGTCGGTGGGCCAGTATGCCGGGTTCCTGACGTATGGTCCCTGCCATGTCCGTGCCGCCCCGCCCGCCCGCCGGCGCCGTGCGCCTGGGTCAGGTCGCGGGGGTCCCGGTGTACCTCGACCGGACGTGGCTGTTCCTCGCCGCCTTCATCGCCTGGACCGGGTGGCAGGCGGGTCGCGACCTCGGTACGGGCGGTGCCCTGGCGTATGCCGCGTGGCTCGTCCTCGGCATCCTCATCGCGGTGCTGGGCCACGAGGTGGCCCACGCACTGAGCGCCCGGCTGCTCGGGTTCCGCGTGCACCGGATCGTCGCGACGCTGTGGGGGGGCCACACGGCATACGACGGCACGGGGACCACGCCCGGACGGGCGGCGGTCGTCGCGGTGAGCGGTCCTGTCGCGAACCTCGTCCTCGCGGGCGTGGGGGCCGTCGCCATGGTCGTCCTGCCCTGGCCGGCATCCCAGTTCGGCTGGTCGTTCGTCGTCCTCAACATGCTCCTTGCCGGCTTCAACCTCCTGCCCGGGCTTCCGCTCGACGGCGGCCAGCTGGTGGAGTCGCTCGTCTGGAGCGTCACCGGCCGGCGGGACCTCGGCCTCGTCGTCGCCGGCTGGTGCGGGCGCCTGCTCGCCATCGGCCTGGTCCTGTGGTTCGTCGCCCTGCCGCTCGCCCGCGGGACGCCGGACGTGCTCGACGCCGTCCTCGCCGGCGTCATGGCGTGGATCCTCTGGTCGGGGGCGACCGCCGCCATCCGGCGCGGTCCCTACGAGCGACTCCTCGCGCGGATCCGTCCGGAGGACGTCCTCGACCCGGTCGCCGTCGTGCCGGCCGCCACCCCGATCGGCGAGCTCGCGGGGCTCGGTCGACGAATCGTGGCGCTCGACGAGCGGGGCCTGCCGACCCTCGTGCTGCCGGAACCGTCCGGGGACACGCCGGACCTCGGCCTCCTCGACCCGGGCACGCGCCTGGCGTCCCTCGTCGTGCGCATCCCGGACGCGTGCGTCGTCGACCTCCCGCCGGGCTCCAGCACCGAGCCGGTGCTGCGCGCCATGGCGACCACCGGCCAGCCACTCGTGGTGGTCACGAGCGCGGGGCAGGTGCAGGGCGTGGTCACCTCGGAGCGGCTCAACGCCGTTGCGGGAGCCGTGCTGGGCCGCAACTAGACTTCGCGGCCATGACACCAGCCTCGGGGCCGACCCCCACCGGCGCCGAGCTGCGGCGTGGCCCCTTCTCGGCCGGGGAGCGGGTCCAGCTGACCGATCCGAAGGGGCGGCTGCACACCATCACGCTCACCCCGGGGAGGCAGTTCCACACCCACCGCGGGCACATCGCCCACGACGGCCTCATCGGTCTGCCCGACGGCTCCACGGTGACCAACACCGCGGGCGTGGAGTACCTCGCCCTGCGCCCCCTGCTGGCGGACTACGTCATGTCGATGCCGCGCGGCGCCGCGGTGGTCTATCCCAAGGACGCTGCCCAGATCGTCACGATGGCGGACGTCTTCCCCGGGGCGGTCGTCGTCGAGGCCGGGGTCGGCTCGGGCGCACTGTCGATGTCGCTGCTGCGCGCGGTGGGTGCGTCGGGCCGGCTGCACTCGTTCGAGCGGCGCGAGGACTTCGCCGAGATCGCCCGGGCGAACGCGCGGGACTTCTTCGGGGCCGACCACCCCGCGTGGACCGTGACGGTGGGTGACCTCGTCGAGGCCCTTCCCGCCGCGGTGGTGCCCGCCAGCGTGGACCGCGTCGTCCTCGACATGCTCGCCCCGTGGGAGTGCCTCGAGGTGGTCGCCGATGCCCTGGCTCCCGGTGGCGTCCTCATCTGCTACGTCGCCACGGCGACCCAGCTCTCCAAGGTGGCCGAGGCCATGCGGGACCTCGGCACCTTCACCGAGCCCCAGGCCTGGGAGTCGCTCGTGCGCGGCTGGCACCTCGAGGGCCTCGCCGTGCGCCCGCAACACCGCATGCACGGCCACACCGGCTTCCTCATCACCACCCGGCGCCTCGCACCCGGCGTCACCCCGCCCCTGCGCAAGCGCCGCCCCGGCCGCGGCTACGTGTCAGGGGAGGACGCGGTGGGCGAGGACTGGACCCCCGAGGCGATCGGCGAGCGGGTGCCGTCGGAGAAGCGGGTCCGCAAGGTTCGCCGTTCGGGAACGGACGCCTCCCCGCACAGCTGATCACCACGGGTTATCGTCGAGCATGAGCACCGACGAGCCCACGGCCGACCAGCCGGGCACGCGCGAGCGCCTCGAGGCCGAGCGGGAGTCGCTGGAGGCCGAGATCGCCAGGCTGCGCGCTGGCGGACAGGCCTCGCCGGCGCAGCTGCGGACGCTCGAGCGCGACCTCGCGTCGCTGCGCTCCCAGCTCTCGACGCTCTCGGCCCAGAACGAGCGGCTGGTGCGCACGCTGCGCGACGCCCGCGAGCAGATCGTCACCCTGAAGTCCGAGGTGGACCGGCTGGCCCAGCCTCCGGCCGCCTACGGGATCATCATCGAGGTCTTCGAGGGAGGAACCGCCGACATCCTCACGAGCGGACGCAAGATGCACGTCGCCGTGAGCCCGTCCATCGAGGAGGGCTCCCTCGTGCCCGGCCGCGAGGTCATGCTCAACGAGGCGATGAACGTCGTCGCCGCCCACGGGTACGAGACGACCGGGGAGGTCGTGCTGTGCAAGGAGATCCTCGCCGACGGTCGCGTGCTCGTCGTGGCCCAGGCCGACGAGGAGCGGGTGTGCCGCGTCGCGGCATCCCTGGACGGCACGAAGATCAGGGCCGGTGACGCGCTGCTCCTGGAGTCACGCTCCGGGTTCGTGTTCGAGCGGATCCCCAAGGCCGAGGTCGCCGACCTCGTGCTCGAGGAGGTCCCCGACATCGACTACACCGACATCGGCGGGCTCAGCGGGCAGATCGAGGCCATTCGCGACGCCGTCGAGCTGCCCTACCTCCACCCGGACCTCTACACGGAGCACGAGCTCAAGCCCCCCAAAGGAGTGCTGCTCTACGGCCCCCCGGGCTGCGGCAAGACGATGATCGCCAAGGCAGTGGCCGCCTCCCTCGCCCGCAAGGTCGCCGAGAAGGAGGGCCGGGAGCCGGGGAAGTCCTTCTTCCTCAACATCAAGGGCCCGGAGCTGCTCAACAAGTACGTCGGGGAGACCGAGCGGCACATCCGGCTGATCTTCCAGCGGGCGCGGGAGAAGTCCAACGAGGGCTACCCGGTCGTCGTCTTCTTCGACGAGATGGAGTCGCTGTTCCGCACCCGGGGGTCCGGGGTCTCCTCCGACGTCGAGACGACGATCGTCCCCCAGCTGCTCTCGGAGATCGACGGTGTGGAGGGCCTGGAGCACGTCATCGTCATCGGTGCCTCGAACCGTGAGGACATGATCGACCCGGCGATCCTGCGCCCCGGGCGACTCGACGTGAAGATCAAGATCGAGCGCCCCGACGCGGAGGCCGCCCGCGACATCTTCGCCAAGTACCTCACCGTCAGCCTGCCGCTCCACCCGGACGACGTGGCCCAGAACGGCGGGTCGGAGTCGGCGACCGTCGAGGCGATGATCGACGCCACGGTGCTGCGGATGTACACCGAGGAGGAGGAGAACCGCTTCCTCGAGGTCACCTACGCCGGGGGCGACAAGGAGATCCTCTACTTCAAGGACTTCAACTCCGGCGCGATGATCCAGAACATCGTCGACCGAGCCAAGAAGATGGCCATCAAGGACTTCCTCGACACCGGCCAGCGGGGCCTTCGGGTCGAGCACCTCCTCCAGTCGTGCACCGACGAGTTCCGCGAGAACGAGGACCTTCCGAACACGACGAACCCGGACGACTGGGCCAGGATCTCCGGCAAGAAGGGGGAGCGGATCGTCTACATCCGCACCCTCATCAAGACCAAGGAGGGCACCGAGCCGGGCAAGTCGATCAACACGGTCGCCAACACCGGCCAGTACCTCTGACCCGCCGCCGGGTGGCGGGCGGCACGCGGAGCGTGGCGCGGTCGGTCAGGTGCCGACCCGGTCGAACAACGACCGCTGGCGAGGTGGGGCGTGCGTGGGGTCGACGCCGTCGAAGAGGCTCGAGACCGACTCGCCCTCGTGGATCCGGGTGATCGCCTCCGCGATCAGCTCGGCGACGGACCTCACCCGGAGCTCCGGCCAGCCGCGGGGCGCGGGAACCGTGTCCGTGGTGATGACCTCGGTGATCATCGGGTGTCCGCGCAGGCGCTCCACCGCCTGACCGCCGAAGAGGCCGTGTGTGCACGCGACAGCCGCCTCGGTCACCCCCTGGTCGGCGAGCCGGTCGAGGAGCTCGACGATGGAACCACCGGTGGCGATCTCGTCGTCGAGGACGATCGCGCGTCGGTCGGTGACGTTGCCGACGATGGAGTCGATGACGACGCGGTCGTCGGCGAGGCGGCGCTTCGAGCCGGCCGCCACGGGGAGGCCGAGCAGGCGGGCGAACTGCGTCGCGTCCTTGGCGTTCCCGAGGTCCGGCGACACGACGACCGACCCCGCGAGGTCCTGGGACCGGAAGTGGTCGGCGAGGACCCCCAGCGCCGTGAGGTGGTCGACGGGCACCGAGAAGAAGCCGTGCACCTGCGGCGCATGGAGGTTCATCGTCAGCACCCGGTCCGCCCCGGCGGTGGCGATGAGGTCGGCGACGAGACGGCCGCCGTACGAGACGCGCGAGGCGTCCTTCTTGTCGCTGCGGGCATACGCGAAGTGGGGGATGACGGCCGTGATCATCGCGGCGGACGCTCCCCGCGCCGCGTCGATCATCAGCAGGAGCTCCATGAGCGAGTCCTGCGTCGGCGGCACGAGGGGCTGGACGATGTAGACGTCGCGCTGGCGGCAGTTGGCGAGGAGCTGCACCTGGAGGCAGTCGTTGCTGAACCGGCTGATGTGGGTCGCGGAGAGACTGACCCCCAGCTCGCGGCAGATCGCGTCGGCGAGAGTGGCGTGGGCGGACCCGGAGAACACCACGACCTCCCGCATGCGGTCAGCCTAACCGGCGGGTCGAGGAGCCAACGCGGTGGCGAGCTCGGTCACGAGCTCCAGGCGGTGCTGGCGGCCGACCGGGGTGGCGTGCGGGAAGGAGCAGAACCCGTGGGGCACCCGGAGGTAGTTCGTCACCCGCACGGGCACGCCGGCGGCCCGCAGCGCGTCGGCATAGCGCAGGCCGTCGTCCCGGATCGGGTCCCGGTCCGCGGTCTGCACGAGCGCGGGCGGGAGGCCCTCGAGCCGACCGAAGAGCGGCGAGACGAGGGGGTCGCGCAGGTCTTGGCCCGGCACCACGTAGTGGTCGCGGAACGCGTCCATGTTGCGCTTGGTGAGGATCGGCGCGTTGGCGTGCTCGACGATCGACGGGGAGGCCATCGTGAGGTCGGTCGCGGGGTAGATGAGCGCCTGGTGGCGCAGGCGGGTCTCGCCGTGGTCGCGGAGGACCTGCGCCACGACGGCCGCGAGGTTGCCACCCGCGGAGTCCCCTGCCACCGCCATCCGGCTCGTGTCGGCGCGCAGGACGTCACCGTTGACGGCGACCCAGGTCGTCGCGTCGACGCAGTCGTGGGCGGCGGTCGGCGCCCGGTGCTCGGGGGCCATCCGGTAGTCGACGGACACGACGACGCAGCCCACCTCCGCCGCGATGAAGGTGCAGAGGGGGTCGTAGTCCACGACGTTGCCGAGGACCCAGCCGCCGCCGTGGAACCACACGACGACGGGGATGTCGGCGCGGGCGTCCGGGAGCGCCCGCGGACGGTAGATGCGCAGGGGGATCTCGTGGTCGTCCCGGGCAGGCGCCGTGCCGTACGTGATGCCCACCGCCGGGTCGGCCGACCCGGTGACGGCGGCATAGATGCGATGGGTCGGCCGCACGGAGGCGCGCGACGACTGGATGCCGTCCATGTCGAGGGACTCCACCGGCCGTCTCGTGGCGTCGGCGAACGCCGAGACGATCGTCGTCATCGGGGACATGCCGCGGTAGTCACGCACCGGGTCAGTATGGTCGAGACATGAGCGTTCGCCGGGTCATGGGGGTCGAGACGGAGTACGGCATCGTCGTGCCCGGCAACCCCGCGGCCAACCCGATGGTCGCCTCCGGCGACGTCGTGACCGCCTATGCCGCCTCGCGCGGCATCCGCCCGGCCCGGGCCAGCTGGGACTACGCCGACGAGGCCCCCCTGCGGGACGCCCGTGGGTTCGACATGGGCCGCGGGCTGGCGCACCCCAGCCAGCTCACCGACGTCGAGGACCCCACGCTGGCCAACGTCGTGCTCACCAACGGCGCCCGCCTCTACGTCGACCACGCGCACCCCGAGTACTCCTCGCCGGAGGTCACGTCGCCCCGTGCCGCGGTGACGTGGGACCGGGCGGGGGAGCTCGTCATGCGGGAGGCGGTGAACCGCCTGGCCACCGTGCCCCCCGGCGTCAACCTCTACAAGAACAACACCGACGGCAAGGGTGCGTCCTACGGCACCCACGAGAACTACCTCATGGCGCGGTCGACCCCCTTCGCGAGCATCGTCCGCCACCTCACCCCGTTCTTCGTCGTCCGCCAGGTGATGTGCGGCTCAGGGCGCGTGGGGATCGGGGTCGACTCGCGGACGGCGGGGTACCAGATCGCCCAGCGCAGCGACTTCTTCGAGGTGGAGGTCGGGCTCGAGACCACCCTGAAGCGACCCATCATCAACACGCGGGACGAGCCGCACGCCGTCGCCGACCGCTACCGCCGCCTCCACGTCATCCTCGGGGACGCCAACCACTGCGACGTCGCGAACCTGCTCAAGATGGGCACGACCTCGCTCGTCCTCGCCATGATCGAGGCCGACGCCCTCCGGGACGACCTCTCGGTGCGACGGCCGGTCGCCACCCTCCAGGAGGTGTCGCACGACCTCACCCTGCAGGGAAAGGTCGAGCTCGCCGACGGACGACGGATGACGGCGCTGGAGCTGCTGTGGGAGTATCACGACCGGGCCGCACGGTTCGTCGCCGAGCGCTCCGGGAATGCTCCCGACCCCGACACCGCCGAGGTCATGCACTGGTGGGGAACGGTGCTCGACCACCTCGGTCAGGACCCGATGGAGGCTCGCCGGGAGGTCGACTGGGTGGCCAAGCTCGCGGTGCTCGAGGGCTACCGGGACCGGGACAGCCTCGGCTGGGCCGACCCTCGGCTCAAGGCCGTCGACCTCCAGTGGTCCGACGTCCGTGCGGACCGAGGGCTGGCCCACCGGCTCGTCGCCACAGACCGGCTGGAGGTGCTCGTCGACGAGGCGGACGTCGTTCGTGCGGTGGAGGAGCCGCCCACGGACACCCGCGCCTGGTTCCGGGGCACCTGCCTGCGGCGCTTCCCCGACGACGTCGTGGCTGCGTCGTGGGACTCGGTCATCTTCGACGTCGCCGGCCAGCGGACACTCCAGCGCGTGCCGATGCTCGAGCCGCTCAAGGGCACCGAGGAGGGGGTGGGTGACCTCGTGCGGTCCGCCCCCGACGCGGCGTCGCTCCTCGCTGCGCTGGCCGCGACGGCCCACGACGCCTGACCTCGTCCGTCCCACGGGATGACCGCTCGACCGGCCCTTCGTCGTGCCCCGGGACGGTCCGACTAGGCTCGGAGCAGTCCACCTTCAGGAGGGGTCACCATGGCCGGTCAGGAGCAGGTCAAGCCGCAGCGTCGTGACGACGGCGGACCCGACGACGCCCCCGAGGCGGTGGCCGCTGCCCCGACGGTCCAGGCGAGCGAGATCGACGACATCCTCGACGAGATCGACGGGGTGCTGGAGTCCAACGCCGAGGAGTTCGTCCGCGGGTTCGTCCAGAAGGGTGGCCAGTGACCGCCGGAGCCCACAGCGGGCGGCTGCCGGCGCCCTTCCTCGTCCCGGGGTCGTCCTCGTTCACCGAGTTCCTCTCGGCGCAGGCCCCGGGGTTGCTGCCGTCCCGGCGGGTCCTCCCGGCCGGAGCCGCTCTCGACGCCCCGCACGGGACGACGATCGTCACCCTCGCGTACTCCGGGGGCGTCGTCATGGCGGGCGACCGGCGCGCCACCATGGGGAACCTCATCGCGAACCGCGACATGGAGAAGGTGTTCGCCACCGACGAGTACAGCCTCGTCGGCATCGCGGGAACCGCCGGGCTCGCGGTCGAGCTCGTGCGACTGTTCCAGGTGGAGCTCGAGCACTACGAGAAGATCGAGGGGACCCTCATGTCCCTCGAGGGCAAGGCCAACCGGCTGGCCTCGATGATCCGCGGCAACCTCGGCATGGCGATGCAGGGACTTTCCGTCGTGCCCCTGTTCGCCGGCTTCGACGTCGACACGGCCCAGGGTCGCATCTTCTCCTACGACGTGACCGGGGGGTGCTACGAGGAGCACGACCACCACAGCGTCGGCTCGGGGTCCCTGTTCGCCCGCGGTGCACTGAAGAAGCTGTACCGCCGGGGTGGGTCGGCCGAGGAGGCCCTGCGCACCGCTGTCGAGGCGCTCTACGACGCGGCCGACGACGACTCCGCCACCGGCGGTCCCGACGTCGGGCGGCGGATCTGGCCGACGGTCGGTGTCGTCGACGAGGCCGGCGCCCGCTTCGTGCCGGAGGACGAGATCGCACCGGTCGTCGACGCGATCATCGCCGCCAGGGTGGACAACCCCGGAGGTGCCCGATGACCGCCGGGATGCCGTTCTACGTCTCGCCCGAGCAGCTGATGAAGGACCGGGCGGACTTCGCCCGCAAGGGCATCGCCCGGGGTCGCTCGGTGGTCGTGCTCGCCTACGACAACGGCATCGCGTTCGTCGCCGAGAACCCGAGCCGCGCGCTGCACAAGGTCTCGGAGATCTACGACCGGATCGCGTTCGCCGCGGTCGGCAAGTACAACGAGTTCGAGAACCTCCGGGTCGCCGGCGTGCGCTACGCCGACCTGCGCGGCTACTCGTACGACCGGTCCGACGTCACGGCGCGAGGACTGGCCAACGCCTACGCACAGACCCTGGGAACGGTCTTCACCCAGGAGTCCAAGCCCTACGAGGTCGAGATCGTCGTCGCCGAGGTGGGCTCCGACCCTGCGGCCGACCAGGTGTACCGGCTCACGTACGACGGCTCGGTCGCGGACGAGCACGGGTTCGTCGCGATGGGCGGGGGAGCCGAACAGATCGAGGCCGGTCTCCAGGAGCGATGGCGCGAGGGGTTGCACCTGTCGGAGGCGCTGGCCCTGGCCGTGGACCTGCTCGGGAACGACCCCGCCGGTGGCCCGCGGCGCGAGCTCGCCCCCGAGGCGCTCGAGGTGGCGGTCCTCGACCGCAACCGTCCGCGCCGGACCTTCCGCCGGATCACCGGGCCTCTCCTCGAACGGCTGCTCAGCGCCGACGACCCCACCCGTGACGCCCCTGACATCGACGAGGGGGACGGTGACGGAGGAACGGTTCGCGACGCCACGACGAACCCGCAGACCCAGCGTCCGACGCAGGATGGTCCGCCGGCGTGAACACGCCCGGAGGGCGCCGGATCTTCGGCATCGAGAACGAGTACGGCATCACCTGCTCGACCGGCGGTCAGCGCACGCTGACCCCGGACGAGGTGGCGAGGTACCTCTTCCGGAAGGTCGTCGCGTGGGGCCGGTCGAGCAACGTCTTCCTCACCAACGGCTCGCGGCTCTACCTCGACGTCGGCTCGCACCCGGAGTACGCCACCGCCGAGTGTGACTCGCTGCGTCAGGTGGTGGCCCACGACCGGGCGGGGGAGCGGATCATCGAGGGACTCGTCGTCGACGCCCAGCAGCGCCTGCGGGAGGACGGCGTGGCCGGGGACATCTACGTGTTCAAGAACAACACCGACTCCGCCGGCAACTCCTACGGCTGCCACGAGAACTACCTCGTCACCCGCGGGGGCGAGTTCCAGACCATCTCCGACACCCTGCTGCCGTTCCTCATCAGCCGGCAGATCACCTGCGGGGCCGGCAAGCTCGTCGCGACGTCCAAGGGCGCGACGTATGCCGTGAGCCAGCGCGCCGACCACATCTGGGAGGGCGTCTCCTCGGCCACCACCCGGAGCCGCCCCATCATCAACACCCGCGACGAGCCGCACGCCGACGCAGAGCACTACCGTCGGCTGCACGTCATCGTGGGCGACTCCAACATGAGCGAGTCGACGACCATGCTCAAGGTCGGCTCCTGTGACCTGGTGCTGCGGATGATCGAGGCAGGCGTCGTCATGCGGGACCTGACGCTCGAGAACCCGATTCGGGCGATCCGCGAGATCTCCCACGACACCACCGGTCGGCGCGCCGTGCGGCTGGCCAACGGCCGCCAGCTCAGCGCCCTCGACCTCCAGCGCGAGTACCACACCAAGGCAGCCGAGTTCATCGCGCGGGAGGGCTCCACCGACCCGCTCCACGCGCGTGTCCTCGACCTCTGGGACCGCACGCTCACCGCTGTCGAGACGGCGGACCTCGCGCTCGTCGGCTCCGAGATCGACTGGGTCATCAAGTACCGCCTGCTCGACGAGTACGCCACCCGACACGGGCTCGACCTCGACCACCCCCGCCTCGCCCAGATCGACCTCGCGTACCACGACATCGACCGCGGTCGCGGCCTCTTCTACCTCCTCCAGCGGCGTGGTCGGGTCGCGCGGGTCGTGTCCGATCCGGAGGTGTTCGAGGCCAAGGTGCGCCCGCCCGAGACCACCAGGGCCAAGCTGCGCGGGGACTTCATCCGGGCCGCGCAGGAGCACCGCCGCGACTTCACCGTCGACTGGGTGCACCTCAAGCTCAACGACCAGGCGCAGCGCACCGTGCTGTGCAAGGACCCGTTCCTCGCCTCCGACCCCCGCGTCGAGCGGCTCATCGAGGGCATGTCGGCCTGAGACGCGAGGCCCGGGCGTCGAGGGTTCTCACAGCCGGCGATGCGGAAGTTCCCACGGGCCACGGTTATCGTGGATGGCTGACCTGCCCGCTGCAGCCGCAGCGCCCCGACCGAAGGTTCGCACCCGTGTCACGTCGCCTGCCCACTGTCCTCTCGGCCGCCGTCCTCGCCTCGGCCCTCCTCCTCAGCGCGTGCGGCGAGGAGGCGCCGCCCTCTCGCTCTGCTGCGCTCAGCGCCGTCTCCGTCGAGGGCTCCGACCCCAAGAAGGGACCCACGGTCACCGTGGATGCCCCGCTGAAGGTGAGCACCACCGAGTCCTCGGTCCTCACCCAGGGTGAGGGGGCCACCGTGGCCAAGGACGACCTCGTCTCGATCCAGGCGGTCATCGTCAACGGCACCGACGGCAAGGTGGCTCACAGCACGTGGGCGTCCGGCGCCGTCGGCCTCGACCTCGCGGCACCGGAGCTGTTCGGGTCGTTCCGCAGTCAGCTCCCTGGCAAGAAGGTCGGCTCGCGTGTCCTCATCACGGCGACGCCTCAGGACGCCTTCGGTGACCAGGGCAACGCCGAGCTGGGCGTCGGTGCCGACGACCCGGTGGTCTTCGTCGTCGACCTCGTGTCCGCCTCGAAGATCCTCGACGAGGCCGAGGGCAAGGCCGTGGCACCGAAGAAGGGCCTGCCGACGGTGACGATGAACGAGGGCAAGCCCGCGACGATCACCGTGCCGAAGGGTGTCAAGGCCCCGACCAAGACAGTCGTCCAGCCGCTCATCCAGGGGGCAGGCGCCAAGGTCACGAAGGGCCAGACCGTGCGCGTGGCCTACACCGGCGCCCTCTACAAGGACGGGAGCGTGTTCGACTCCAGCGCGACCCGTCCGGAGCAGCCCTACTTCGAGTTCCCGGTGGGCCAGGGCCAGGTCATCAAGGGCTGGGACAACGGCCTCCAGGGGCAGACGGTCGGCAGCCGGGTCCTCCTCGTCATCCCGCCGGCTGACGGCTACGGCGCCGCCGGCAGTCCGCCGAAGATCTCGGCCAACGACACCCTGGTCTTCGTCGTCGACATCCTCGCCGCCTACTGAGAGGTCCTGACCCCGTGAGCACCCAGCCGACCCGCCCCGAGATCGACTTCCCGGGCGACGAGCCGCCGACGGAGCTCGTCGTCGAGGACATCACGGTCGGCGAGGGCGCCGAGGCCACCCCGGGCAGCACCGTCTCCGCCCACTACGTCGGCGTCGCGCACTCCACCGGTGAGGAGTTCGACGCGTCGTGGAACCGGGGTGCACCCCTGGACTTCCGGCTCGGGGAGGGGATGGTCATCGCGGGCTGGGACTCCGGAATCACCGGCATGAGGGTGGGTGGCCGACGCCGGCTCACCATCCCGCCGCACCTCGCCTACGGGGACCGGGGCGCGGGTGGGGCCATCAAGCCGGGGGAGACGCTCATCTTCGTCGTCGACCTCATGGACGTCCGCTGATCGCGGCGGCGTGAGAGCCCGCGGCGGCTGCCTCGAGGAACGGCGCGGGATCCTCCGCCAGGTCGCGGCCCATCGTCGACAGTCCCACGGGTGAGTCCGCCAGCGCCTCGAGAAGACCTCCCGGGGAGACCTCCACCGGCGTCAGCCGGGCGCGCGCGTCCGCGACGAGGTCGGCCAGCTGCTCGCGCACGAGCGCGTCGAGTGCCGCGTCCGGCAGTGCGGTGACGGGGACGTCCGCAGGTGTCAGGAGCGCCCGTCCGTATGCCGTCCGGCTGTGGTGGCTGATGCCACGGTGCCGTTCGCGGGGGTCGGCCCCCGAGACACGCAGCGACGCGATCCCCCGCCCGCCGAGGACCTCGGCGGCATGCAGCACGTCGGCGCAGGCGACCCCGGAGTACCCCCAGCGCGTCCCCGTGCCGACGTTGCCGGGTCCCTGCACGACGACGGCGACGTCCGCAGCGACCACGTGCCGTGCGGCGAGCAGCCCGGTGTGCGTCGTCACGGCCTCATGGTCTCCGCCGAACGCCTGTCCGACCGTGATCGTCGCCGACAGCCAACCGGCGGCGGCCAGCCCGGCGACGGCCCTGGAGAAGGCCGAGGGCAGCGCGCCCCCGTCGGTCATCACGTAGGCGACCCGCGCGTCGGGGCGCGTCAGGCGGATGCCCGCGAGCACGGCGGGGAGGGCGGAGTGCAGGTCGGCGACGACGACCGGCATCCCCCCGAGGTCCTCGGCGACGGTCAGGTCGCCGTGGTGCGGGCTGTCCTGCTCGTCCACCGCGAGGAGCACCTGCTGCATCGGGGTGTAGCGCGCCTTGACGATGTGGCCGGGACCATCGGGGGGGTCCGGGGGAAGCTGCTCCGGGCGAGCCACGACGAAGGCCAGGCCACCGGTGCCGAGGCCCTTGAGCAGGGCGGAGGCGTTGAGCAGCACCCGCTCGCGGACCCGCGGCTCGCCCACCATGGCGGTGTACGCGAGGGCCCGCACCGAGGGGGCCTCGTCGCCTTCGAGGGCGACCGTGTACTCCACCGCCCCGGGCCAGCGGCGGAGCTCCTCGAGGATGGTTCCGGCTCGCCACTGCATCACGGTCGGCAGCGTATCCGTCGGGTAGCGTCTGGCGGGTGAGCACCGAGGGGAGGGCCGGCCCGTCGGCCGCGCAGGTGAAGACCGAACGTCTGCTCAACCTCGTCCTCGTCCTCCTCTACACCCGCAGGCCGCTCGCCAAGGCGCAGATCCGTTCGCTCGTCCCGCAGTACGGCCATTCGGCGTCGACCGAGGCCTTCGAGAGGATGTTCGAGAGGGACAAGGACGAGCTGCGCGAGCTCGGCATCCCGCTCGTGACCGAGGACATCGACCCCCTCCACGAGGACGAGCCGGGCTACCGGATCCACCAGCGGGAGTATGCCCTGCCGGACATCTCCTTCGAACCCGACGAGCTCGCCGTTCTCGGCCTGGCGAGCCGCACGTGGGCGCAGGCCAGCCTGGCCGGCCCGGCTGCCCAGGCCCTGCGGAAGCTGCGCGCTGCCGGGGTGGAGCGCGACGTCGACGCCCTCATCGGCATCGAGCCACGGCTGCGGACGACGGAGCCCGCGTTCGACGCGGTCAAGGACGGCGTCCTGCGTCGCCTGCCCCTGCGTTTCGCCTACCGGAGAGCCGAGGCGAGCGAGTCGGAAGAACGGCACGTCCAGCCGTGGTCGCTGCTGTCCTGGCACGGCCACTGGTACCTCAACGCATACGACGTCGACCGCGACGCTCCCCGCGTCTTCAGGCTCTCCCGCATCGTCGGCGGGGTCCGACCGGCGGGCGACCCCGGCTCCTTCGAGGTGCCGGAGGACCACGAGCCACGGCTCATGGTCCAGGGCAGCGCGCCGCCCACCGGCCGGCCGAGCCCGGCGGTCGTCCGGGTGCGCAAGCGAGCCGGGCACAGCCTGCGCCGGCACGCCCGGACCGTCGGCGAGGTGGACTCGACCTGGGACCTCGTCGACCTCGACTACACCGACCTCGACGGGTTCGCCGAGGAGCTGGCCGGATACGGCGCCGACGTCGTCGTGGAGCAACCCGACGAGCTGGTCCACGGCGTCGTCGACCGCCTGCGCGGTGCCGTTGCCGCGCACGCGGGAGAACGCTGATGGGCGCGTCCGCGACGGAGACCGCGACGGCGAGGCTCGCCCGCCTCCTCACGATGGTTCCGTGGCTCGTCAACCGACAGGGGATCGACCTCCAGCAAGCCGCCGACGACCTCGGGGTGAGCGTGGAGCAGCTGGAGGCGGACCTCAACCTCCTCTTCCTCTGTGGTTACGGCCAGATGCCCGACGAGCTCATCGAGGCGGACTGGGAGGAGGGCCGGGTGTTCGTCGGCAACGCCGACACGATCGCCCGGCCGCTGCGGCTGGGCGTCGACGAGGCGGTGACGCTCATGGTGGGCCTGCGTGCGCTGCGCGAGGTGCCGGGGCTCGGCGAACGTGACGCCGTGGAGCGGGCCCTGGCCAAGCTGGAGGACGCGGCGGGAGCGGCGGCTGCACCGGCCAGCCGGGTGCGCGCGGAGATGGCCGACGAGTCCTCCGCAGAGCTGCTCGCTCGGGCCCGCCGGGCGATCGCCGACCGTCGGCGCGTCCACCTGCGCTACCTCGTGCCGGCCCGGGACGAGGCGACCGAGCGTGACGTCGACCCCATGCGCGTCGTCGGGCTCGACGGCCGGTGGTACCTCGAAGGCTGGTGCCACCGCGCGGAGGACACCCGGATGTTCCGGATGGACCGGGTCGAGGAGCTCACCGTCCTGGACGTCGACGGCACCCCGCCGGCCGATGCTCGGGAGAGGGACCTGTCGGAGGGCACCTTCCGGCCCGGACCGGACGACCTCGTCGTCACCCTTCGCCTGCTGCCCGGCGCCACGTGGGTCGCCGACTACTACCCCGTCGAGTCGGCGGAGCACGTGCCGGCGTCGGAGGGGGGTGGCCTCGTCGTGCGGGTCCGCACCGCCGACACCGCCTGGCTGCGCCGGCTGATGTGGCGCCTCGGGGGGCGGGGGTCGGTCCTCGACCCGGCGGAGGTGGTCGCCGAGGTGCGGGCGGGGGCGCGCGCCGCGCTCACGGCATACCCGGCGGACGTCGTGGGCGGGGGCTGAGGCCGTGCTCCCGTGGTGGGGCTGGGTGATGGTGTGGCTGCTGCTGCTGGTCGGCGGCGCTGCCTGGGTGGGGGTCCTGTCGAGGCGGGTGTGGGGGAAGACCAAGGTCCTCGCCGCCGAGGTGCAGCGCGCCGGCGCGCTGGTCGCCGAGCTCGAGGCCCGCGCAGACGAGCTGCGTGAGCTCGACGACCCGTTCCCGGCCGTCCTGCGGGATCCGCGCGAGGTGCGCGCCGAGGCTCGGACCCTGCGCCGGGAGCAGCGGGCCGCGCGACGCCAGAGGCGCGCGGAACGGCTGCCACCATGGGCCCGCGTACACTGACGGCGGACCGTCACCACGAAGGGGCAGACACACCATGGGCAGAATCGGCGCAACCGAGATCATCATCATCGCGGTGCTCCTCATCGTCATCTTCGGCTGGAAGCGGCTGCCCGACGCCGCCCGCAGCCTCGGCCGTTCGGCGCGGGTGTTCAAGTCCGAGGTCGACGAGATGAAGCGCGACGACGAGGCACGCAAGTCCACGGCATCCACGGAGACCGTCCCGGGTGAGGCCATCGAGCCGCCGTCGGCGGTCGACCGGTCGGTTCCCACGACGGAGGGCAACGCCGTGCGCGAGAACACCCCGCGCACCGACAACCAGTCCGGCCCCGTGGCCTGACCGCTCCACCTCCTCCAGACCCCTCCTCCATGGCCCGACTCCGCCGACGCCCTCGCGACCCCGAGGGTCGGATGACGCTGACGGAGCACTTCAAGGAGTTCCGCCGCAGGCTCTTCATCGCCGCCGCTGCCGTCCTCGTGGCATCGATCGTCGCCGGCGTCTTCTACGACCAGGTCTTCGCGTTCCTCTCCGAGCCGTTCAACGACTACCGGCGGCAGAACCCGCAGAGCACGATCAGCCTGAACTTCGGTGAGGCGACGTCCGCGCTCTCCAACCTCATCAGCCTGTCGATCTTCGTGGGGGTCGTGGCATCGAGCCCGATCTGGCTGTACCAGGCCTGGGCCTTCGTCGTCCCCGGCCTGACCCGCAAGGAGAAGCGCATCTCCCTGGCCTTCGTCGGGTCGATCGTGCCGCTCTTCCTGCTCGGCTGCTGGCTCGGCTACGCGATCCTCCCGAAGTCCCTGGCCATCCTCTACGGCTTCAGCCCCGAGGGCACGTCGAACATCCAGCAGGTGTCGATGTACTTCTCGTTCGTCACCCGTTTCATCCTCGTCTTCGGGCTCGGGTTCCTCTTCCCCGTGGTGCTCGTCGCCCTCAACGTCGTCGGGGCGATGCCGGCCACCCGGCTCATCCGCGGGTGGCGCGTCGCGATCGTCCTCATCTTCGTCTTCGCCGCCGTCGCGACGCCCACGGCAGACCCGTTCACGATGTTCGTCTTCGCCGCGCCGCTCGTCGCGCTCTACTTCGCCGCCTACTTCGTCTGCCGGATCCTCGACAAGCGCAAGGCAGCCGCCCGCCCCGACTGGCTCGACGTCGACGACACCGAGGCCTCCGCCCTCTGACCCCGACCCAGCTTTCCCGCCCGATCCCTGAACCTTCACCTTCGCACAACTTCGGTTCCGGTGCGAAGGTGAGGCTTCTGGGGTGGAGCAGCGCCGGCGAGGTGCACCGTGAGCACCAGCAGCGGCGTCCCCCCGAGGAGGGCCGGAACGGGTTGCGCGGCGCCGTGGCCCCACTGGGCACCGAGGCCACCCGATAGCCTCGCGCCATGCCGGGACGCCTGGGACTGATCGTCAACCCGACCTCCGGCAAGAACACCGGCGCGCGCATCGGCTCGGAGGCGCTGACCCTGCTGCGGGCCGCGGGCGCCGACATCCTCGACCTCAGCGCGGCGGACTCGCGCAGCGCCATGGAACAGGGCCGGGCCGCCGTTGCCTCCGGAGCCGTGGACCGCATCGTGGTCGCCGGGGGGGACGGCATGGTGCACCTGGGAACCAACCTGTGCGCCGGGACCGGCGTCCCTCTCGGAGTCATCGCGGCAGGCACCGGCAACGACATCGCTCGCGAGCTCGGGCTCCCGGTGCGCGACGCCGCGAAGGCCGTCGAGCGGATCCTCGCCGGCGGCACCAGGGCCGTCGACGCCGCGCGTCACACGACGCCGACGGGCGAGCACCGTTGGTTCGTGGGGGTGCTCGCCGCCGGGTTCGACGCCGTCGTCAACGAGCGGGCGAACCACTGGCGCTGGCCGAAGGGCCCGATGCGCTACAACCTCGCGATCCTCCGCGAGCTCCCCGTGTTCCGGGCCATCCCCTACGTCCTCGAGCTCGACGGGCGACGCATCGAGACCGAGGCGATGCTCGTCGCCGTCGGCAACGGGCCCTCCTACGGTGGCGGCATGCGGGTCACCCCTGACGCCGTGTTCGACGACGGACTCCTCGACGTGCTGCTCCTCCGCCGGATCTCCACGCCGGAGTTCCTTCGGGTCTTCCCGAAGGTGTTCCGCGGCGCGCACGTGAGCCACCCGGCGGTCGAGGTGCTGCGGGCGCGGACGGTGCGGCTCGAGGCGACCGGCATCGTGTCGTACGCGGACGGCGAGCGCTTCGTCCCCCTCCCGATGACCATGGAGGTCGTCCCCGGTGCGCTCACGGTCCTCGCCTGAGCGCTGACGTAGCCTGAGGCCATGCCCAGTCCCGCCGAGCGGTATGCCGCCGCCGCGGCCCGGTCCCGGAGGGAGCGTTCGGAGGTGGGCCGGTTCACCGCCGGCCTCGACTTCCCGCTCGACGACTTCCAGCTCCGCGCCTGCCAGGCGGTCGAGGAGGGCAAGGGGGTCCTCGTCGCCGCGCCGACGGGCGCGGGCAAGACCATCGTCGGCGAGTTCGCCGTGCACCTCGCACTCTCGACCGGTCGAAAGGCGTTCTACACGACGCCGATCAAGGCACTGTCGAACCAGAAGTACCACGACCTCGTGCGCCGGCACGGCGTCGACCAGGTGGGGCTCCTCACCGGTGACGCCTCGGTCAACGGAGAGGCGCCGGTCGTCGTGATGACCACCGAGGTCCTTCGCAACATGATGTATGCCGGCTCGCGCACCCTCGACGGGCTGGGCTACGTCGTCATGGACGAGGTCCACTACCTCGCCGACCGGTTCCGCGGGGCGGTGTGGGAGGAAGTCATCATCCACCTCCCCGAGCACGTGCAGGTCGTGTCCCTCTCGGCCACGGTCAGCAACGCCGAGGAGTTCGGCGACTGGCTCGCGGAGGTCCGGGGAAACCACGAGGTCGTCGTCTCGGAGCACCGGCCGGTCCCGCTCTTCCAGCACATGCTCGTCGGCACGACGATGTTCGACCTGTTCGCGGGCAACCGGGTCAACCCCGACCTGCTCCACGCGATCCGCACGGCGGAGCAACGGGGGCGCTGGGACGACGAGCCGCGTCGGGGTGGAGGACGCGGCGGTCGCCAGGGACGGACCCAGTACGGGGGCTCCCGGGGTGGGAACGGCCGCGGGGGCAACGGCCGGGGCGGCGCTGGTCGCGGTCCGGGTGGCGGACCGGGCGGCCGCGGTTTCGCCCGGGGTGGGCGGCCGGGTGGGGGAGCGACCCGGGCGGAGGTCATCGAGGAGCTCGACCGCGACGGACTGCTGCCCGCCATCACGTTCATCTTCAGCCGGATCGGCTGCGAGGCCGCGGTGGGTCAGCTCCTGGCCGCCGGCACCCGCCTCGTGCCGGAGCGGGACGGCCAGCGCATCCGCCGGCACGTCGAGGAGCGTGTCGAGTCGCTCGCGGACGAGGACCTGTCCGTCCTCGGCTACTTCGACTTCGTGGAGGGTCTCTCACGGGGGTTCGCAGCGCACCACGCAGGGATGCTGCCCCTGTTCCGCGAGATCGTCGAGGAGCTCTTCACCGCCGCCCGCATCCGGGCGGTGTTCGCCACGGAGACACTGGCCCTCGGCATCAACATGCCGGCACGCACGGTGGTCCTGGAGAAGCTCGTCAAGTTCAACGGCGAGGCGCACGTCGACGTCACCCCCGCCGAGTACACGCAGCTCACCGGGCGCGCAGGCAGACGCGGCATCGACATCGAGGGCCATGCCGTCGTCCAGTGGGCACGAGGAGTCGACCCACTGGCAGTGGGCGGGCTGGCGTCCACCCGCACGTACCCTCTGCGCTCGAGCTTCCGGCCGACATACAACATGGCGGTCAACCTCGTCGCCCAGGTCGGCCGGGAGGTCGCCCGGGAGATCCTCGAGACCTCCTTCGCCCAGTTCCAGGCGGACCGGGCCGTCGTCGGCATCGCGACCGCCATCCGCCGCAACGAGGAGGGGATGCAGGGCTACGCCGAGGCGATGCACTGCCACCTCGGGGACTTCCGGGAGTACGCCGCGCTGCGGCGGCAGCTGACCGACGCGGAGAAGGACGGCGTGAGGGAGCGCTCGGCGTCCCGGCGAGCCGCGGCCGCCGTGTCCATGGAGGCGCTGCGGATCGGTGACGTCATCCGCATCCCTGCCGGGCGACGCGCCGGATGGGCTGTCGTCGTCCAACCCGCCCGCTCGGCCAAGGGCACGCCCACCGGCCCTGGTGTGGTGACCGAGGACAAGCAGTTCCGTCGGCTCACCCTCGTGGACGTCCCGGAGCCGGTGGACGCGATCGCCCACGTGAAGGTTCCACCGCACTTCAACCCCAGGTCGCCACGCTCCCGGCGGGATCTCGCGACCTCCCTGCGCGTCGCGGTCCCGGCAGGCGCCGAGGACCTCCCGCGGCGGCGGTCCCACGACGGGGACCCGGGGGAGTCCGAGCAGGTGCAGCAGCTGCGCCACGAGCTCACGACGCATCCGTGCCACCACTGCCCCGACCGCGAGAGCCACGCCCGCTGGGCCGAGCGGTGGTGGCGACTCAAGCGCGAGACGGTCGGTCTCCAGCGCAAGGTCGAGGGTCGCACGAACACCGTGGCGCGAACCTTCGACCGGATCTGCGAGGCCCTGGAGTCCCGTGGCTACCTTGCCGACGGGGGAACGGTCGTCACCGAGCGAGGGGAGTGTCTGCGCCGCCTGTACACGGAGAAGGACCTCCTCGCTGCAGAGTGCCTCCGCCTCGAGGTGTGGAAGCGACTGGACGCCCCAGGGCTGGCCGCCGCGGTGTCCGCCCTCGTCCACGAGCCGCGTCACGAGGAGGCAGAGGTGTCACCGAGGATGCCCACGGACGAGGTTGCGGAGGCCGTCGTCGCGATGGAGCGGCTCTGGTCCGAGATCGAGGACCTGGAGATCGAGCACGACCTCCCGACCACCTCCATGCCCGACGGCGGGATGGCATGGATGGTGCACCGGTGGGCGTCGGGCGAGCGGCTGGATGCCGTGCTCCGCGGCCAGGACATGGCAGCCGGCGACTTCGTGCGACGCTGCAAGCAGCTGGTCGACCTCCTGGACCAGGTCGCCAAGGCGGCAACCGACCTCGAGCTGCGCCGCACGGCCCGTCGGTCCGTCGACGCCGTCCTGCGTGGTGTGGTGGCGGCCGACCGCCTCGACTGAGGAGGGGTGCGCGGCCGGGGGGTTTCCGACCCTCAGAACCCTCGGAAGACGCCGTCGCCCGCATCTGCGGTGTCCGCGAACTCGGCGAACTCGATGTTCGCGAGGCGCAGGTCGGTCTCGACGGACCACGCCTCCTCGGGTACCACGCGGAAGGTCCGACCGAAGGACTCGTCGAAGCCGTCGGCGCAGACGACACAGAGGGTCCGTTCGTCGTCGTCGGTCACCGTCTCGTCGTCGGCGAGGAGGAGGGCGACGGCGTCACCGTGGGAGGCGAGCTCGGCGGCGTCCTCGGGCGTCATCCCGTCGTAGCGCGGGTCGTCGACGGGCCTGAGCGCGGCCACCATGCCGTCCTCGGTGCGGGCCGTGGCCCGAGTGAGTGCGTCCACCCACCCGGCGTCGTCGGTGAAGTCCGTGCGAATGAGGAGTGTGTGCTCCTCGTCCAGGCCGGTCAGCGGTGGATGTCCCCGGTCGTCCATCCACCCAATGTGCCACGGCGAGCCGGGCTGAAGACCGCTGTGTGTCAGGGCAGCCCGAGCGCCGTGAGGAGGCGGGTGACCGGGTTCGTGACGCCATGGGTCGTCGCCAGGCGCTCCAGCCGATCGGGCTCGGCGACGGCCGTCGGCAGGGCGAGGTCCACGTCCGCGACAGGCGCGTCCCGGGCGACCCGCACGACCGTGGGCGCGACGTCGAGGTACGCGGCGGCCGCCTCGAGGTTGGTGCGGCGCACCCCCTTGAGCGCCGGGTCCCCGGCCTCGACGGCCGCACGGAGTCCCGTGAGCGAGCCGTAGGTCGTGATGAGCTGGGCGGCCGTCTTGTCACCGATGCCCTTGACACCCGGGAGCCCATCACTCATGTCCCCCCGGAGGATCGACATGTCGGCGTAGGCGTCGCCGGTCGGAACGGAGTATCGATCGAGGAGGTACGACTGCGTGACGACGTCAGGCTCGCGGACACCGCCCTTGCC
This sequence comes from Ornithinibacter sp., assembly GCA_029266735.1. Classification (GTDB taxonomy): domain Bacteria; phylum Actinomycetota; class Actinomycetes; order Actinomycetales; family Dermatophilaceae; genus Fodinibacter. The sequence continues at coordinate 25,666 of JAQSWG010000001.1, forward strand.
CGTGTAGAGGACCCGGATGCCGTCCGCGTCGTCGACGAGCTGGAGCAGGTCACGGTCACCGGTGACGATGTCCACCGGCATCGTCCCGCGATGGCGCTCGGTGAGCGTGCCGATGACGTCGTCGGCCTCGAAGCCGACCGCGCCCAGCCGGGTGATGCCGATGGCGCCGAGCGCCTCCCGGATGAGGGGAACCTGGGGCGTGAGGTCGTCCGGGCTCTCCTCGACGACGTCGGACCCCTCGACGAGCCGGTGCGTCTTGTAGGTCGGGATGAGGTCCACCCGGAACTGGGGCCGCCAGTCGTCGTCCCAGCAGGCGACGAGATGGGTCGGCCGGTGGGCCGTCACGAGGGTCGCGATCATGTCGAGGAAGCCACGGAGCGCGTTCGTCGGGTGCTCCTCCGGACTGGACCGCTGGTCGGGCACCCCGAAGAACGCCCGGAAGTACAACGACGCGGAGTCGAGCAGGAGCAGCTTCTGCGGGCGGTCCGGGTCCAGCGGCATGCGGCGAGCCTAGGGGATCACCGCCGCCCCGGCCGTGTGCCCACGGTGACTGCGGCGACGCCCCGTTCGGGGCCCCCGCCCACGCTGCGAGCCGCTCGGGCCCGTGTCGGCGGGCCGGTCTACCCTGAGCGGGTGGAAGACCTCGACCGTCGCATCGTCGACCTCCTCGCGAAGGACGGCCGGATCAGCTACACGGACCTCGGCCGGGCCCTCGGCATGTCGACGTCGGCGGTGCACCAGCGGGTCCGCCGGCTCGAGCAGCGGGGAGTCGTCAAGGGATACACCGCCAAGGTCGACCACCAGGCGCTGGGCCAGCAGATGACGGCGTTCATCTCGATCACGCCGCTGGATCCCGCGGCCCCCGACGACATCCCCGTGCGGCTGCGGGAGATCACCCAGATCGAGGAGTGCCACTCCGTCGCCGGCGACGAGAACTACATCCTCAAGGTGCGGGTGGCCACGCCCACCGAGCTGGAAGAGCTCATCGCGACCGTCCGGGGGGCCGCCCACGTCTCCACCCGCACGACCGTCGTGCTGTCCACGCCGTGGGAGTGACCCTGCCGCCCGACCTGCCGGCGGACCTCCACCGCTACCTCCAGCAGGGCCGTGACGGGCTGATGCGCTCGCTCGACGGGCTGTCCGAGCACGACGCGCGCCGACCCATGACGCCGACCGGCACGAACATCCTGGGCCTGGTGAAGCACCTGGCCGGCGTGGAGATGGCCTACCTGTCGAGGTCGGTCGGGCGCGACGCCCCGCTGCTGCCGTGGGACGAGGACGGCTCGGTCTGGGAGGGAGCCGACATGTGGGCACGTCCGGAGGAGAGCCGTGAGTACCTCGTCGGCCTCTACCACGAGGCGTGGCGGCTGTCCGACGCGTCGATGGAGGCGCTCCCGCTCGATGCCCCGGCCACCGTGTCGTGGTGGCCCGAGGAGCGTCGGGAGACGACCTTCGGGCACCTCCTCGTGCGGGTGGTCGCCGAGACGGCACAGCATGCCGGCCATGCCGACATCCTCCGGGAGACGATCGACGGTCAGGCCGGGCTGGACCGGGATGCGTTCGGCGGTCACGCGGACTGGGCGGAGTACCTCGCGAGGATCCAGGCGGCGGCCGACCGCTTCCGCTGACGCCCCCGTGCTCTCAGCCGACCGCCGTGAGCTGTCGCTCCACGTCCTCGGACACCAGCTCGGCGTTGACGACCGCACCCACCCTGGTGCCGGCGGCCGCGGCCATGACGACCTGAGCCATGGGGTCGGTGACGTTACCGGCGACCCACACCCGCGGCACCGTGGTGCGGCCCATCGGGTCCGCCGGCACCGCACGCGCGACCACCGTCCCCATCATCTCGATGTCCGTCACCCCCAGGTCCAGCCCCGCGAGCAGCGCCGACCGCGGGTGGACCACGCTCGCGACGACCACGGCGTCGGCGGGCACCACCACGTCGGCGGCCGCCACCCCGACCACTCGGGCCCCCTCGGCCACCAACCGGTGCGCGGGACCCGCGACGACCGGCATCCCGAGCGCCCGGAGGCGCGCCACCTGCTCCTCATCGAGGGCGGACGGGTCGTGGAGGACCACGGTGAGGTCGTCGGTCAGCTGCCGGAAGAGCTGGGCCTGGTGCACGGCCGCGGGACCCGTCGCGAGGACGACGATCCGGCGGTCCCGGACCTCCCAGCCGTGGCAGTACGGGCAGTGGATGACGCCGTGGCCCCAGTGCTCGCGCAGGCCCGGCACGTCGGGCAGCTCGTCCACGGCACCGGTGGTCACGATGAGGTGCCTCGCCGACCACGTGGTCCCGTCGGCCAGCGTGACCTCGATGCGGTCACCGATCGTCTCGGCGCTCATGGCCGTCCCGTCGACGAGGCGGGCCCCGTAGCGTGCCACCTCGGCACGCCCCCGCCGCAGCAGTTCGGACGGAGGGATGCCGTCGTGTCCGAGGAACGCATGGATCCCCTCGGCGGGGGCGTTGCGTGGCTCGCCGGCGTCGACGACCACCACTCGACGGCGCGAACGGGCAAGGACGGTGGCAGCCGAGAGGCCGGCGGCTCCCCCTCCGACGACGAGGACGTCGGTGTCCTCGGGCGAGAACTGGGGGACGGAGGCTGCGGGCGGTGTCTCGAGGGTGCTCATGCCTCGAGCCTGCCCGCACCTCGCTCTCGTCAGCAAGGTATGTTGCCGGAGTGGCAAACAGCGACCTCAGCCGGGTGGGTCTCCGTCTGCGCGAGATGCGGTCACGGCGCGGGCTGACATTGGCCGATGTCGCCCGTGAGACGGGAACCTCGGTGAGCACGCTCTCTCGGTTGGAGTCCGGAAGTCGGAAGGCCACCCTCGAGCTCCTCATCCCACTGGCAAGGGCGTACCGCGTCACCCTCGACGAGCTCGTCGACGCGCCCCAGACCGGTGACCCCCGGGTGCACGCCCGTCCCGTGGAGTGCTGGGGTGCGACGGTCATCCCGCTGACCACCCGTGCCGGTGGCCCGCGCGCCTTCAAGCAGGTGCTGCGTCCGGACCGTCGGAGCACTCCCGACCCCCGGTCCCACGAGGGGTACGACTGGCTCTACGTGCTCGACGGGCGCCTTCGCGTCGTGCTCGGTGAGCACGACTTCGTCATGGGTCCGGGTGAGGCGGCGGAGTTCGACACGCGGGTGCCGCACTGGTTCGGCTGCGCCGACGACCGACCCGTCGAGATGCTCTGCATCGTCGGGCCGCAGGGCGAACGGATCCACGTGCGCGCCAAGTCCACCCGCGGCAACGGGTGACCTGCTGACGGCCCGGCACCGTCCACGGCAGGCGGATCGGGCAGGACGTTCAGAGGTCCTCGAAGCGGACCCGCTCACCGACCGGTCCGTCCGACTCCGGGAAGGCGATCCGGCCGGCGGCGACCGCCCAACGGGCGACGTCGACGCGGAACCGTCCGGCGCGGACGGCGGGGTCCTGCTCCGCCATGCGCCGGGCCTCGGCCGGCTCGACGGTGTACACCGACATCCCGCGCAGACTGACGTCGGACTGGTCCAGGAGGGGGCCGTTGGCCGCGATGATGCCGCGCCGACCGAGGTCCGCGAGATGGGCGAGGTGCGCGTGGTGCAGCGCGGTGGACGCCTCCTCGTCGAGGTCGGGCGGGTCGGTCCCACGTCGCAGGTAGACGACCGTGCGGACGTCGAACGTTGCGGGCGCGCCGGGTGGTCGATCCATGGTGGTCTCCTCCTCCGACCGGACGCGGCTCATCGCGCGTCGCCGTCGCGCCGTTCCTCAGCGCAGGTGGGCGACCGAGGCCGCGTGGCTGGCACCGGCGCCGACGAGCGCCGCCTCGTGCACGGCATCCATGTCGGTCGTCGCGCGCCACCAGTCCTGCCCGGCCTGCGGCAGGGTGTCGATCGGGTCGTAGTACACGTACTCACGCGAGAGCGCCTGGTCGTCACCCACTTCCAGGGAAGTGCGATAGTGCTTGCGCCAGAAGGACATTCCTCGCTCGATGTCGTAGCTCTCGACCTGGTGCACCCAGCGCTTGCCCACATAGGGCACGTCACAGACGATCCGCGGTGTGGCGAACCCGGGCAGGTACCCCATGATCGCCTGCTGGAGGTCCTGGGCCCGGCTGAGCGGAAGCCGCCAGTGCTCGGAGAACGGGATCATGTCGCACATGTAGAAGTAGTACGGCGTGATCATCGCCTCGTCCTGGAGGGCGAAGCAGAGGTCGAGCAGCGCCTCCGGTGAGTCGTTGACCCCGCGCATGAGCACGCCCTGGTTGCGGACGTCACGGATCCCGGCATCCAGCATGGCCGCTGAGGCCTGCGCCACCAGAGGTGTCACGGACTGGGCGCTGTTGACGTGCGTGTGGATGGCCAGGGAGACACCCCGAGACCGGGCCTTGGCCGCCACGCGCCCCACGCCGTCGACGACGTCGCGCTGCAGCCAGTGCTGCGGGAGACCCATGAGCGCCTTCGTCGCGAGGCGGATGTCGCGGATCGTCTCGACCTCGAGCAGCTTGTCGAGGAAGCCCTCGAGGTTCTTCCAGGGCATATTGGCGACGTCGCCGCCGGACACGACGACGTCCCGCACGCCTGGGGTGCGCTGCAGGTAGTCGAGCATCGCGGCGTAGCGGTCGACAGGCTTCCCCGCGAGCTTGAGCTTGGTGAACTGTGGCGTCGGGTTGCCGACGAGGTCCATGCGCGTGCAGTGCCCGCAGTACTGGGGGCACGTCGGAAGCATCTCGGCCAGCACCTTGGTGGGGTAGCGGTGCGTGAGGCCCTCGACCGCCCACATGTCGTGCTCGTGGAGGCTGTCGCGGGTCGCGAGCGGGTGGCTCGGCCAGTCCGTGCGACGGTCGGAGAAGACGGGGAGCATGTAGCGGCGCACAGGGTCGGCACGGAAGGCGTCGGTGAAGGCCACGCCCGGGGCCGGCATGGCGCCGCCCGCTGCAGGCACCATCGTGTTGACCATCTGGGGCGGGAGGAGCATCGACATCGTCGCCCGCTCCGACTGGTCCCGCTCCAGGTCTGCATAGAACCGGTCGTCGAGGAGGTCGCCCATGACAGCGCGTAGCTGGGCGGCGCTCTTGACGCAGTGTGCTCGCTGCCACTGGGCGTCGGCCCACTCGGCTGCGGTGACGTCCCTCCACCCCGGAAGCCGCGTCCAGTCGGGCTCGGTCAGCTCACGACGCCGGTAGGCGTAGGGCTGGTCGATGTTCGTCGTCATGCGTGGCAGGATACGCAACGGATGACGCCAACGTCACGTTCTCACCGGAAATGCTGCGGTGGCGTGTCGACTGACAGGAGATCTTGTGCGTACGACGCCGTCCTCGCCCGTCGGTCTGCACCGCGTGGTCGAGCCGGCCGGCGAGGCCCTGCCGCAGTCGGCGCTCGTCCTCGACGCCTCGCCGGACCTGTGGCCTGACGAGGTGCGGATCGACGTCGACACGCTCAACCTCGATGCGGCATCGTTCCGCCAGCTGACCGAGAAGCACGACGGTGACGGCGCGGCCGTTCGCCGGGAGGTCCTCGAGATCGTCGCCGCCCGCGGAAAGATGCAGAACCCGGTCACCGGCTCCGGGGGGATGCTCATCGGCACGGTCGCGGCGGTCGGCCCCGCGTCGCCCCTCGGCGTGGCGGTCGGGGACCGGGTGGCGACCCTCGTGTCGCTCTCGCTCACCCCGCTCGTCGTCACCGACGACCTCGCCGGCTGGGACGGACACTCGGAGCGGGTCCCCGCCCGGGGGACCGCCGTGCTCTTCGCCCGCTCCATCGTCGCCCGCCTGCCCGACGACCTCCCGGCGCAGCTGGCGCTCATGGTCATGGACGTGTGTGGTGCGCCGGCCCTCGTGGCACGGGTGGTGGGGGAGTCGGCCGGTCGCGGCGTCGCCCCCACCGTGGCCGTGCTCGGCGCAGCCGGCAAGTCGGGCTGCCTGTCGCTCGCGGCGGCGCGCGCCTCGGGATCGGGGCACCTCATCGGAGTCGTGCCCGTCGAGCAGGAGGCGGAGGTGCTTCGAGCCAGCGGGCTCGCCGACGCCGTCGTGGTCGCGGACGCTCGTTCCCCGCTCGGTCTCGCGGATGCCGTCCGCGGCGCCGGTGGTCCGGCGGACGTCACCGTGGTCTGTGTCGACGTGCCGGGCTGCGAGCAGCCGTCCATCCTCGCGACCGCCCAGGGCGGCACCATCATCTACTTCTCCATGGCGACGAGCTTCTCCGCCGCGGCGCTCGGCGCCGAAGGCCTGGCGGCGGACGTGCGCATGCTCATCGGGAACGGCTATGTGCCCGGGCACGCGGAGCTCGCGCTCGATCTCGTCCGTCGCGATCCGTCTGTCCGAGCGCTGTTCGAGGGTCGGCTCACCCGGTAGCCCCGTCCTCGGCCGGCTCCGGCCCCGCGCATTTTCATCCCCTGCGGGTGACGCATGCGTCGTTCGACGTCCATAGCGTCGAGTGATCGAGCCGAGCAGAGGATCCATGATGACCCACAGCCTTGCCATCCGCGTCGCGCCTGCCCTCGTTGCCCTCGTCCTCGCCGCCGGGTGCGCGGGAAGCTCCGACGACGACGGCACCGAGGACGCCAGTCCAGGGCAGGGCGGGAGCTCGGCCGTGTGCGACGGCTACAGCCAGCTCAAGACGGCGGTCGAGGACCTGCGAGCGACCCCTCTCGACACGTCGGGGACGGCGGACGAGGTGCAGGCCCAGCTGGACGAGCTCGGCGACAAGGCCAGGACGGTCAAGGCAGGGCTCGACAAGCTGTCCGCCGTCTCGGACGGCCCCGGTGCAGCCGCGGTCGGTGCGATGAACGAGAAGGCCGACGCCCTGAGGGAGTCCTTGACCGAGGCCAAGGCCGACGCCCAGGAGTCGTTGGGCCCGGAGATCACCGAGGCCCAGACCGAGCTCAACGAGTCGTACGACGCGGTCACGAGCGCATTCGACGAGGAGTGCCCGTCCAGCTGACGGGCCGACCACCACGACCACCGCCAGCGACGACCACCGCCCACCCGTGCCGAGTGCCGGCGCGGCATCTCACGATGGCAAGGAGTGCCCATGTCAGAGAGCAGCACCGACCATCCCCACGATGTCACTGCGGAGGTGGCCGACGTGAGCGACGGCGCGACGACGCTCTTCGTCGCCGACTTCGACGACACCGAGACGGCCTGGGAGGCCTACGAGGAGCTGCGGGCCGCAGAGGACGGCCGCCACGTGCGCATCGACGGAGTTCTCGTCGTCGAGCGTGGGACCGATGGCACGCTGGAGGTCCAGAAGGCCACCGACCACTCCACCCGCCGAGGACTGGCGTGGGGCCTCGTCGGCGGCGCCGCCCTCGGGATCCTCTTCCCACCGTCGATCCTCGGTACTGCTGCCCTGGCGGGCGGTGCCGGCGCCGCCATCGGCAAGGCGCGACAGCGCCACCACAGGAGCGAGCTCGCGGAGCGGCTGGAGTACGCCGTCCCGCCGGGGCACTCCGCCCTCGTCGCGATGGTGTCCGACCCGGCGGTGCTCGAGGTGCGGGCGGCGCTGCGCAAGGCCAACGCGATCGTCGAGTCGGCAGTGGACGACGTCGTGGCCAGGGACATCAAGGCGGTGGCCGAGGAGTCCCCGACGCCCTCAGCGGTCACGCCCGGGCCCGAGCCCTGGGCATGATGACCGCTCGGCTCCGAGGTCGCCGGCCGCGACCCTAGGGTGGCCGCATGGCGTCCTCCCTCTACCGCCGGGGGCGCGTCGTCACGCCCGAGCGCCCGAACGCGACGGCGTTCGTCGTGGGGTCGGACGGGCGGATCGCGTGGGTCGGCGACGAGGCCGGGGCCGACCTGCATGCCGAGGGTGTCGACGCCGTCGTGGACCTGGAGGACGGTCTCGTCCTGCCGGCGTTCGTGGACGCCCACGTCCACGTGTCGCACACCGGCCTCGGCCTGCGGGGCGTGGACCTCACGGGTACGACGTCCGTGGCCGAGGCGCTGCGGTCCATCGGTGAGGCCGTGCGGCGTCGTGGGGGGCGCCCGGTCTTCGCCCTGAACTGGCAGGAGCAGCACTGGGTAGAGCACCGCGCCATGACCGCGACGGAGCTCGACCGGGTCAGCTTCGGAGGCGTCGTCTACGCCGCGCGCATCGACGGGCACTCGGCCGTCGTCTCGAGTGCCCTCGGGCGGGCCAGTGGCGCGGACCGGCTCGAGGGCTGGCGGGGTGACGGGTTCGTCACCCGAGACGCGAAGAACGCCGCGCGGGCCGCGTACGACGCGGCCCGTACACCCGACCAGCGCCGCGGCGACGTCGAGGCCGCCCTCGCCCTGGCCGCGAGCCGCGGCATCGCGGCGGTCCACGAGTGCGGGGGGCCACTCCTCACCTCATCCGACGACTTCGCGGACGTCCTGGAGGCGGGGCGGCGCCCCGACCTCCCGCGCACGATCGGCTACTGGGCCGAAGCCGTGACCGAGCCGGAGCAGGCGGCGGCTCTCGTGGCGCTCCACGGCGCCGCCGGGCTCGGCGGTGACCTCAACATCGACGGCTCGATCGGCTCGCACACGGCCCACCTGCGCGACGGCTACGCCGACGACCCCGGATGCCGTGGCACGGTATACCGTTCGGCCTCCGACGTGCGTGACCACGTCGCGGCGTGCGCCGTCGCCGGGGTCCAGAGCGGCTTCCACGTCATCGGCGACGCCGGGATGGACATCGTCCTGGAGGGCTACGAGGCCGCGGCGCGGCTCGTCGGGGACGACCTCGTGCGGGCGACCAGGCCGCGGCTCGAGCACGCCGAGATGGCCGACGCCGACGCGGTCCGTCGGATGGCGCGGCTCGGCATGGTCGCGAGCGTCCAGCCCCGGTTCGACGAGTTCTGGGGAGGCCCGGACGGGATGTACGCGGAGCGGCTGGGACCCGCACGGGTGCCCGGGACCAACCCGTGGGGGGCCATGCTGCGTGGGGGGGTGCGCCTCGCGCTCGGCTCGGACTCGCCGGTCACGCCGTTCGACCCGTGGGCCACCGTCCGGGCCGCCGTCCGGCACCACGACCCCGAGCAGCGGCTCGACGCGGCGGCCGCAGTCGCCGCGCACACGGTCGGGGGTTGGGCAGCGGCCCGCGCGGACGGGGGAGGAGTGCTCGGCGTCGGCCGGCCCGCGACCCTGGCGGTGTGGACGACCACCGATACCGCACCCGACGGGTTGCCCGACGTCACTGGCGACGGGCCACTGCCCACGTGCCGGCTGACGATCCGGGACGGTGTCGTCATCCACCGCGCTCCTTGAGCCTCGGCGTGAGGTCAGGTGGTCACCGCACCACAGCGCTCTCGGGGCACGCGGGATTTGAGCGTGCCACGCGGCGTTCACGGCACCACGTCCGGAGCCCAACGAGCGAACAGCCGCTTCCTGGTCGTGCGCAGCTGGGAGAACCCCTACTCGCGGGGCGTCCTCCGCGAAAGCAGCGCCGCCCGAACCTCGGACGCGACCAGTACCGGCAGCGCGGCGCCACAACAGACGGCCCACTGTCCCAGGTCGAGAGGGACGGTATCGAGGAACGCCTGCAGCGGCCCGAACACGGTTGCCAGGATCAGCGTGACGACGGAGATCGCGGTGGACCTCACGAGGGTCCGGTCCGACAGCGTATCCATCGAGAAGACCGTGCGCGTCTCATCCCTGGTGGCCAAGGAGAACAACAGGCTCGCCAACGAGAACGTCGCGACGCCCATGGTCAGCGCGACGGGCCGGCCGAACTCGGCCTCCGCCCAGGTGATGACCCCGAGGGTGGCGCTGCCCATGACGAGCCCGATGACCACGAGCCAGACCATCTCGCGGCGCGGCAGGATCGGCTCCGCCGGGTCGCGGGGGGGACGGTCCATCAGTCTCGCCGCGGGCTGTCCGTAGCCCAGTCCGACCGCCTGGAAGAGCATCGTCGTGAAGTTGATCCACAGGGTCTGCAGGGGAAGGAACGGCACCCCACCGGCGATGGTGAAGACGGCTGCCCCGAGGAACGAGACGATGAAGCCGAAAAGGCATCCCATCTGGAACCGGATGTACTTGACGAGGTTGTCGTACAGACCTCGTCCCATCTCGACGGCCTTCACGATCGTTGAGAAGTTGTCGTCCGTGAGGACCATCACGGCGGCGTCCTTGGCGACGTCGGTGCCGGTGATGCCCATCGCTATGCCGATGTCCGCGGCCTTGAGCGCAGGGGCGTCGTTGACCCCGTCGCCGGTCATCGCGACGATTCGGCCTTGCCGTTTGAGGAGGTCCACCAGCCTGACCTTGTCCTGCGGCGTCACCCTCGCGATGACCCCCACGTCGTCGATTCGCTCCAGCGCCTCCTCGTCGTCCATGGCCGCGAACTCCGCGCCGGTCAGGACCGTGCCTTCGATGCCGAGCTGGCGGGCGATGGCGCCGCCCGTCACCGCATGGTCACCGGTGATCATCCGCACGCGAATGCCGGCCGCCGTCGCGCTGGCGATCGACGCTTTCGCGGCGGGCCGCGGCGGGTCGACGATCCCGACGAGCGACAGCAGCTCCAGGCCGTCCGCCACGAGGGGGAGCAGGTCCACGCCGGGGTCGAAGTCGGCCACGGCGAAGTCCTTGCGCGCCGTCGCAAGCACCCGCAGCCCCTCCTGGCCGAGGCGCGCGTTCTCGGCGAGGTACCGCTCGCGAAACACACCGTCAGCGGGCACGTGGCCGACGTCGGCATCGAACACGGTCGCGGCCCTGGCCAGGAGCTCGTCAGGGGCGCCCTTGACGAAACATCGCACCACCTCGGTGCCGGACTCGTCGGCCATGCGATGGAAGGTGGCCATGAGCTTGTACGCGGCGTCGAAGGGCAGCACCGCGACGCGAGGGTAGGCCGCACGGGTCGACTCCGCGTGCACACCGCCCTTGGCCGCGAGGGCGACAAGTGCCCCCTCGGTGGGGTCACCGATGAGCACCCCCTCGTCCACGACGGCGTCGGAGGCCAGGACCATCGGAAGGAGGATGTGGTCGAGGGGGATGTCCCGCTGCCCAGCCACGTGGGTGATGCGGCCCTGGCCCGAGTAACCGGCACCGTCGACCGAGTACCGGCGCCCGACGACAACCAGCTGGACGGCCGTCATCTCGTTGAGGGTGAGCGTGCCGGTCTTGTCGGAGTTGATCGCAGAGGTCGAACCCAGCGTCTCGGTCGACTGCAGGCGTTTCATGATCGCCCCCACCTTCGCCAGGGCCTGGGTCCCGTAGGCGAGGATCGTCGTGACGACGGCAGGCATGTTCTCGGGTAGAGCGCCGATGGCGAAGGCGACGGCCGCGTGGAAGATGGCGGTGAACGTCTCACCGCGGGCGAGGTTCAGCACGACGGAGACGAGGAGGGCCAGGCCTGCGATGAGGAAGATCTGGCGGGTCAGCGCGTCGAGCTGACGGGTCAGGGGTGTCTTGGACTCCTTCTCGCCCTGGAGCAGCCCGGAGATGTGGCCCACCTCCGTGGACATCCCCGTGGCGACGACCACGAACTCCCCGGAACCTCTGGTGACGTTGGTGTTCATGTACACCATGTCGGTCCGGTCACCGAGTGGCGTCTCCTCCATGGGCACGGCCTGAGTGCCTTTGGACACCGGGAGGCTCTCCCCGGTGAGAGCGGACTCGGCGACCTCGAGGGTGGCTGCCCAGAGCAGGCGACCGTCGGCAGGGACGATGTCCCCCGCTTCGACCGCGACGACGTCCCCAGGTACCAGCTGCTCGGCCGGCATCTCCGCCAGCATGCCGTCCCGCTTCACCCGCGCGGTGACGATCATCATCTTCTGCAGGGCGGCCACCGCGGCTGCCGCCTTTCCCTCCTGCCGGAGCCCGAGGACGGCGTTGAAGACCGTCAGGGCCAACAGCAGGACCCCGGTACCGATCTCCTTGAGCGGGTAGAGACTCCCGATGCCCGCGACGAGGAGCACGATCTGCATGGGGTCGGCGTACTGGCGCAGGAAGGCGCGCAGGGGTGACTCGGACTGCGCCGCGGTGAAGCGGTTGGGACCGAACTGGCGCGTCCGCTCTTCCACCTCGGCTGTCGAGAGCCCGGCCGACGCGTCGGAGCCGGTCAGCCGCAGAACGTCCTCGGCGGCCAGGGTGTGCCACGCCGTCGTCCCACGCGCGGAGGCGAGCTCGGCCGCGGGCGCCGGCTGGTTCGGTTGGCTCACGATCCACTCCCTGATGAGACGACGTTGGCTCCCTGCAGCATCCCCGACCGGTGGTCGGGCTGCCATCACCCGGCGAGGGTGGGCCCTGGCCCCGCCATGACGTCAGCGCCGACGGTGCACGGAGCGCGAGGGCTCGGCGCATGGGAGCATGTCGTCGTTGTCAGTGGAGCGGTGACCTCCGCCGCTCCGGCCGACGGGAGCAACTGTGATCACCACCATGGCCGACATGCCCCCGGGGACCATCGGTTTCGAGGCCACCGGGACCGTGACCGCCGACGACTACGAGACCGTTCTCGTCCCGGCCCTGACCGCCGCGATCGCGTCCGGCCCCGTGAAGCTCCTGTACGTCCTGGGTGAGGACTTCGAGTCCTACTCCGCAGGGGCGATGTGGTCCGATACCCGGCTCTGGGCGGGTCACCCGACGGGCTGGGAGCGGATCGCGGTCGCGACCGACGTGGACTGGGTCGAAAAGGCGATCAAGGCGTTCGGCTGGATGATGCCGGGTCGGATCCGGCTGTTCGACGAGGAGGACGTCGACGAGGCAAAGCGCTGGCTCGTCACGCCGGTCGAGGACTGAGCCGAGGGTGAGCGGGCGAGAGGGCTTGCCGCGGCCAACCCGCGGCGGTTGGGTGGGTCCATGAGCGAGAGCGACGACGCGTTGACCTACCCGCTCGCGGACCTCGACCTCGACCTTCGGTGGTGGGCGGCGGCGAACTACCTCACGATCGGCCAGATCTACCTCAGGGAGAACGCGCTCCTGCGCGACCCCCTCGTGCTCGACCACGTCAAGCCGCGGCTGCTCGGCCACTGGGGCACCAGCCCAGGGCTGTCCATGGTCTACGCCCTGCTCAACCGGGTGATCCGCGAGCGCGACGGGGACTGGCTCTACGTCACCGGCCCTGGGCACGGCGGTCCTGCCCTCGTGGCCGCCGCCTGGCTCGAGGGCACCTACACCGAGGTCTACCCACACGTCGCCGATGATGCCGACGGCATCCGCACGCTCTTCCGCCAGTTCTCGTCGCCGGGAGGTGTCCCCAGCCACGTCAGCGTGCAGACGCCCGGGAGCATCCACGAGGGTGGCGAGCTCGGCTACGCGTTGGCTCACGCCGCCGGGGCGGCCTTCGACCACCCTGACCTCCTCGTCGCGTGTGTCGTCGGCGACGGGGAGGCCGAGACCGGTCCGTTGGCGGCGTCCTGGCGGCTGCCCACCTTCCTCAACCCCCGCCGCGACGGCGCTGTGCTGCCGATCCTCCACCTCAACGGCTACAAGATCGCCGGGCCCACGGTGCTCGGCCGCACGAGCGACGAGGACGTGGAGGCCTACCTGCGCAGCCAGGGCTGGGACCCCGTGACCGTCGCCGGTGACGACCCGCGCGAGGTCTTCCCGGCGCTGCTGGCCGCACTGCGCTCCGCCCACGACGCGATCCGGTCGATCCAGGCCGAGGCGCGGAACGGAGACGGGCCGAGCGCCCCGGTGCGTCACCGGTGGCCCGCGGTCGTGCTGCGCACCCCGAAGGGCTGGACCGGCCCTGCGGTCGTCGACGGCATCCAGGTCGAGGGCACGAACCTGAGCCACCAGGTGCCGCTGTCGGGGCTGACCGAGAACCCCGAGCACCTGCGCATGCTCGAGGAGTGGCTGGGGTCCTACGACCCGTCGTCCCTCTTCGACGCCGACGGCCGGCTCGTCGCCGAGCTGCGCGCCCTGGCACCCGAGGGCGACCGCCGGATGTCGGCGACCCCCTACGCCAACGGCGGGCGGCTGCGCGAGGAGCTTCCTATCCCGGCGCTCCACGCGTACGAGGTGGAGGTCGACGCGCCAGGCGTCACCACGGTGGAGAACACCGTGACAGCTGGGCGGCTGATGCGCGACCTGTACGCCGCGACGGTCCGCGCCGACGGCGGCGGCAGCTTTCGCCTCTTCTGCCCCGACGAGACGGCGAGCAACCGGCTGCAGGCCGTCTTCGAGGAGACGGACCGATGCTTCATGGGACCGATCCTCGACACCGACACCGCTATCGGGCCGGACGGACGGGTCATGGAGGTGCTCAGCGAGCATCTGTGCGAGGGCTGGCTGGAGGGCTACCTCCTCACCGGCCGGCACGGGGTCTTCGCGACGTACGAGGCCTTCGCCATGGTGTCGGCGTCGATGGCCGTGCAGCACGTCAAGTGGCTCCAGCACGCCCAGACCCTGCCCTGGCGGGCGTCGGTGTCCTCGCTCAACGTCCTGCTCACCTCCACGTGCTGGCGCAACGACCACAACGGCTTCTCGCACCAGGGCCCCGGCCTCATCGACAGCCTCATCCCGCTCGCTCCCGACGTCGTGCGGGTCTGGCTGCCGCCGGACGCCAACACCACCCTGTCGATCACGGACCACTGCCTTCGCAGCACCGACCACGTCAACCTCATCGTGGTCGACAAGCAGAAGCACCTGCAGTACCTCACCCTCGAGCAGGCCCACCGGCACTGCGCCCAGGGTGCCGGCACCTGGGAGTGGGCGAGCACGGCCGCAGGCGGCGACATCCCCGACATCGTCATCGCGTGTGCCGGCGACGTGCCGACGCAGGAGGCCCTCGCTGCGGCAGAGCTGCTCCACGAGCACGTGCCAGACCTGCGGTTCCGCTTCGTCAACGTCGTCGACCTCATGGCCCTGCTGCCGGAGGCAGACCACCCCCATGGCTACTCCGACAGCCAGTTCGACGACCTCTTCACCGCTGACCGGCACGTCGTCTTCGCGTTCCACGGCTACCCCCGGGCCGTGCACCAGCTCGTACACGGCCGCTCGAACCCCGGGCGCTTCCACGTGCGTGGCTTCTCGGAGCAGGGCACGACGACGACGCCCTTCGACATGGTCGTTCTCAACCGGATGAGTCGGTTCCACCTGGCCATGGAGGTGCTGCGCCGCGCGACCCCCCGGCCGCGGGGCTCGCAGGACCTGGTGGCGCTGTGCCGCGCGCGGCTGGACGAGCACGAGGCCTACATCCGCGAGCACCTCGCCGACATCCCCGACATCAACGACTGGACCTGGGGCGGGCTCGACCGGTGAGGTCGCTCTACCTCGCGGGCACGGAGGCACGGTCCGGCAAGTCAGCCATCGCCGTGGGGCTGGCCCACCAGCTCAGCCGCCGGCACCGCAGGGTGGGTGTCTTCCGGCCCGTGGTCCGCGCCGGGCCGCACGCCGACGAGCTGCTCGCCGTTCTCCGACGACAGGTCCGCAGCGACCTTCCCCTCGACGGCTGCCACGGCGTCACCGACGAGGCCCTCCATGCCGCACCCGAACGCGCCCTGGGCACGGTCGTCGACCGGTTCCACGAGGTTGCCCGCGGGCACGACTGCGTCCTGGTCGTCGGCACCGACTTCACCGGAGTCGCGGCCCCCACCGAGTTCTCGACGAACGCCCGGATCGCGGCCAACCTCGCGACCCCCATGGTCCTCGTCGCCCCGGCACGGGACCGCGACCCACGTGACGTGGCGGCCGGTCTGGCCGTGTCGGTCCAGGCAGCCAGGGACGAGCACGCGCAGGTCGCCGGGGTGGTCGTCAACCAGGTGTCCACAGAGAGCGCGCCGGAAGTCACCGCGGCGCTCCACGAGCGCCTGAGCATGGTGCGCGTGTGGGCCCTGCCAGAGGTGCCGCTCCTGCGAGCGCCGACCGTCGGCGACCTCATGGCCGCCTGCGGCGGCACCCTCGTCCACGGCGACGCAGCGCTGCTCGAGCGGGAGTGCTCCGGCCTCGTCGTCGCGGCCATGTCGATGCCCCATGTCATCGACCGGCTCGTCGGGGACGGCGTCGTCATCATCCCGGCTGACCGTGAGGATGTGCTGCTCGGAGTCCTGCTCGCACACCAGTCCACGACGCTCCCGTCGCTGTCGGGCGTCGTCCTCAACGGCGGCTTCGCGCCCTCCCCGCAGGTCGAACGGCTGGTGGCCGGACTCGGCATCCGCCTCCCGATCGTCGCGACCGGCGGCGACACGATGGCGACGGTCACCGCACTCGGCCCGGTGGAGGGGCGCATCACCTTGGCGTCCGAGCGCAAGGTGCGCGCCGCAGTCGCGCTCGTGGAGGATGCGGGCGACCTCGGCGCCGTCGCCGCCGGGGACAGGGTCGCGGAGGGCGCGGTGACGCCCTTGATGTTCGAGCACGACGTCGTCGAGCGGGCCCGCGCTGCGTCCGCGCACCTCGTGCTGCCCGAGGGCGCCGAGGAGCGGATCCTCATGGCGGCCGAGCGGGTCATCGCACGCGGCATCGCCCGCCTGACGCTGCTCGGCGACGAGGAGGTGGTGCGCGGCGTGGCGAGACAGCTCGGCGTCGACGTCTCGGCCGCCAGCGTCGTCGACCCGGCGACGAGCCCGTTACGTGAGGAGTTCGCCCGTGAGTACGCTCGACTGCGGGCGCACAAGGGCATCACGCTCGAGACAGCCCTCGACCGCGTCCTCGACGCGAGCTACTTCGGAACGATGCTGGTACACGCCCGTCTGGCGGACGGCATGGTGTCCGGCTGCATCACCACGACCGCCCACACCATTCGCCCGGCGCTCGAGATCGTGCGCACCGCTCCGGGCGTCTCGGTGGTCTCCAGCGTGTTCCTCATGTGCCTGGCGGACCGCGTGCTCGTCTACGGCGACTGCGCGGTCAACACCGACCCCACCGCCGAGCAGCTCGCCGACATCGCGGTCTCCTCTGCCCGCACCGCCCAGCAGTTCGGCATCACCCCCCGTGTCGCCCTGCTCTCGTACTCAACGGGCGAGTCGGGCACCGGAGCCGACGTCGACAAGGTGCGTCGGGCCACCGCCCTCGCTCGCGAGCGGGCGCCCGACCTGCTCCTCGACGGCCCGGTCCAGTACGACGCCGCCGTCGATCCTTCCGTCGCCCGCACCAAGCTGCCCGACAGCCCGGTGGCCGGACGCGCGACCGTGCTGATCTTCCCCGACCTCAACACCGGTAACAACACCTACAAGGCGGTCCAGCGCAGCGCTCAGGCCGTTGCCATCGGGCCGGTCCTGCAAGGGCTGAACCGACCGGTCAACGACCTGTCCCGAGGGGCGGACGTGCGCGACATCGTGAACACCGTCGCGATCACCGCTGTGCAGGCGGCTTCGGAGTGAGTATCGCCTCGGGCACAGCGTCGGGGGAGGAACCCCTTCGCGGAAGCCGCGGGTTGGGTGCACACGGCCGAAAGGGCTACGTCCTGGTCGTCAACGCCGGGTCGTCCTCGCTGAAGTACCGCGTCGTCGACGCGGGGTCCGGCAGCACTGCCGCGGACGGCACCGTCTCGGAGATCGGCGGCGCGGCGCACCTGCACCATGAGGCCGGTGACACCGTCCTCCACCATCGGGTGGACAGCCCGTCGCATGCGGAGGCGTTCGCCCTCGCGCGCAGGGCGCTGAGCGACCACGGACCCGTGCTCGGTGGCGGCCTCCTCGCCGTCGGTCACCGGGTCGTCCACGGGGGGGCCCGGTTCGCCGACCCGGTGCTGGTCGACGACGACGTCCTGACGGCACTCCGCCAGCTGGACGACCTCGCGCCGCTGCACAACCCCGCGAACCTCACCGGCATCGAACGGGCGCGGGATGCCTTTCCCGACGTTCCGCACGTCGCCGTCTTCGACACGGGGTTCCACCGGACCCTGCCGCCGGAGGCGTCCACGTATGCCGTGCCCCGCGAGTGGCGAGTGCAGCACTCCGTGCGCCGCTATGGCTTCCACGGCACCTCCTTCGCCTACGTGTCGCGCCGCACCGCGGAGCTCATGGGCCGTGCGCCTGCGGACCTCCACCTCGTCGTGCTGCACCTCGGCAACGGGGCGAGCGCGTGCGCGATCGCCGGCGGGCGCAGCGTCGACACGTCGATGGGGCTGTCACCCGCCGAAGGACTCGTCATGGGGACCCGCTCGGGCGACGTCGACCCCGCGCTCGGCGGATACCTCGCCCGCGTCGCGCACCTGTCGGCACAGGACTACGACACCGCGGTCAACCGCAGGAGCGGGCTGCTCGGACTCGCAGGGGTCTCGGACTTCCGGACGATCACCGAGCGCGTCGCGGCGGGCGACCCCGACGCGACCCTCGCCCTCGATGTCACC
This sequence comes from Ornithinibacter sp., assembly GCA_029266735.1. Lineage (GTDB taxonomy): Bacteria > Actinomycetota > Actinomycetes > Actinomycetales > Dermatophilaceae > Fodinibacter. The sequence continues at coordinate 43,839 of JAQSWG010000001.1, forward strand.
GTCCACCGGCTGCGCAAGTACGTCGGTGGTTACGCAGCCGTCCTCGGCCGTCTCGACGCGGTGGTCTTCACCGGGGGTATCGGGGAGGGCAGCGCGATCCTGCGAGCAGCCGTCGTCCACGGGCTCGCCGTGCTGGGTCTCCAGCTCGACGACCAGGCGAACGCCGGCGGCCCGGACGAGCGGCGTGTCTCCTCCCGGCAGAGCGTCGCCGAGGTCTGGGTGGTCCCCACCGACGAGGAGGGCGAGATCGCCCGGTGCGCCCTGGGCGTGATTCAGCGCTTCTGACACTGACGGCGGCGATCGCGTCGTGAGCGGGAGATCCTGTCGTGATGGACACGTGATGCCGCAAGACCTCCCGCACTCGTTGGTAGGTTGACTGCGTGTCTTCGCCCGTTCCCCACCTCCTCCACCTCGATGCCACAACGGTCCGCCGCGCCCGCACGCTGTCCCGCCGCGCCGGGAAGCCCGTCGTCGACCTCGCGAAGAGCCACACGACGGTGTCCGTCGAGCGGGCGACGCTGCGGTTGGCAGGGCTGTCCGGCGCGGACCACGACAACGTGCCCTGGGTCAACCACCTCGTCGACGCCGTGCGGGGCAGCGTCGGCCTGGACCAGGGCGCCACGACGCCGGTGTGGGACGCGCTACGCCGGGGTGAGGCGCCTGACCTCCTGACCCTGGCGCAGAAGGCCTCGAGCGGGGGAGTGGCCTTCCGGCTCCCCGACGGCAGGGAGCGCGCAGCGGCCCGGCGGGCGGCGCGCACGGCCGTCGCGGCCGGCATCCGCACCATCGACCGGCAGCGTGCGGCGCGCGAGCGGTTGGTCCGGCGCCACGGCGACCCGCAGCAGAAGCCGTGGATCTACCTCATCGTCGCCACGGGTGACATCCACGAGGACATCCCCCAGGCGCAGCAGGCCGCGCGGGAGGGTGCGGACGTCATCGCCGTCATCCGCTCGACGGGGCAGAGCCTGCTCGACTTCGTCCCCGAGGGGGCCACCCGCGAAGGCTATGCCGGCACCTACGCCACCCAGGAGAACTTCCGGCTGATGCGGGCGGCACTGGACGAGTCGAGCAAGGAGCTCGGCCGCTACGTCCGACTGACGAACTACGCGAGCGGGCTGTGCATGCCCGAGATCGCCGTACTGGCGGGCCTGGAACGGCTCGACATGATGCTCAACGACTCGATGTACGGCATCCTCTTCCGCGACATCAACCCGATCCGGACCTTCGTCGACCAGCGCTTCAGCCGCCAGGTCCACGCCCGCGCCGGCATCATCATCAACACCGGCGAGGACAACTACCTCACGACCGCGGACGCCGTGGAGGCCGCGCACACGGTGACGGTGAGCCAGCTGCTCAACGAGTACTTCGCCAAGGAGGCCGGGCTCGAGGACTGGCAGCTCGGTCTCGGACACGCCTTCGAGATCAACCCCGACCTCCCCGACAGCTTCCGCCTCGAGCTCGCGCACGCCCTGCTGGCCCGCCAGCTGTTCCCGGACGCACCGCTGAAGTGGATGCCGCCGACGAAGCACATGACGGGCGACGTCTTCCGCGGTTACCTCCTCGACGGCTTCTTCAACCTCGTGGGGGCGATGACGGGCCAGGGCATCCTCCTGGTGGGGATGATGACCGAAGCGGTCGTGACGCCCTGGCTCTCCGACCGCGACCTGGCCCTGCAGAACGTGCGCTATGTCATGAACGCCGCCGGCGGCCTCCCGGAGGACTTCCACCCCCCGCGCGACGGCGTCATCCAGACGCGGGCACGGCACGTCCTCGGGGAGGCCGTGGAGCTGCTCGAGAGGATCGTCCACGACGCCGACGCCGCCGGCGACCCGCCGCTGCTCGCGGCGATCGCCGACGGCACCTTCGGCTCGATGAAGCGCCCGCCGACCAAGGGCAAAGGGCTCGACGGGGTGGTGCGCAAGGCCGAGGGCTACGACAACCCCGCCACGACGCTTCTCGAGGAAGGGGCCCGTCGGTGACGGGCAGCCCGGGACCGCTCGTGCGCCCCTACGGCGACACCACCGGCGACGGCATGGTCCAGCTCTCCTTCACCCTGCCGGTCCCGCACGACAAGCGGGCCGAGGGGGCCGCGCTGCAGCTCGCCGCCAGGATGGGGATGGAACCGGCCCTGCTCGTCCATGCCAAGGCGATGGGCCCGGACTTCACCTTCTTCGTCGTCTACGGCTCGGTGACGCACCTGGTCGACCTTCGCGAGGTGCAGGTCCTCGAGCGCGAGTTCCCCTTGCTGTCGTCCAAGGAGATCAACGCCGCCATCAAGGCACGTCTGCGCCGCAAGCTCGTCGTGGTCGGCGCCTGCATCGGCACGGACGCCCACACCGTGGGCATCGACGCCATCCTCAACATCAAGGGGTTCGCCGGGGAGAAGGGGCTGGAGTACCACCGGGAGATGACGGTGGTGAACCTCGGCGCCCAGGTCCTCGTCCCCGAGCTCGTCAACACGGCGCGCGAGGTGCGCGCCGACGCTGTCCTCGTCTCGCAGGTGGTGACCCAGCGAGACGCACACATCCACAACACCACCGCCATGTCGGCCGCCTTCCGTGAGGCGTTCCCTGCCGGGCAGGTGCCGCTGCTCGTCGTCGGCGGCCCCCGCTTCGAGGAGGGGTCAGCCGCTGCGCTGGGGGTCGACCGTGTCTTCGGGCGGGGCACGACGCCCGGGGAGGTCGCGTCCTACCTCGTCCACGCGCTCGTCACTCCGCGCACCCACCCCGACCCGAGAGGATCCCAACGATGACCGCCGCAGAGGTCGGGCTCACCCTCACGCATCGACGCTACGTGCCCTACAGCCACGCCCACTACGGCGGGAGCCTCGTCGACGGCGCGTACTCCCTCGCTGCCTTCGGGGACGTGGCCACCGACCTGTGCATCCGCACCGACGGGGACGAGGGGCTCTTCGCGTCCTACTCGGACGTCCAGTTCCGCGCACCGGTGCGAGTCGGCGACGTCCTCGAGATCTCCGCGACGCTCGTGCGGGTCGGGGCGAGGTCGAGGGAGATGGAGTTCGTCGTGCGCGTCGTCGCACGGGGGGCTCCGGACAGGGGAGCCTCCGCCGCCGACGTCCTCGACCCGCCCGTCGTGGCGACGACGGCCCGAGGGGTCGTCGTGGTGCCGCCTCCCGGGTGACCTACCGTTGACGGGTGCCCACCCCGCTCCGGTATGCCGCCCGCCCGGCGGCCGCCGTCACCGCCGGCCTCTGCCTGTGGCTGGCCTTCCCGGAGCCGAACCTCTGGTGGCTCGCCCCTGTGGGGGTGGCGCTCCTCGGCGCCGCCACGCTGACCGCGGGTGCGGCTCGTGGGTTCGGGCTCGGCCTGCTCGCGGGCTGGGCCTTCTTCGTGCCCGTCCTGTCGTGGTCCGGCGTCTACGTCGGTGCCGTGCCGTGGTTCGCCCTGGCGACGCTGGAGGCCTCGTACGTCGCCGTCATGTCGGCCGTCGTGGGGTATGCCGGCAGGCGGCTCGTCGGGAACGGGCACGTCGGCGCCGCCCTGGCGCTCGTCCCGCTGGGGTGGGTGGTGCAGGAGTGGGCTCGGGGCTCCACGCCGTACGGCGGCTTCCCATGGGCGCGGCTCGCCTTCAGCCAGGCGGACAGCGCGTTGGCGCCGCTGGCCCGGTGGCTGGGAGCCCCCGGGGTGACCCTCGCCGTGGCAGTGGTGGGGACGGGGTTGCTCGCGGCGGCATACGGGCTGTCGGAGGGGCGACGCGGTGTGGTGGTGACCGGTGTCGTGCTCGCGGTCGCGCCGTGGGCCGGAGGGCTGGTGCCCCTGCCCACCGACGGCCGGGAGGTGGCGGTCGGTTTCGTCCAGGGGAACGTGCCGCGGGCCGGCCTGGAGTTCAACGCCGAGCGCCGGGCCGTCCTCGACAACCATGTCCGCGGCACCGAAGAGCTGGCGCGTCGGGCCCCGGAGGACCTGAGCCTCGTCGTGTGGCCGGAGAACAGCTCCGACATCGACCCGTTCCGCAATGCCGACGCCGCGGAGCAGATCCAGCGGGCGCAGGATGCTGTCGGCGTCCCGCTCGTCGTCGGCGCCGTCCTCGCCGAACCGGTCGGCGCCAGCTCCAACGTCTCGCTCTTCTACGTTCCCGGCGGGGCCGAGCCCTCGCGCTACACCAAGCTGCACCCGGTGCCCTTCGCCGAGTACATCCCCAACCGGGAGTTCTTCCGGGTGTTCAGCGCCGCCGCCGACCTGGCCGGGAACTTCGTCCCGGGGGAGGAGGTCGGCGTCTTCGACGTTCCGGCGGCCGCCGGCGACTACGTGGTGCTCCCGACGATCTGCTTCGAGGTCGCCTACGACGGCCTCATGCGCGATGCCGTGCTCGCGGGCGGCGGGGAGGAGAGCCTCCTGCTCGTCCAGACGAACAACGCCACCTTCGGCTACACGGCGGAGTCGGAGCAGCAGTTCGCCATCTCCCGGATCCGAGCGATCGAGCACGGCCGCTCCGTCGTCCACGTGTCCACGGTGGGGGTCTCGGGCTTCGTCGGCCCGGACGGCGCGGTCAGCGGCAAGACGGGGCTGTTCACGGCGGACCAGGGGCTCGGGCGCCCCGTGGTGCGCAGCGAGCTGACCCCGGCGGACCGGGTCGGTGGGGCCCCCGAGTGGCTCGCCGCCACGGCGCTCCTCGTGCTCGTCCTCGGGAGCAGCCGGTCGTCCCGGCGCGTTAGGGTTCTCGAACCCACCGCCCGAGCCCGCGAGGACCACCCCGTTGCCTGAGACCGCTCGACCGCCCCTGCGGCGCGTCGCCGTCCTCATCCCGACGTACAACGAGCGGGAGACGCTGCCGGAGGTGGTGCGACGGCTGCGAGAGGTCGTCCCGTCCGCGGACGTCGTCGTCCTCGACGACAACTCGCCCGACGGCACCGGTGAGGTTGCGGACGCCCTCGCGGCCGGCGACGCACAGGTGCACGTCCTCCACCGCGCCGGGAAGGAGGGGCTGGGCGCGGCCTACCTCGCCGGCTTCCGCTGGGCGCTCGCGGAGGGCTACGACGCTCTCGTGGAGATGGACGCGGACGGTTCACACCGGCCCGAGCACCTCCCGGACCTCCTGCGGGCGGCGGCGGACGCGGATGTCGTCATCGGCTCACGGTGGGTGCGTGGCGGGTCGGTCGTCAACTGGCCCCTGCATCGCAAGGCCCTCTCGCTGGGCGGCAACCTCTACGTCAAGGTGCTCCTCGGCATGCCGGTCAACGACGCCACCGCGGGGTACCGGCTGTACCGGGCGGACGCGCTGCGGGCGATGGGTCTGCGCGACGTCGCCTCCCAGGGGTACTGCTTCCAGACCGACCTCACCTGGCGAGCCGTCAAGGAGGGCCTCACGGTCGTGGAGGTGCCGATCACCTTCGTCGAGCGCGAGCTGGGCACCTCGAAGATGAGCCGCGACATCGTCCTCGAGTCACTGCGGCTCATCACCTCCTGGGGTGTCAGACACCGCGCACGCCAGGTGTCCGGCCTGGTGGCGGCCGCGCGTGAGCCGAGGTGGCACTCCCTGTGAGCCGAACCGGGGCCACCCCGTACGCGTCCCGGAGGCGCCGTCCGGCCGTGCTGCGCTGGGTCTTCCTCGCCCTCCTCGTCGTCCCGATCATCGAGATCGCGGCGATCATCGCGGTGGGACGGGTCATCGGGGGCTGGCAGACCCTCCTCCTGCTGCTCCTCGAGTCCGCGCTGGGGGCGTGGATCGTCCGCCGGGAGGGGTCACGCACCTGGGAAGCGCTGCGCACGGCGTTGCGCAGCGGTCGGATGCCGAGCCGTCAGCTCGCGGACGCCGCCCTCGTGCTCATCGGTGGCACGCTGCTGCTGACGCCCGGCTTCGTCACCGACATCGTCGGGTTCTTCTTCATCCTGCCGCTGACGCGACCCGTCACAAGAGCCTGGCTCGAGGCCGCCGTCGCCCGCCGCCTGCTGGGGCCGATGGGGGAGTGGCCGGCGGCCGGGATGGGCGGGCGCGCCACCGGAGGCCCGACCTCCGGGGACCCGACGTCGGGGACCCCCTGGGGCGGCCCGACGACGTCAGGCCGGGGCGGTGGACCGGACATCGTGCCGGGCGAGGTCGTCGACCGCGACGACTCCTGAACGGGCACCGGGGCTCGGACAGGCGCGGCAGGTCTCGGACACGAGGGATGCCGAGCGCCCCGTGGGGCACCCGGCATCCGGTGGTGTCGTGTCAGGCTGACTTGCGCTTGCGCGGCCGCTCGCCGCGTGACTCACGCAGGAGGGTCAGCCGCTCCTCGAGGAGCTCCTCGAGCTCAGGGATCGAGCGGCGCTCGAGCAACATGTCCCAGTGGGTGCGCACGTGCTTGACCGGCTTCGCGTCCGGCTCGGGGCCCTCACCCTGGAGCTTGGCCTCGGCGCCGCAGCGGCACTCCCACGTGGGCGGCACGTCGGCCTCGACCGAGAAGGGAAGCTCGATGGTGTGGCCGTTCGGGCACAGGTAGGTCGTGATGCGGCGCTCGGAGGGGACGACGTTCTGGTCGGTCTCCATGCTCAGGGCGCCGAGTCGGCTGCCTCGTAGGCTGCGTTCTGCCATGGGTTACTCCCGAGTCTGTGGTGTCCCGGACGGCAGGTCGGCACCAACCGGGTCTGACGCGTCCAACGACGGGGCGGAGGGGGTTGTTCCGGCTGTCGAAGGCCGTGTCGAAGGTTCGTTGTGAGAGGCCTCACAGATGGGTCGTACCCACAGCAGGCGCGAACAGCCGCCGATCGTCGAGGTCACGCGCGGCGCCGGGGCCCCCTGAGTACCGGCGCTCATTTCGCGCGTCGCGCGTTCCCAAGCGGGCCGGACGTCGCTAGCGTCGGCCGCGTGACCACTCCCGCGGCTCCGGCCGATGCCGCCGACGCCGCAGGCCCGACAGCCCTCGACGTCGCCACGCGCGCCCCGTGGCGGAAGGCCGTCGCCTGGGGGATGTGGGACTGGGGCGCGCAGCCGTTCAACACCGTCATCACGACCTTCGTCTTCTCGGTCTACATCACGAGCGAGAGCTTCGGGGCGACCAATGCGACATCGACGGCGCTCGCCGTCTCGACCGCCGTCGCCGGCCTCTTCGTGGCACTCCTCGCCCCCGTGCTGGGACAGAACTCCGACCGCTCGGGCCGCACCGTGCGCCACCTGCGGCGGCAGACCTGGCTGCTCGCGGGGCTCTCCGCGGCCCTCTACGTCGTTCGCCCGGACCCGGCGTTCCTCTGGGTCGGTCTCGGTCTGCTCGCCGTCGGCTCCGTCGTCTCGGAGATCGCCGGAGTCAACTACAACGCCACCATCGACCAGGTGGCCACCGAGAAGACGGTTGGTCGGGTGTCGGGCTTCGGCTGGGGGATGGGCTACCTCGGGGGCATCCTCGTCCTGCTCCTGCTCTACTTCCTGCTCATCCAGCCGGACGTCGGGCTCTTCGGCGTCACCGACGCGGACGGGATGGACATCCGCGTCTCCATGCTCGTCTGCGGTCTCTGGATCCTTCTCTTCACGATCCCCGCGTTCCTCGTCCTGCGCGACCACGAGCGTCCCCCGACCCCTCGCGTGGGGGTCGTCGACTCCTACCGTCTGGTCTGGCGCGCCGTCCAGCGGCTCTGGAGGACCTCACGGCAGACGGCGTACTTCCTCCTCGCCTCGGCGCTGTTCCGGGACGGGCTCGCCGGGGTGTTCGCCTTCGGGGCCGTCCTCGCCGCTGGGACCTTCGGGCTGTCGGCCGGCGACGTCATCGTCTTCGGGGCGGCGGCGAACATCGCGGCCGGGTTCGCGACCATGGGGTTCGGCCTGCTCGACGACCGGATCGGGCCGAAGAAGGTCATCCTCATCTCCCTGGGGTCCCTCGTCGTCCTCGGTGTCCTGATCTTCCTGCTGCACGACGGTGGCACGGGGGTGTTCTGGGTCCTCGGCCTCCTCATGGCCGTGTTCGTCGGGCCGGCGCAGGCAGCCTCCCGGAGCTTCCTCGCCCGGCTGATCCCGGTGGGCCGCAACGGGGAGATCTTCGGTCTCTACGCGACCACCGGGCGCGTCGTCTCGTTCCTGGCCCCCGCCGCCTTCGGTGCGTTCATCGTCCTCGGCGAGGCGGTCACGGGGGAGGAGAACACCCAGTACTGGGGGATCCTCGGCATCGTCCTCATCCTCGCCGCCGGGTTCGTGGTCCTGCTCCCGGTTCAGGAGCACCACCACCACGTCATCCACTGATCGGGTGGAGAATCCGCGGCGGCGGGCGGTCACCCGGGTGGCGCAGGCTCTGAAGGCTGGTTCAGCCGGCGTACTCGAAGTGCCACGGCTCCGGCAGCGAGCCACCGGCGGCCGCCCAGGAGGGATGGAACCAGCCGTAGAGCGGGCCGTTCTGCTTCATCCACCGGTGGGCGGGAGAGCTGAAGTCCTGGACCCCGCCGCAGAGGTCGAGTGCGCGCCCCAGTCCGTGCCGGCTGGTTCCCGGGGTGGCGGCGAAGCTGCCGTGTGAGACCTTCACCGAGATCTGCTCGGAGAGCGACCGGTAGGAGTCCGTGACGCACAGCGGGATGCCGGTCTGAGCGGCGTACGCCTTGCTCAGCGCGTTGAACGCGGCGGCGGCACCGGGGGCCAGCCGCTCACCGGGGGCACCCCACAGCGGGCAGAGGGCACTCGGCGGGAACAAGCCGTTGGGGTAGGTGTTCGTGTCGTCGGTGCACGGCTTGCCGATCGCCGACACGTCCACGGAGGCCGCGGTCAGCGCGGCGCGCAGGCGCGCGGCCGCCGCGCGCGCCGTCGGCGTCCGAGCGCCCACGAGGATGCTGGCGACGGGCCCGGCCCGCTCCACCTCCGCGATCTGGAGCGTGCGGAGCTCCCCGACCCGGGCACGCTGCTCGGAGAGGACCTTCTGGAGCGCGCTGCTGTCGCCCGAGATGGTCCTCGTCGCCGCGACCGCCTCGGCCTCGGCACTGTCGGCGACGGCGGCCAGGCGCACCTGCTCGGCGGTGAGGATCCGGATGTCCTGCAACGCCCTCGTGCGCTGCTCGGTGAGGTAGGAGAGGTCGCCGAGCGGGTCCCCGACGTCCTGCGGCTCGGCCGCCATGGCGTCGAGCATGTAGCCGACATCGGAGCTGCCGCCGCCACCGGAGTAGACGAGGAAGACCCACTCACGCACGACGGCACGCGCCGCCTCCAGTCGGGCGTCGAGGGTGACGAGCTCCGCGCTGGCCCGCTGTGCCTCCTCCGACGCCGCGCGCTCGGCCTCCCGTGCGGCGTCGAGCGACTCGAGGAGGGTGTTCGACTTGTCAGCCAGGGCGTCCATCTCGCGGGTCGCCACGGCGACCTTCGAGGTGCTCGCGTTGAGGGCGGCGGTGATCCGGTCCGCCTCCGCGATCTGCAGCGCGAGGAACGACCCGGTCAGCGGCTCGAAGTGGTCCGGGGGCTCCTCGTCGGGTGCAGGGAGCGGCCGTGGCGGCCGCCAGATCGGCGCCTCCGGCGTCGGGAACACCGTCGTGGGCTGCGGTGTGGACGTGGGACTGGTCGGGACCGGGGTCGACGTGGGCGTCGTCGTCGTCGGGTCCGGCGGCGTCGTCGTGGGGTCGGGCGTCGTCGTCGTCGGCGTGGGGTCCGACACGCTGGGGGAGGGGTCCGAGGTCGAGGATTCCGGAGGGCTCGGCGTGGGAGTGGGTGTCTCCTCGGCCAGAGCGGACGTCGACGCCACAACGGCGACTGCTGCGACCACCGCGGCCGAGCGAGCCGCTGCGCGCATCCGACGAGGCCAGCCCAAGACAATCTCTTCCGTCGACGTGTTCCTGGCGCCGGAATGCGCCGCCCCGATGCCCCTGCCGCCCGGGTCGCCTGCCACGATATGCGCAGATCGGCTGATGGTGAACCTTCCCGGGAAAAAACCAGCCGATCGGCCACCGGCCGTCCACAGACGTGAGCGACGTCACTCGCCGTCCACAGTGAGCTGCTGGTGCGCCCGATCCGCCTGTGGATGGCGCACGGTGGCGGTGCGGGGACGACGGACCTCGCAGGAGGGGTGGTCATGGATTATGTCAACTCCGTGCACCTGGTGGGCCGGGTGACGTCGGTGGGGAAGCCTCGGGTTCTGGCGAGCGGGGACACCGTCCACACCGTGCGCGTCGTCGTCCCGCGGACGGCCCGACGGGGTCAGGAACGGACGGCGGTGGACACCATCGACGTGGCCTGCTGGACCTCGGCCGCTCGGCGAGGCGCTGCCCGGCTCGCCATCGACGACCACGTCGAGGTCGAGGGTGCCCTGCGTCGCCGCTTCTTCCGCACCGGAGCCGGGGTGGCCAGCCGCTACGAGGTCGAGGCCCGCCTCCTGCGCCGCCACGCCGCGCCCGCCGGCTGAGCGGCGCGCTCGGAGTGGGCGGCTTCCACCCGACGGATGATGCCGCGGGTCACGAGCCGCGGGTCACGAGCCGGGGCTCACGAACGGTCGTCGAGCATCCCCTGGAGCACCCGGATCTCCGAGGACTGGGCGGCGACGATCGCCGCCGCGAGGGTGCGGACCTCCTCCGTGCGGGCCTGGGCGACGGCGGCCTGCGCCATGGTGACGCCGCCCTCGTGGTGGGCGATCATCAGGCGGAGGAAGAGGCGCTCCGCATCGACGCCGTCGGCAGCCCGCAGCTCGTCGAGCTGTGCGGGGGTGGCCATACCGGGCATCGCGCCGTCCGCCCCGGCGTGCGTCTCCCCGTGCTCCCCGCCGACCCAAGCCATCGGCGGACGGCTTCCGGTCTGCGGGAGGCCCCACTGGACGAGCCAGCCGTACATCTGTCCCGCCTGCTGCTGCTGGCTGGTCGCGATGTCATAGGCCACCGTGCGCAGCTCCTCGTCCTGCGAACGGTCACGCACGAGCAGGGCCATCTCGACGGCCTGCGCGTGATGGGTCTGCATGTCGCGGGCGAACCCGGCGTCGGCGCCCCAGTCCGTTGGCGCCGAGGACCGGATCGCCATGACGGCGATGGTCCCGGCGACACCGACGAGGAGACCGGCGAGGACGAGAACCGCGCCACGCACCCACCGGGGACGGCGGGCGGGCGCGGTGTCCGCGTCGTCCGACGTCCCTTCGACGGCGGCCGGGACTGGGACCTCCTCGGCGCGATCGGGGGCGACGCCCGGGCTCACGAGGTCGGGGTGGCCGTCGGTGCCGGAGACGGCGGGGGCGTCGTCCCGTCGCTGCCACCGGTGCAGGCGCCACCGGGCTCGGGCGTCTGCTGACCCTGCCGGTAGGTCTTGACGAACTCGGGGAGGCGCGGGTCCGTGGCGCCGGTCAGCTGGAGCTGGACGCCCCACGCGCTGGCGACGACCGGCGACGGGAGCCCGTCCCGCGGCGAGAGGACGATGTAGGTGTCGGGGAGGGTCTCCTCGAGGGCCTGGACCTGGTCGGCAGGCAGGTCCGGACGGTAGGTCACCCAGACGGCGCCGTGCTCGAGGGAGTGGACGGCGAGCTGGTCAGGGACCGGCGAGGTGTAGACCCCGCAGTTGAGCCATGTCGGGTAGTGGTCTCCGCCCACCGGCGGGCTCTGCGCGTAGGTCACCGGCGCCGCCGTGTGCTCCCGGGTCACCTCGAACGTCTGGACCGCGTCGAGCGACGGACGGTTCGCCACGTCACGCCAGATGGTGACGCCGACGATGCCGGCGATGAGGAGGATGACCGCCGCCACGGACGTGATGAGGATGATGCGGGAACGACGTTCCTTGGCCTGCTGAGCCTGGCGCAGCTCATCCAGCTTGGCCCGGCCGGCCCGGCCACCGCCCTGGACCCTGGACGACTTGCTCACCCTCGTGCTCCTCACTGCGGACTGTTCCTGCCAGGACACGCACCGGTTGCCGGCGCGCCGTCACGGGGCTCAGCGTCTCGGCGATGCCGAGCGTTCCCACGACGAACGGCAATTGTGGACCATGAGAGACGGCCGTCGATCCAGAGGCCGACGGCCGGTCATCGACGGCGCCCCAGGGCGACTCGCGGAGCACAACGGACCACGGCCATCCGCACGCGGTGGGAACCGCTCGGGAGACCTTTCCGAGGAGGTCGAAGTGTAACGCCGATAATCCACATTATGTCAGTTACGTTGTTTGACCCCCGTGCTGCCCTCAGGCGCCAGCGACCTCCCCTGTCCCTCTCCGGTCCTCGACGACGACAGACGGCCCTCCCCCGGACGTGTCCGCCCCGCCGTCTCGACTCGAGCTCAGGAGTCCGGTGACCTGGATGTCGACGTCCAGGCCGCTCGCGGACAGCCACGGGACTTCCCGGTTGTTCGACCGTGCGGTGGTGGCTATAGTTAACAATGTTGTGAACTATCAGAGCGACTCCCCTATCGACCTCGGCGACCTCGACGACGTCTTCACCGCGCTGGCCAACCGCCACCGCCGCGACGTCGTCCTCCTGCTCGCCCTCCACCCGGCGTCGGTCACGCAGCTCGCCGACCGGGTGGGGCTGACGCTGCCGGCCATCCACCGCCACGTGCGGGTGCTGGAGCAGGCCCACCTGGTCCGGCGGACGAAGAAGGGTCGAGTGAACCTGCTCGCCCTGGAGCGGTCCTCGCTGCGCCGGCTCCAGGCCTGGACGGACCAGTTCGCGCCCTGGTGGGGAACCGACGCAGAGACCCTCGACAACCACCTGGCCGCCGCCCGGCGCGCCGCAGAAGAGGCCGGCGACGCCGGCCGGAAGGGCATGGATCCATGAGCAGCTTCCTGTTCCTCTACAAGGGCTTCGTCCCGCCGACACCGGAGATCGGGACGGCGTGGATGGCATGGTTCGACGATGTCGGTGACCGCATGGTCGACAGCGGCCACCCCATGACGTCCGGTGTGGAGGTCACCCGCGACGGGTCGACGGATCTTCCTCTCGGTCTCGACTCGTTCACCGGCTACTCGATCGTCGACGCCGCGAGCCTCGACGACGCCGTCGCACTGGCCCGGACGAACCCGATGGTCACCAGCGTCGTCGTCCACGAGCTCGCGAGGATGTAGGAGCCACTCGTTCGAAGCCGACGGCCTCTCCCCCACCGTCCGGTGCGATGGTCTGCGACCTCGCATCGAAAGCTGTCCGTGCGAGCGATCCGCGGCTGCCCCTCGACACGTCTCCGCACACCGCCCACCTCGAGGGGACCGTCCCGCTCGCGCGCCGGCGATCCGGCCCCCATACGCTGCGCCCATGACCTTCTCCATCGCCGCACGCGACGGAGACGCCTGGGGCGTCGCCGTGGCGAGCCGGTTCCTGGCCGTCGGCTCCATCGTGCCCGCCGTCCGGCTCGGTGTCGGAGCCGTGGCGACCCAGTCCCTGGCCCGCGTCGCCTATGTCGACGAGGTGCTCGGTGCGCTGGAGGCGGGCACCGACGTCACCGCGGCGCTCGACGCGGCCGTGAGCGCCGACGATGGACGGGCGGTGCGCCAGGTCGGCGCCGTGGGCTCCGGTGGGGCGGCGACCTTCACGGGTGCCGACTGCCTCCCGTATGCCGGTGGGGTGGCCGCCGGAGACGCGCACACGGCATACGCGATCCAGGGCAACATCCTCACCGGCCCCGAGGTGGTCGCGGCGATGGAGCGGGCCTGGCTCGGTTCCGCGGCGCAGCGGCTCGACCACCGACTCCTGGCTGCACTCCTCGCCGGCGACGCGGCCGGTGGCGACGCGCGCGGGCGCCAGAGTGCGGCCCTCCTCGTCCGGGCGCCGGGAGCCGGCTACGACCACGGCGGCGTCCTCGCCGACCTGCGCGTCGACGACCACCCGGACGCCCCGCACGAGCTGGCCCGCATCCACCGCCTGGCAACCCTGTACTTCGGCGAGGCCGAGGACGTCGCGCCGCTCGAGGGAGACCTGCTGGCCGAGGTGGCTGGTCGTCTGGAGGCCCTCGGGCACGGCGGCCCGGACGTCGGGCTGGAGCTCGCGGCGTGGATGTCCGAGACGAACCTCGAGAACCGACGCTCGCCCGGGGGCATCGACGGCCGCGTGCTCGAGGAGCTCCGGAGGGCGGCTGCCGGCCTCCGGCTTCCCGACTGAGGTCAGGCGAACCGGGAGGCGTTGCCGGCACCCACCCGCACGACCTCCGCCGCGCCGCCCGAGAAGTCGACGACCGTCGTCGGCTCGGTTCCGCACTCGCCGGAGTCGAGGACGAGATCGACGAGGTGGTCGAGGGCCTCCTTGACCGTCCAGCCGTCGCTCATCGGGTCGCTCTCCCCCGGCAAGATGAGCGTCGAGGAGAGCAACGGTTCACCGAGCCCGGCGAGCAGGGCGCGCACGACGGGGTGCTCCGGAATCCGTACGCCGACGGTGCGCTTCTTCGGGTGCTGGAGGCGCCGGGGAACCTCATGGGTCGCCGGCAGGATGAACGTGAACGGACCCGGCGTCGACGCCTTGACCGCCCGGAAGACGGAGTTGTCGACGTGGACGAGCTGGCCCAGCTGCGCGAAGTCACGGCAGACGAGCGTGTAGTGGTGCCGGTCGTCGAGCCTGCGGATCTCCTGGATCCGGTCCTTCCCGGCCTGGTTGCCGACCATCGCGCCGAGGGCGTACCCGGAGTCGGTCGGGTAGGCGATCAGCCCCCCGTCGCGCAGCACGGCGACGGCCTGGCTGATCGCCCGGGGCTGCGGGTCCACCGGGTGCACGTCGAGGTAGCGGGCCATGGGCCACACGATAGGGCGCCTGACCACCGTGGGTCAGGGGCGCCGGAGGCCCCGGTTCCACAGCTCGACGGTCTGCACGACCCAGAACAGGGCGAAGAGCACGATGAGGACGACCTCCACCCAGAACACGAGCGATGTCGAGCCGGTGGCGAGGTTGATCACCACGGTGGCCGCGAGAGTGGCGAACATGCCGATCGCGATCAGCCGGTAGACCGCCACGTACCGGTTCCGTTGGGGCGGCAGGGTCTCCTGCCGGATCGACTGCTGGACGTCGCGGGCGTTGAACCACACGACCGCCACGACGGCCAGGAACATCGGCACCGCGGCAGCGCCGTGGCCGCGGCGCAGGAAGCTCTCGCGGTCGACGACGAACCAGACGACGCCGGCACCGAGCACCAGCACCGTCAGCAGGAGCCCACCCCGCGTCCACGCGCTCATGGCGGGAAGTGCCCCCTCACGGCGGGCGATGAAGAGCGCGACCACGCCGACGACGGCACCGGTCACGAAGAGTGCCGGCATGGCGTTGGCCACGGTGCTGGGGATGTCGGAGGTGGCCAGGGGCGCCGAACGACAGCTCCCGGCATCCTGGGTCGGGATGAACGCCACGCCGGGGGCGAGCATGCCGGCGAAGTTCATCAGGACGTCCTCCGCGTCGGTGTTCCCCTTGAGTGCGATGAGGGAGACACCCACCGCGACGAGGACACCGACGAGCACGGCGCCGACCGGGGTGTAGAAGTACGCGCTGATCGAGGGCTGGAGGCAGCCCGCCGCCCGCACCTCCAGGGCGACCGACACGAAGAGCAGCAGGACGAGGGCGGCGAGGGCGATGCGGAGGTAGTTGTAGGTCTTGACGGCCGCGCTCGCGGGGTCGGGCTCCATGGCGGTCACTCCTTCCACCCGCTGATGAGGGCGTGCAGCCGCCCGAGATACGGGTCAGGCCTCGTGCATGTCGATGGGCGCACCTCGCTGGACGGTGCGGGACACCGTGCACAGCCGGTCCCGGGTCTGCTCGATCGCCCGCGGCAGGCGCCCGCGCGCCCGGTCCCCGGCCTCGCCCTCCGGAAAGCGGACCCGAAACGTCACCTCGATGTCGGTGAGGTGGTTCTCGGCGCCGTCGCGCACCTTCTCCCCCTCCGACGTCACGTCGAACTGCACCGGCTCGGCGATCCGACTCGTGATGAAGTCGACATCCGTCGCACTGCACGCGGCCATCGCGGTGAGGAACAGCTCGACCGGGGTGAAGTCTGCGGACTCGCCTCCCCCGCCCACGCTCATCACTCCGCCCCTGGCGTTGGTCACGAGGTAGGTGCCCTTGTGCGTTCGGGTCATCGTCACGCTGCGGTGGCCGAGGCCCGTGCCGCCGGTCTCGGTCTGCGGAGCCATCAGGCGCCCCATCTCTCGTCGAGCGCGCGGATGACGGTGAGGTCGCGCCAGGTCGTGGTCCGGCCCGTGATCCGTTCGATCCGGGCGTTGGTCAGGGAGCTCCGGTGGAAGGGGATGGTGAGCTCGGCGAGCACCTGGGAGCCGAGGGCGCGGGCGCGCTCCCCCGGCCGGTCCCAGGCGTCGAGCTCGGCCGCGGCCTTGACCGGTACCTCGGCGTCGGCGAGCGCGACATAGCGTCTCGCCCCGACCTCCAGCAGGGGCGGGACGCCGTCGACCGCCTCGACGGCCGAACGGAGCTCTGTCGGGGTCCGCACGATGGCCCGCACGTCGAAGCCGGCCCACTGGGTCAGGACGCGGGAGAGCTCGGCCGACGCCGCTCGCACCGACCGGAGCGGGGTGCGCACGAACACGTTTCCCGACTGGATGTACGTCGCGACGTCGGTGAACCGGGCCGCCTCGAGCGCGGCTCGGAGCTCGGCCATCTTCACGAACCGTCCGCTCACGTTCACGGCCCGCAGGAAGGCGACGTAGGACGGCATACCGCTCATCCTGTCACCGGGATGGGACAGTGACGTATGCCGCCAGCACCCGAGCCGCAGGGCCGTCTCGTGCTCGTCCGTCATGGCGAGACGGAGTGGAGCCGTACCGGTCAGCACACCGGCACCACGGACATCCCGCTCACCGACGACGGCGTGCGGGACGCGCGACTCCTGGGGGCTCGACTGGCGGGGTTCGCCTTCGACCTGGTGCTCGCCTCACCGCTCTCGCGCGCCCGTCGCACCGCCGAGCTGGCCGGCTTCACGCCCCAGCTGGACGAGGACCTCGTGGAGTGGGACTACGGCGGCTACGAGGGACGGACGACCAAGGAGATCCGCGAGACCGTCGGCGACCCGACCTGGACCGTCTTCGACGACGGCGTCACCGCGGGCGCGACCCCCGGCGAGACGGTGGAGGAGGTGGCCGCCCGCGCGTCACGGGTCCTGACCCGCGTGTCGGATGCCGTCCAGGAGCACGACGTGGCGCTGTTCGCGCACGGGCACTACCTGCGGATCCTCGCCGCGACGTTCCTTCGCCAGGACGCCCGGTTCGGCGCGCACCTCCTGCTCGACGCCGGCGCGGTCTGCGTGCTGGAGCACGAGCGTGGTGAGCCGGCCATCCGGTCGTGGAACGAGACGCCCGCCGGGCGCGCGGGGCACGACGTGCGGGTCAGCCCTCCAGGCCCGGCGACTGGATGACGGACAGGACGTTTCCGGACGGGTCGGTGAACCAGGCGATCAGCGGGCCACCGCCCCGGAAGACCCCCTTCTCATCGGTCTCGGTCTCGGTGCCCTCGTACCGCTCGAAGGTCACACCACGCTCGGTGAGGGCGTCGACCGTCGCCTCGACGTCGTCGACCGGGAAGTTGAGCACCGTGTAGGTCGCGGGTTCGTGGTCGGGCTTGGGGTAGAGCAGGACCGGCCGGTCGCCGCCCAGGCGCAGGACGAGCATGCCCATGTCGCCCTCCTCCACCCGCACCCCCAGCGCCTCGCCGTAGAACCGCCGAGCCTCGTCGAGGTCCTTGACCGCGATGCCACTGAACGCCTTCGAGCTCCCGAGCATGCCCACCTCCCGTTGTCGTCCCCCCAGTGAAGCGGATCACGGCGTCTGCGTCACCCCCGCAGGCTCCCGTCCGCCTGTGGGGGCCGTCCTCAGGGCAGGGGCCAGGTGTGCACCGGCTCATTGCTGTCCATGTGGACGGCATACATCTCCAGCATCCGGCGAAGGGCCTCCCGGCGGTCCATGCCCGAGTCCTCGAAGGCCTGCACCGCGCGGGTCGACCACTCGGCCCCGTTGACGCCGGTCTTGCAGCGGCCCTCGACGACGCCGAGGTAGCGGTCGCGCACCGCGTCGGAGACACCCCATTGGCGTAGCCCCTCGTGGGCCAGTGGGAGGAGGTGGCGCAGGACGAGCTCGTCGGCGGACAGCTCGCCGAACCCCGGCCAGTAGAGCCGCGCGTCGATGCCGTCACGGGCGGCTCGACGGAAGTTCTCGGCGCACGCCGCGAAGCTCATCTTCGTCCACACCGGCCGGTCCTCGTGGGCGAGCATCCTCATCGCGCCGTAGTAGAACGCGGCGTTGGCGAGGACGTCGACGATTGTCGGACCGGCCGGGAGGACGCGGTTCTCGACGCGCAGGTGGGGCTTGCCGCCGACGATGTCGTAGATCGGACGGTTCCACCGGTAGATGGTGCCGTTGTGCAGCCGCAGCTCGGCCAGCTGGGGCGCGACCCCCGCCTCGAGCTTCGCCATGGGGTCCTCGTCGCTCGTCTCGGCGAGGAGCGTCGGGAAGTAGCGGACGTTCTCCTCGAACAGGTCGAAGATCGAGGTGATCCAGCGTTCGCCGAAGAAGACCCGGGGGCGGACACCCTGGTTCTTGAGCTCGACGGGGCGGGTGTCGGTCGCCTGCTTGAAGAGCTCGATCCGGGTCTCGGCGTGGAGGCGCTTGCCGAAGAAGAAGGGCGAGTTGGCCGCCAGCGCGACCTGTGGTGCCGAGAGCGCCTGCGCGGCGTTCCAGTGCGCGGCGAACTCCGCCGGGGCGACCTGGAGGTGGAGCTGGACCGACGTGCACGCGGACTCCGGCGCGATGGAGTCGCAGTAGGTGGCCACCCGCTCGCCGGTGGGTCCCTCGATGTCGAGGTAGATGTCCTCTCCGCGGGCGACGAAGATGGAGTCGTTGAGGGCGGTGTAGCGGTTGTTCCGGCTGATCCACTCGCCCTCGTAGTGCTCCGGCATGATGGTGGGCAGGATGCCGATCGCGACGATCTTGGAGCCGACGGCGCGCGCGGCACGGTCGGCCCGGTTGAGGCTGTCCCGCAGCTCCGTCTCGAGCTCCAGGGCGGCGTCACCGGGGAGCGGGCGGGGCGGCACGTTGAGCTCGATGTTGTACCGGGCGAGCTCGGTCTGGTAGTCCTCGTCGGCGATCGCCGCGAGGACCTCGGCGTTGTGGAAGTGCGGCTGCTGCGATCCGTCGACGAGGTTGAGCTCGATCTCCAGCCCGGTCATCGGTCGGTCGAACTCGAACGAGCTCGTGTTGAGCATCCTCTCGAAGACGTCGAGGTTCTGGCGCACCTTCTCGCGGTAGCGCTGGCGCTCCTCGCGGCTGTAGCTCTGCGCGCTGACCTCTGCTCCCATGTCGCGACCCAACCACATCGCGATCTGCAGGGAAACCCGGAACCCGCGTTTCGGTCACGGGCCGTGTCGCACCCCTCTCCTAGCGTGGGCCACGTGCGGCTGATCCACACCTCCGACTGGCACCTGGGACGGGCGTTCCACCAGGTGGGGCTGCTCGACGCCCAGGCCGCCTACCTCGACCACCTCGTCGAGATCGTGCGGGCCGAGGCGGTGGACGCGGTGCTCGTGAGCGGCGACCTCTACGACCGGGCGATGCCGTCCCCGGACACCGTCGACGTCCTGTCCGACGCCCTCGTGCGGCTCGTCGACGCCGGCGCACAGGTCGTCCTCTCCAGCGGGAACCACGACTCCGCGATCCGGCTCGGGTTCGCCGCCCGGCTGCTCGAACGCGCGGGTCTGCACATCCGCTCCTCCGTTCGCGACGTGGGACGGCCGGTGGTGCTCGGTGAGGTCGCGGTCCACCCACTCCCCTACCTCGAGCCGGCTCTCGCCGCCGACGCCCTGGGGGCGGCCGAACGCACCCACGCCGGTGTCATGCGGGCCGCCATGGCCAGGGTGCACGCAGACGCCGCGGTCCGCGGCGGCCGCACGGTCGTCATGGCGCACGCCTTCGTGCTCGGCGGGATGAGCAGCGAGTCCGAGCGTGACATCTCCGTGGGTGGTGTCGCCGGGGTGCCGCCCGAGGTCTTCACCGGCGTCGACTACACCGCCCTGGGTCACCTCCACGGCCGTCAGGAGGTCGCCGAGCGGGTGCGCTACAGCGGGTCCCCCGTCGCCATGTCGTTCGGGGAGTGGCGGCACACCAAGGGCAGCCTGCTCGTCGACCTCTCCGGCCCCGAGGTCGTCGTCGAGCACATCTCGGCGCCCGTCCAGCGACCGCTGGCCGTGCTCCGCGGGACTCTCGAGGAGCTCCTGGCCGACCCGAACCACGCATCGGCCGAGGCGGCGTGGTGCCAGGTGACGCTCACCGACCCGGTTCGTCCCCTCGGGGCGATGGACCACGTTCGGCGCCGCTTCCCGCACACCCTGGAGCTGCGGTTCGACCCCGAGGGGGCCAGCGTGCCGCTGCGTCCGTACACCACCCGCACGGCATCTCGCTCCGACGTCGACGTCTGCTGCGACTTCCTCACGCACGTCCGTGGTGGTCGAGCGGCCACCGAGGCGGAGCGGGCCCTGCTCCGGGAGGCCGTCGAGGCGAGCCGGCTCGACCGGCGGGTCGCCGATGACGAAGGGGTGGTGCGCGGTGAGGTCATCCCCGACCCCTCGCGGTCCGTGGGGGCCGCATGAGGGTGCACCGGCTGGAGATCGAGGCGTTCGGGCCGTTCGCAGGGCGGGTGGTCGTCGACGTCGACGCCCTCTCCGCCGAGGGCCTCTTCCTCATCCACGGCCCGACGGGCTCAGGCAAGACGAGCCTGCTCGATGCCATCTGCTTCGCCTTGTACGCCGACGTGCCGGGCGCTCGCTCCAAGCGCGGCCTGCGCAGCGACCACGCAGAACCGGACGCCGTGCCCCGGGTCACCCTCGAGCTCACCGCGGGCGAGCGCCGGTTCCGGATCGTGCGCTCGCCGGAGTTCCACCGCCCCAAGCGGCGAGGCACGGGCCTGTCCAAGGTCCAGCCGTCGGTCACCCTGGAGGAGCGCACCGGCGGCCGATGGCAGGTGCGCAGCACCCGTCACGACGAGGTCGCCGACGTCGTCCAGGACGTCCTGGGCATGGGCATGGGGCAGTTCGCCAAGGTCGTGCTGCTGCCGCAGGGCGAGTTCGCCGCGTTCCTGCGGGCGACCCCCGAGGACAGGCGGGAGGTGCTCGAAAGGCTCTTCGACATCACCGCGTTCGCCGACGTGGAGGCCTGGCTCGCCGAGGAGCGTCGAGCTGCGGGTGCAGGTCTCGACCAGGCGCGCGGCGCCCTGACCCAGGTGCTCGCGAGGGTCGAGGACGTTCTTGCCGACGCCGGACCCCCGCCGTCGGTCGGCCCTCACCTGGGGTCGGAGGGGTCGTCCTCGCTCGGCGAGCTCCCGGCGGAGTCCGTGACCGGTCTGCTCCGGGAGGTCGCCGAGGTGCTCAGCGCCCGGATGACCTCGACGATGGCGGAGTTCGACGCGGCAGCGGGGCTCGAGCACGCGGCCGGCGACGCACTGTCGCGGGCCCGGACCGTCGACGAGCACCGCCGTCGCGGCACCCGGGCGTTGGAGAGACTCGACGCCCTGGCAGAGCGGGCGGCCGGCCACGAGGTGCAGGTGCGGATCCTCGCCGACGCCCAGCGGGCCGCTGCCCTGAGCGGTCACCTCGCCGCCCACGCCCGGACGGTGGTGGCCGAGTCAGCCGCCGCCGGGGAGGTCGTGGAGAGCCTGCGCGTGCTCACCCGGACCGGCCTTCCTGGCACCGTGCTCGCCGACCTGTCCGACTCCGGCTGCGATGCGGTGTCCCGGGTCGCCGATCAGGTCCGCGCCCTGGACGACACGGTGGCAGCCGTGGCGCGCGAGCTCGATGACGCCCGAGACCGCAACCGCCGCCGCGACGAGCTCGCCGCCCGCGCCATGGAGGTCACCGAGCGCACCGACGCGCTGGCGGCCCAGCTCTCACACGCCGAGACCGAGCAGCGGCGACTCGGGGAGGAGGCCGAAGGACTGGCGGCCTCGGGTGCCCGGGTCGCCGAGCTCGAGCTGCGTCTCGCGACGGCGAGGGAGCGGCTGGCACTCCTCGACCTCGCCGAGGAGGACGAGGCCAGCGCCACGTCGGTGCGTCCCCGGCGCGACCAGCTCCGCGACGCCGCGCTCGACCGGCGCTCCGAGCTGCTCGACCTCCGGCAGCGCCGGCTGGACGGGATCGCGGGCGAGCTGGCCAGCCGACTCATGGACGGGGATCCCTGTCCGGTCTGTGGGGCGCGAGAGCACCCCCGGGCCGCCAGCGTGACGGATGCCGTCGCAGCCGCGGACATCACGGCGGCCGAGGCTCGCCATGACGATGCCGAGCGCGAGCTGCGTGCCGTCGACGCCGAGCTCCAGCAGCTCACCACCCGTGCGGACACGCGGCGGCGGACCCTCGGCACGGCATCACGTGCCGACCTGGAGGCGGCCGAACACGACGCCGCCATGCTGGTCGACGGTGCCCGGGCCGCCGCGTCGGCGCACACGCTGGCCGTCGCCGAGCTGACCACCGCCACGCGGGCCATCGACCGCCACCGGCAGGAGCTGACGGCGGTCCTCGCCACGGCCGAGTCGCTCACCGTCCTGCTCACCGAGCTCGCCGCCCAGGAGACCGCTGCCGGGAAACGGCTCGTTCGGCTCCGGATGCGGCACGCCGGGTGTCCCTGCGCCTCCGACGACCCGGCCGAGCACGCTCGGGTGGGCGAGGCCCTCACTCGGCACCGTGGCCTCGTGGCCGAGCTGGCAGCCGCGACCCTACGCACGACGGAGGCCGAGGCCGCGCTCCGGCAGGCCGTGGTGGCGGCCGGCTTCGAGGACAGCGCATCGGCCTCGCAGGCCCTCCGCGACGCCGCGGAGTGTGACCGGATGAGGATCGAGGTCGCGGCTCACCTCGAGGAGCTGGCGGCGTCGCGAGCCGTCGTCGAGGAGCCCGAGGTCGTCGAGGGCCTCGCCGCCGACCCGCCGGACATCACCGCCCTCGAACGCCGGGGCCGTGAGGCGCGCGAGGCGCTCATGGCGGCGGCTGCCGCCCAGGATGAGGCGGCCCGGGCGCTGCGCGGTCTGGAGCGCCTGCTGCCCGCCGTCGACGACGCCTGCCGGGAAGTCGCCGCCGCGGCAGTTCGGGACGCCCGGGTCCGAGACCTCGCCGACACGACGAGCGGTATGGGTCCCGACAACACGCTGCGGATGCGGCTGACGGCATACGTCCTCGCCTCCCGGCTCGAGAAGGTGGCGACGCTGGCCAACGAGCGCCTGGCCGTCATGGGCGGGGGCCGCTACGTCCTGGAGCACTCCGACGAACGTGCGGCCCGGGGAGCCCGGTCTGGACTCGGCCTGCGCGTCCTCGACCAGTGGACCGGCCGGGCCCGCGACACCGCCACCCTCTCGGGTGGAGAGTCGTTCATGGCCTCGCTGGCGCTCGCGCTGGGGCTCGCCGACGCGGTCCGCGAGGAGGCCGGCGGTTTCGACCTCGGCACCCTCTTCATCGACGAGGGGTTCGGCAGCCTCGACGACGACAGCCTCGAGCAGGTGCTCACCGTGCTCGACGGCCTGCGCGAGGGCGGGCGTGCGGTGGGCGTCGTCAGCCACGTGGCGGACCTCCGCGCGCGCGTCACCCACCAGGCGGTGGTCCACAAGGGAGCAGCCGGGAGCACCGTCGAGGTCCGCGTCGGCGGCACGGCGGCCGGCACCGCCGCCTGAGCCGTTGAGCGACGCTGCCTCTGGGTGGAGCGCGACGGCCCGGCCGTCAGTCCTCGAACGCCTCCGGTGAGGGGCACGAGCACACGAGGTGCCGGTCGCCGTACGCCCCGTCGATCCGACGCACCGGGGGCCAGTACTTCGCCGTGGGCTCCACGCCGCTCGGAAGGACTGCCGTGCGGCGGTCGTAGGCGTGGTCCCACGTCCCGACCAGCGCCTCAGCGGTGTGGGGGGCCCCGCGCAGGACGCTCTCAGCGGCCCCGACCGCGCCCGAGCCCACCTCGTCGATCTCCCGTCGGATCGCGATCATGGCGTCGCAGAACCGGTCGAGCTCGCCCCGGTCCTCGCTCTCGGTGGGCTCCACCATGAGCGTTCCCGCCACCGGGAAGGACATCGTCGGGGCGTGGAACCCGTAGTCGATGAGCCGCTTCGCGACGTCGTCGACGGTCACGCCCGTCTCCTTCGTGATACCGCGCAGGTCGAGGATGCACTCGTGGGCGACCAGACCGTCCACGCCCGAGTAGAGAACCGGGTAGTGGTCGCGCAACCGGGCCGCCACGTAGTTGGCGTTGAGCACGGCGATCTCGGTGGCTCGCCGGAGGCCCGTGCCACCCATGAGACGGACGTAGGCCCACGAGATCGGCAGGATGCTCGCCGAGCCGTACGGCGCCGCCGACACCGGGCCGACACCGCTCTCCGGCCCCGCGGCGTCGTCGAGAGGGTGGTTGGGGAGGAAGGGGGCCAGGTGCTCCCGGCAGGCAACCGGTCCCACACCCGGTCCCCCACCGCCGTGCGGGATGCAGAAGGTCTTGTGGAGGTTGAGGTGCGAGACGTCCGCCCCGAACTTCCCGGGGCGTGCGACTCCGACGAGCGCGTTGAGGTTCGCGCCGTCGACGTACACCTGTCCGCCGGCGTCGTGCACCAGGGCGCACAGGTCGGTGATGGTGTCCTCGAAGACGCCGTGCGTGGACGGGTAGGTCACCATGATCGCCGCCAGGGCGTCGCGGTGCTGCTCGACCTTGGCCTTGAGGTCGTCCATGTCGACGTTGCCGGTCACGGGGTCCGTCTTGACGACGACGACGCGAAGTCCCGCCATGACGGCACTCGCGGCGTTGGTGCCGTGAGCACTGGACGGGATGAGGCAGACGGTGCGCTGCTCGTCACCTCGGGAGCGGTGGTACGCCGCGATGGCGAGCAGCCCGGAGAGCTCTCCCTGTGACCCGGCATTCGGCTGGAGCGTGACGGCGTCGTATCCGGTGATCCGGCACAGCCAGCCACTGAGCTCGTCGACGAGTCCTCGGATCCCCCGTGTCTGTTCGTGGGGGGCGAACGGATGGATGTTGGCGAACTCCGGCCAGGTGACGGCGACCATCTCGGTCGTGGCGTTGAGCTTCATCGTGCAGGACCCGAGGGGGATCATCCCCCGGTCGAGTGCGAAGTCCCGGTCGGCGAGCCGTCGGAGGTAGCGCAGCATCGCCGTCTCGGAGTGGTGGGCGCTGAAGACAGGGTGGGTGAGGTAGCTCGAGGTGCGACGCAGCGCCTCCGGCCAGTCGGGCAGCGCCTGCTCGACGCCCTCCGGAGGGGCGACGCCGAAGGCGGTCGCCACGCGCCCCAGGTCAGCCAGGTCCGTCGTCTCGTCGACGCTCAGCTGCACGGTGTCACCGTCCACCTTCCAGAGGTTGACGCCCTCGGCGAGCGCCGTGGCGACGACCTCGTCGGCCCGCCCCGGCACCCGTACCCTCAGGGTGTCGAAGACCGGGCCTTCCTCGACCTCGGCGCCACCGGCGCGCAGGGCCTCTCGCAGCGTGGTGAGGTGGGCGTGCGCCCGGAGGGCGATCGCCCGGAGACCGGCCGGGCCGTGGTAGACGGCATACATGCTCGCCATGACCGCGAGGAGCACCTGGGCGGTGCAGATGTTCGACGTCGCCTTCTCGCGCCGGATGTGCTGCTCACGAGTCTGCAGCGCGAGCCGGTATGCCGGTGCCCCCACCGCGTCGACAGACACCCCGACGAGCCGGCCGGGCATGGTGCGCTCGAGCCCCTGGCGCACGCTGAGGTAGCCCGCATGAGGCCCGCCGAAGCCCATCGGCACCCCGAACCGCTGGGTGGTGCCCACGGCGATGTCGGCACCCCACTCCCCCGGCGGCGTGGCCAAGGTGAGCGCGAGGAGATCCGCAGCGGTGGTCACCAGCGCACCGGCGTCGTGGGCAGCCGCCGTGAGGGCCGAGAGGTCGTGCAGCACCCCGTCCATGGCCGGGTACTGCACGACGACGCCGAAGACCTCTGCGCCACCGGCAGCCGCCCTCAGGTCCTCCGCGGAGGTGACCCCATGGAGCTCGGCGACGACGACGGGGATGCCGAGGGGCACGGCCCGGGTGCGGACCACACCCAGGGTCTGGGGGAAGACCGCCTCGTCGACGACGAGCACCGCGTCGGTGGCAGCCTTCGAGGACCGACGCATGAGCGTCATCGCCTCGGCCGCCGCGGTGCCCTCGTCGAGGAGCGAGGCTCCGGCGATGGGAAGGCCGGTCAGGTCGCTGACGACGGTCTGGAAGTTGAGGAGGGCCTCGAGGCGGCCCTGCGAGATCTCGGGCTGATAGGGGGTGTACGCCGTGTACCAGGCAGGGTTCTCGAGGACGTTGCGCTGGATGACGGCGGGCGTCACGGTGCCGTAGTAGCCCAGCCCGATCATCGACGTGAGCACCCGGTTGCGGGATGCCACCTCCCGCAGCTCCTCGAGCACGGCCACCTCCGAGGCGGCCGGCTCGATCTCGAGGGCTTCGGCCCCCCGGATGCCCCTGGGCACGGCGGTCTCGATGAGGTCGGCGAGCGAGGAGCATCCGACGGTGGACAGCATCCCGGCCACGTCCTCCTCGCGCGGCCCGATGTGGCGGCCGGCGAAGGCAGGCAGCTCGGTCGTCCCGGTGGTGTCGGTGGTCCGGTCGGACTCGGTGATCTGGGTGGTGGCGGTGCTCACGGCGCTCCTCAAGGCAGACGGCGATGACGCCTCCCCCTCTGTCACGGCCGGCGGAGAGCCGGTGCTCCAGAGGTGCCTGTCCCGTGTGGTCCTTTGCGCCTGAGAGGTTCCGGGGAGGTTTGCCCCTTCGGCGCCCCGACGGTGCGTCGAGGGCTCTCCCACACGGTGTGAGCGGCGGGACAAATCTAGCACCGGCCGGCGGTCCCGGTGGGCGTCTGCCGACACGTCCGGAGGTGCGTCACGAGGCACCGCGCAGGCGCGTCGGCTGCCCCTCAGCCGGTCAGGGCGTCAGGCGAGACGGGCAGCGCGGCGAGCACCCAGCTCGTCACCCGGTCGGGGTTCGGCGCCGCCCACCGGCTCGGGTTCGGCACGCTCACTGGGAAGGTTGGAGAGCTCACCCTCGACCTCTCGCCAGACCTTGCCGACGGCGATGCCGAACACGCCCTGGCCACCCTGCAGCAGGTCGATGACCTCGTCGTTCGAGGTGCACTCGTAGACCGAGGCGCCGTCGCTCATGAGGGTGATCCCGCCCAGGTCCTCGATGCCACGCGCGCGCAGGACGGAGATCGCGCCCCGGATCTGCTGCAGCGACACCCCGGTGTCCAGGAGACGCTTGACGACCTTGAGCACGAGGATGTCGCGGAACCCGTAGAGCCGCTGCGTGCCCGACCCTCCGGCCGGGCGTACCGAGGGTTCGACCAGACCGGTGCGAGCCCAGTAGTCGAGCTGGCGGTAGGTGATGCCGGCAGCCTTGCAGGCGGTGGGGCCGCGGTAGCCGACCTCCTCGTCGAGCTCCGGGAGGTCATCGGTGAACAGCATGCCCTGCGCGGGGACCGGGCCGGCCCCGGACCTCTGCGCCTCTCCCGTGGAGACCACGCCTACCTCCTCGACTCGCCTGTCCAGACGACTGTACGCCGCGGAATGACATCGACGTCACTCTCCGGCCACGTGTGTGACTGTTGTGACGGTAGGGGCAGGAGTTACAGAGGTCAACGACCGCGGCTGGGGCAGGCGTACTCCGGCGTGTCGTGCGTCAGCTGTCCGTCTCCGTGTCGAAGTCATCCGCCGAGACCTTGTCGAGGAACTCCTTGAACTTCTCGACCTCGTCGTCGTCGTTCTCGCTCATCTCCACGCCGGCCTCCGCCAGCAGCTCTTCCTCGGCGACGATCTCGGCGCCCGCCCGCAGCGCGAGCGCGATCGCGTCCGAGGACCGTGACTCGATGTCCGTTCCCCCGGCCGCGGCACCCCCGTCGAGGTCGAGCATCGCGTGGAAGACCCCGTCCTTGAGAGCGACGATCCGTACCCGCGTGAGCTCGTGGCCCAGCTCGTCGATGACGTTGCGGAGGAGGTCGTGGGTAAGGGGGCGGGGAGGCACGACGCCCTGCTGCGCGTAGGCGATGGCCGTGGCCTCGGCAGCCCCGATCCAGATCGGCAGGTACCGGTCGCCGTCGCGCTCGCGCAGGAGCACGATCGGCTGGTTGGTCGGCATCTCGACCCGAACCCCGAGCACGTCCAGGACCTTCACCCCCTCACCGTACCCCGCCGCGTCGGGCGCCTGTCGAACGCCCGCGCCCAGCCACTCGCACCGGAGCTCGTCACGATCCGGACCGGCCGGGGAAGCGCGCCAGGCCTCCACGGACGAGGGCTGCGTGGAGGGTCAGGCAGAGGTGGGCCACGTCGGCGGCCTGGCGTTTCCCGTCGGCTCCTCGTCGAGGGCCCACGGCCTGCTCGACGAGCCCCACCTCACGGTCCGCGGACGTGCGGAACGGCCGAAGATGACGGGCCTCGATGCCGTACGCCGCCAGGCCGGCCGCTGCGTGGCAGACCTGGAGGTCCGGTTCGCCGTACAGCCCGTCGCTGGCCGGACGCAGGAGACCGGACGAGGTGAGGTCGGCGACCACGGTGGGCTCGAGGCCGGCGGCCCCAGCCAGCTCGGCAGCGGTGAGCCGCAGGTCGCGGCGGCTCGCGAGCTCGGTGGCGGTCGGCACCGTCGGGTCGGCTGCAGGCGCCGGCGGACGCGGTCGGCCGTCCGCCCCGCCACTCGGGGTGAGCCCGCGGTCGAGACCCTCCAGAGCGTCCTTGATGACCTTGAGCGGCCAGAAGAGGTCGCGCTGCGCCCGCAGCACATAGCGGAGACGCTCGACGTCGCGGGTCGTGAACTGGCGGTAGCCGGAGGCGGTTCGCGCCGGCGTGACGAGCCCCTCCGCCTCCAGAAAGCGAACCTTGGAGATCGTGATGTCCGGGAACTCCGCCGCGAGCTCGTGGACGAGCGCGCCCACGGTCAGCGGGCGTGACCGCACGTCCGGGGGCACGGCCCGGGTCAGGCGTGGCTCGCGTAGAAGACGAGGCGGAACTTGCCGATCTGGACCTCGTCGCCGGTTCGCAGCACCGCTTCGTCGACGAGCTCGCGGTTGACGTAGGTGCCGTTCAACGAGCCGACGTCGCGGACGACGAAGCCACTGGGGGTCCGCACGAAGATGGCGTGCTTGCGGGACACCGTGACGTCGTCGAGGAAGATGTCGCTCTCCGGGTGACGCCCGGACATCACCTCGTCGTCGTCGAGGAGGAAGCGTGCCCCGGTGTTGGGGCCGCGCAGGACGACGAGCAGGGCCGTTCCCGGGCGGAGCGCCTCGACGGTGGCGAGGTCGGCCTTGGTGAGGACGTGCTCGGCCTCGTGGACCGCATCGGCGCGCTCGGCTCCCTCGACGGCCTGGAGCCGCATCGTCGTCGGCTCGGGCACGGCGCCGGGAGCGTTCTCGCGCTCGTCACTCATCTCCACATCAGCCTTCCGTCGTCGGGTGCTGCGAGGTCACAACCCTATTTCACGCCACTGCCCTTGCCCAGCCCCGCACTGGCGCGGCCTCCTCAGGAACGCGGCTCAGGAGAGCTGGGAGGTGTAGGCGTCGACGTCGAGCAGGGCGTCGGCCGCCCCGGCGTCCGCCGGGCGGATCTCGTACATCCAGCCCTCGCCGTAGGGGTCGGAGTTGACGAGCTCCGGCGTGGCGTCCAGAGCGCCGTTGACGGCGGTCACCTCGCCGGACACCGGTGCGTACAGGTCGCTGACGGACTTGGTGGACTCCACCTCACCGCAGGTGTCTCCCGCGGCGACGGTGTCACCCACCGCCGGGAGACTGACGTAGACCACGTCCCCGAGAGCCTCCTGCGCGAACGACGTGATGCCCACGCGCAGGACCTCGCCGTCCGCTCGCACCCACTCGTGCTCGGCGGTGTAGCGAAGACCGGCAGGGTAGTCGAGGTCGCTCATGTCACTCCTAGGTG
>JAQSWG010000035.1 GCA_029266735.1 Ornithinibacter sp.
GCGCTCTCGCGGTCCCTAGCGTTCACCGCATGAGCGGCTCCAACACCGTGGCGTGGCGGGATCACGACGCGGTCCTCTTCGACCTCGATGGTGTGCTCACGCCGACGGCCGAGGTCCACATGCGCGCCTGGGCGGAGATGTTCGGGGCCTTCCTCGCGGAGTGGGATGACCCCGCCGCGGACACCTCGCCGTACTCCGACGCCGACTACTTCGCCCACGTGGACGGCAAGCCGCGCTACGACGGCGTCCGGGACTTCCTCGCGTCCCGCGGCATCCGGCTGCCCGAGGGCGACCCGAGCGACCCTCCGGACGCCCGCTCCGTGTGCGGACTCGGCAACCGGAAGAACGACGCCTTCAACGCGGTGCTCGCCCGCGACGGCGTCGACCCCTACCCCGGTTCGGTCGAGCTCCTCGACCTCCTCCGTGAGCAGGGGATGCCGCTCGCCGTGGTCTCGTCGTCGGCGAACGCCCCTGCGGTGCTCGAGGCGGCAGGGTTGGCCGCCCGCTTCGTCACGGTCGTCGACGGCCGGGTGGCCACCTCGCTTCGGCTCGCGGGGAAGCCGGCACCGGACACCTTCGTCCACGCCGCAAAGGAGTGCGGCACGACGCCCGCGCGCTCGGCGGTCGTCGAGGACGCCGTCTCCGGTGTGCGAGCGGGCGCCGCGGGTGGCTTCGGCCTCGTCATCGGCGTCGACCGCGGGGCGGGCGCCGACGTCCTCGCCGCGGCTGGGGCGGACGTCGTCGTCACCGACCTCCGGGAGCTCGCGTGAGCAACGGGCGGATCCCCACAGACCCGCTCGACCGCGGCCGCTTCCCCGTGGACCCGTGGCGACTCGTCGAGTGTGACCCGGAGCGCAGCGACCTCGGCGTGACCGAGACCCTCTTCACGGTGGCCAACGGCTACATCGGGATGCGGGGGAACCCCGAGGAGGGGCGACACGCCTTCGAGCACGGCACCTATGTCAACGGGCTCCACGAGACCTGGCCGATCCGGCACGCCGAGGCGGCCTACGGCTTCGCGCGCACCGGGCAGACCGTCGTCAACGCGCCGGACGCCAAGCTCATCAAGCTGTACATCGACGACGAGCCCCTCGTCATCGGCACCGCCGACCTGGAGTTCTACGAGCGCAGCCTCGACTTCCGTGACGGTGTGCTCCGGCGTTCGGTGATCTGGCGCACCCCCTCCGCCAAGCTCGTGCGGGTCGACACCACCCGGATGGCGTCGATGACCCAGCGGCACCTCGTCGTGCTGACCCTCGAGGTGACGATGCTCTCGGGCGACGCCCCGGTGGTCGTCTCGTCACAGCTGCTCAACCGGCAGGACAGTGAGGACGAGTACCACGTGCAGACGGAGACCAAGGGTGTGCACGCGGACCCGCGCAAGGCCGGGGCCTTCGAGGCCCGGGTGCTCCAGCCGCGGATCCACATGGCCAAGGACGACCGGATGATGCTCGGCTACCAGTGCGCGAACTCGAGGATGACCCTCGTCGTCGCCGCCGACCACGTGCTGCGCACCCCTGACCCCTACGAGGTCGTCGTCGGCGAGGACCCCGACCTCACGAAGATGGTCTTCCGCGTGGACGCGCGCGCCGGCAGCACCCTGCGCATCGAGAAGACCGTGGCGTACCACACCTCGCGCGGCCTGCCCGTCCGCGAGCTCTCGGACCGGTGCCGGCGCACCCTCGACCGGGCCGCCCGGTACGACGTCGACCACTGGCTCGCCGAGCAGCGCGCCTGGTACGACGAGTACTGGGCGGCGAGCGACGTGGAGTTCGTGTCCAAGGATCCCGCGCACGACGCGACCCAACAGGCGATCCGCTTCAACCTCTTCACGCTGGCCCAGGCCAGCGGGCGGGCCGACGGCCATGGTGTGGCCGCGAAGGGGGTGAGCGGCTCCGGGTACGAGGGCCACTACTTCTGGGACACCGAGGTCTACGTCACGCCGTTCCTCACCTACACCCGGCCCGATCTGGCCCGGAACCTCATGCACTTCCGCAGCCGGATGCTGCCCGCGGCCCGGGAACGCGCCCGGGAGCTCAGCCAGCGCGGGGCGCTCTTCCCCTGGCGCACGATCAACGGCGAGGAGGCCTCCGCCTACTACGCAGCCGGCACCGCCCAGGTGCACATCGACGCGGACGTCGTGCACGCGCTCGTCCAGTACGTCAACGCCACGGGGGACGTCGGCTTCCTCGTGCGCGACGGGCTCCCCATCCTCGTCGAGACGGCCCGGCTCTACGCCGACCTCGGGTTCTGGCGGCACAACGGCGAGTGGTCGTTCCACATCCACGGGGTCACCGGGCCCGACGAGTACACCACCGTGGTCAACAACAACCTCTTCACCAACGTCATGGCGAGGTACAACCTCGAGCAGGCCGTCGCCTGGGTGGAGTGGGCGCGTCGTCAGGAGCCCGAGCAGTTCGCCCGCATCGCCCAGCGTCTCCGCCTCTCGGACGGCGAGCTGAGGGAGT
Organism: Ornithinibacter sp.; assembly: GCA_029266735.1. Lineage (GTDB taxonomy): Bacteria > Actinomycetota > Actinomycetes > Actinomycetales > Dermatophilaceae > Fodinibacter. Next base: position 2,469 of record JAQSWG010000035.1, read on the forward strand.
GGGCCGCGTGCGCCGCCGGCATGCACATCCCCTTCGACGAGGGCCTGGGGATCCACCCCCAGGACGACTTCTTCCTCGACCGGGAGGTGTGGGACCTCAGCCGGACGCCGGATGAGCTCAAGCCCCTCCTCCTCCATTACCACCCGCTCGTCATCTACCGCTTCCAGGTGCTCAAGCAGGCGGATGTCGTGCTCGCCCTCTTCCTCCAGGGTCACCGCTTCACCGGCGAGGACAAGCGCAAGGACTTCGAGTACTACGACCCGATCACGACCGGTGACTCGACGCTGTCGGCGGTCGTGCAGTCGGTCATCGCGGCCGAGGTCGGCTACCACGAGGTGGCCTTCGACTACTTCGTCGACGCCCTGTTCGTCGACCTGGCCGACCGCCACGGCAACACGGTCGACGGCCTGCACGTGGCCTCCTCCGGCGGCGTGTGGTGCGCGCTCGTCAACGGGTTCGGGGGCATGCGCGACCACGCCGGCCGGCTGGCGTTCGACCCTCGGCTTCCCGACGGTTGGGAGTCGCTCACCTTCCGGGTGACCTGGCGGGGCACGAGGGTGCGCGCGACGTTGACGCCGACGGACCTCACCCTGGAGACGGAGGCCGGCGACCTCCCGGTGCCCGTCGACGTCCGCGGGAAGACGTATGCCGTCGACGAGCGCGAGCCGGTCGTCATCCCGCTGGACGGCCACGGGCCGCGGATACCCGGGACGCTCGGCAAGCGTCCGCAGACGGGTGGGACCCGGGCCGACGGGAGCCGTATCACGGCCGGAGTCCCGTCGGCCATCCCGCTCGAGGGTGAGGAGCTGGCGGAACCGACCGGCCTGGATCCGGCAGTCGCCGAACCGACCGCCGTGGGGCCTGACTGACGGGCGACGTCAGCCGGGCACGAGCTCACCGTCGTCGAGGTGCAGCACCTGGTCTGCCGCCTCCGCCGCCTCGGGGTCGTGGGTCGTCATGACCACCGCAGCACCCGCCTCGGCCCTCGCCCGCAGGAGGGTCAGGACGACCGCCCGGCTGGCGTGGTCCAGCTCGGACGTGGGCTCGTCGGCCAGGAGCACCGGGCTGGCCAGCGCCAGACCACGCGCCACGGCGACTCGCTGCTGCTGACCCCCGCTCAGCTCCTCGACGAGGTGGGCGTGGATCTCGCCAAGGCCCACGGCGTCGAGTGCCTCCGTCGCCCGCGCCGCCGCCGCGCCCGGCTCGACCGCTCGAGCGAGCAGTGGCATGAGCACGTTCTCGTGGGCGCTCAGCACGGCCGCCAGGCCGTTGCCCTGCGGCACCACGGCGACCCCCGCAGAGGATGCCGACCGGAGACCGTCGATCGGTTGGCCGAGAACCGTGATGGTTCCGGCATCCGGCAGCACGATGCCGGCCATCGCCGACAGCAGCGTCGTCTTCCCGGCGCCCGAGTGACCGACGACCGCGACGACCTCACCGGTCCTCACGCGCAGGTCGATGCCGGCCAGGGCCGTCACGGACCCGAAGCGCACGACCACTCCCTCCACGTCCACAGCGCGCTCAGGCACCGGCGTCCTCCTCCTCCGGGAGGAGCACCCAGCGACCGTCCTCCGCGTGCACGCGGAGCAACGAGCCGGGAGGAAGCGCCGCCAGCGCGTGGGGCGGAAGGGGCACCGAGCCGTCGGCCGAGACGACCGCGAACTCCTCACCGGCCCGCCCCTCGGCGCCGACCCGGCCGTCACGGATCGTGATCGTGCGCGGCATCCGCGCGGCGACCTCGGCGTCGTGCGTGACGACGACGACCGTGGTCCCCCAGACGGCGTTGACGTGAGCGAGCGCGCCGAGCACGACGTCCCTGGCGTCGCGGTCGAGCTGGCTCGTCGGCTCGTCGGCCAGGAGGAGCCCCGGCCGACAGGACACCGCCACCGCGACGGCCGCCAGCTGCAGCTCGCCCGGGGTGAGCCGGCTGAGGGGCGCGTCGACGGCCTCCGGTGGCATGCCGACGAGCGCGAGGATCTCCCCGGGGTCGGGCAGCTCCCGGCCACGCCTCCTGGCGGCTGCCTGCGCGAAGGTCACGTTCTCCCGGGGCGTGAGGTAGGGCAGGAGGTTGCGTGCCGCACCCTGGAGGACCATGCCGATCTCGGTCCCGCGCAGGAGGTCGAGGTCGGTCTCGGTCATCCGCGCGAGATCGTGGTCGCCGACGTGGATGCGCCCCGCGCTGGGTCGGAGGAGGCCACCGAAGAGGGTGAGCAGCGTGGACTTTCCGGCGCCGGAGGGACCGAGCAGTGCCAGCCGCTCCCCGGGCGCGACGACGAGGTCGATGCCCGACAGGGCCGCGACGTCGTGGCCCTCGGCCCGGTAGATGTGGACCAGGCCCCGCGTCACGACGCGCATGCCCGCGCTCACAGCGACTCCCGGAGGCGTTCCGGCACCGCACGGGAGACGACGGCCCGGGCGGCCAGCACGGCCACGAGCCCGAGCACGAGCAGCGCGGTGAGGGCCGTCAGGGCGATGGCGCTCCAGGCGGGAGTGAGGTCCGGGACGGGCACGACCGCCGGCCTGTCGAAGATCGGGACGAGCGGCATCGCGAGCACCGCCCCGGCCACGCCGCACGCGGTCCCGAGCAGCACGCCGGCCAGCGCCGTCGTGAGCTGTTCGCCCCTGACGGCCCGGGCGATCACCCGCCGAGGCACGCCGGACACGAGGAGGCCGGCGAGGTCCCGGGCCACTCCACGCCATGAGGTGACCGCAACGACAGCGACGACGAGCCCGGAGACGAGCAGTGCGACGAGGCCGGTGAACACCCCGAGGAGCAGTCCCCACCCGGTCGCCGAGCGCTCGTAGCGCCCGCGTGCCTCCTCGATCGTCGCCGCGGTGGTCACCGGGATCCCCTGCGCCGTGAGGGCGTGGGAGACCTCGGCGACGAGGTCGGGGTCCGCCGACCCCAGCCAGACGGTGAGCGAGGACCCGGGTGGCGCCGGCCCCCCGAGGCGCAGCTGGGCGTCGAGGTCGGCCAGGGCCCCGCGGCCGCCCACCACCGGCAGCGCGTCGACGTGGTCGACGGCCCGCGCTGCCACCGGCCGGCCGCCCAGACCGACGAGGGAGAAGTCGTCACCCGTGGCGTCGGCCGGTGGGCGCCCGGCGAGCAGCACCGGCGTCGGGCTCGGAACGTCCGCCCAGCGGGAGAGCACCCGGCGACCGGTGTTGTCGAAGTCGACGACGAGGTCGGAGCCGGACCCGGTCAGCGTCTGGGTCCCCCCGTCGACGTCCACGTCGGCCGGGAGCCACCGGTCACCACCCCCGATGTCGAGCGGTTTCCCGTCGAGCGACAGGCCCGTGAGCTCCAGCCGACCGGTGAGGTTGTCCAGCCACGGGTCGGTGCTCCGCAGCCAGATGCCGGCGAAGCGGCACCCGCCCGGGCAGAGCACCGGGGCCCGCACCGTCGTCCGGCCGCGAGCCGACTGCTCGACCTGCGCCAGCTCCCGGTCGAGTGCGGTGCCGTCGGGTGTCGTGACGGTGATGCCGACGATGAGCGGCGTCGGCGGGACGGACAGCTCCCCGCCGGGGATGCCGCTGGCATCGGGAGGGGCCTCTCCCACCGGCTCGTCCCCTGCCCGGAACTGGTCGAGCTGCCAGCTGAGCGTGCCCGTCAGGACGCCGTCGCCGAGCTGCAGGCTCGGGACGACCGGAGGGACGAGGGCGGCGACGTCGGCGGACCCACCCGGGGCCGCGGCATAGCCGACGCCTCGCGCCTCGTCGGGGCGAAGGAGAAGCGTGGGCACGGCGGAGGGGTCCCGTGGCCGGAGAACCACGACGGGCGTCGCCAGCCGTCGCTGTTCAGGTGGCAGCGCGTCGACCGCCGCGGCCAGGGCTGCGGGCTCGGTCGCCCTCGTCTCCAGGACGGCAGGCGCCCCGAGCTCGAGCTGCGCCCGCGCCGCCCGGTTGCGGTCGCCGACGACGACGGCATTGGCCGCGAAGGTCGCCAGGGCGGTCGCGGTCGTCACGACGACGAGGACGTGGCGCAGCGCGGGTCGTCGCGCGAGCGAGAGGGCCGCCAGACCGGTTGCCAGGTGACCACGGGCCAGGGCCCGGCGGCCGGCGCCGGTGGCGGCACGGCGCAGCAACCAGGCGCTGACCAGGCCGACGGCCAGCGCGAGGAGAACGGGTGTGAGAAGAGCGGAGGGACCGTCGACGTCACCACTGACGAGGCCGACGACGGCGACGGTGGCCACCACGGCGACGACGACGTCGAGCACGCCCAGGCCCCTGGCCACCGAGGGTGGGATGCGCCGCAGCAGTGACGCCACCGGCTCCCGCAGCACAGGGCGGGCCGCCGCGTAGACGGCCAGGAGCGACGCAACCACCGCCACGCCGGCGGCGAGCGCGAGGGGCCAGCGCAGCTCGATCGGCACCCCGCGCGGCATCACGAAGCGGCGGAGCACCTCGCCCCCGGCGAGGGCGGTGAGCACCCCGAGGGGCACGCCCAGAAGCACGGTGAGCGCGAGCTCCGCCATGACGAGCCGACTGCCGGCCTCCCGGCTCCGCCCGCGCAGCCGGGCCAGAGCGACCTCCGGGCGGCGTTGCTCGACGACGGCGTGGGCCACGAGCGCGAGCACCGTCACGGCGAGAAGAGCAAGCTGCGCCAGGAGCAGTGGCACCAGCGTCCGCACGATGGTGCGGCCGGTGGCCACCGCAGAGACGACGCCGGGCACCGGGCTCGAGACCGAGACCTCCTCGCGCGTCCGGTCGAGACCGGACAGCGAGTCGCGGATCTCCGGCAGCGTGGCAAGCGAGACCCGGTCACGCTCGAGGGGGAACTCTGCGGATGCCGCCGCCTCTGCCCAGCCCTCGTCGAAGGTGGCCGAGGCCGTGAGGAAGTCGTCGACCGCCGGGACGATCGAGTCTCCCTGCCCGATGGGGAAGCCCGACTTGCCGTCGACAATCGTGCGCAGCCAGTAGCCGGGGTCCGGCCGGCTCCGGTAGACGCCGACGAGCGTCAACGTCACCGGGGCGGCCGCGCTGTCCGCCGCTGCGGCGGCGGACGGGTCGGGCACGGCGAACCGCCGACCCTCCTCCCAGCCCCACGACTCGGCGTCGGCCGCCGACACGAGGACCTCGCCCGCCTCCTCGGGACAGCGGCCGGATGTGACCTCGACGTGGTCGCACACGGCATCCCGCGCGACGAGGCGCAAGGGTGAGGGCTGCAGGCCGTCCTGCGGCTGCACGCTCGTGTCTGCCGTGAGCATCCCGACCGGGTCGCCGAACCACCGTCCCGCCTCGGCGGGGAGGACTCCCACGAGGTCCGCCGGCCCCACGGCGGAGTCGCTCGCGGTCCGCGAGGCGCGCACCACCACCGTCGTGTCGGCGACGTCCCGCTCGACGAGTGCGGCCCTGAGCAGTCCCTGCTCGAGCGTCCGGACGAACAGGGGGGCGAACACGGCGCACGTCGTCACGAGCGCCGAGACCAGGACGAGCGCGACGGACTGGCTGCCGCGGTAGCGCACCGCGGCCCACGTCGGGGATCGTCTGGTCACCCTTCTCCTTCGCCACCGAGCCTGCGCGGGCACACGCTACCGGGGGCCTCGGACCCCACACGCGGGTCAGGTCCCGGACGCACCGACGAGGCCCGAGCCGTCCGGCGGCGGTAAGCCCTGCCAGCGGTCCGCCTCGACAGCCATGTCGACGACAGTCACCTGCCCCGCCAAGGGCCCTCAGGTGACCGACTCGACGAGGCGGTCGGCCGCGGCATACGGGTCCAGGCGGCCGGCGACGACCTCGGCGGCCAGCCCGTCGAGCCCGACGTCGCCGGGCAGGCCGCCGACCCTCGCACGCAGGGCGTCCAGCGCCAGGCCCTCGATCTCGGTCGCCGCCCGATGCGCCCGTCGGGCTCGTACGCCGTCGGTCCCGAGGAAGGACAGGTGCTCGTCGACGGCCGCGACCACGGCCTCGACGCCGTCCCCCGTGGCCGCGACCGCCCGCACCACCGGCGGCCGCCAGGTGGTCGGGTCGGACGCGACCAGCATCGAGACGGCCTGGCGGAGGTCCCGCACCGTGCGGTCGGCCCCGTCTCGGTCGGCCTTGTTGACGACGAGCACGTCGGCGACCTCGAGGATGCCGGCCTTGGCGGCCTGGATGCCGTCGCCCATGCCGGGGGCGAGGAGGACCACCGTCGTGTCGGCGGTGCCGGCGACCTCCACCTCCGACTGACCCACGCCGACGGTCTCGAGGACGACGACGTCACAGCCGGCCGCGTCGAGCACCCGTAGCGCCTGCGGCGCCGCCCAGGACAGCCCCCCGAGGTGTCCGCGGGAGGCCATCGAGCGGATGAAGACCTCGGGGTCGGCGGAGTGCTCCGTCATCCGGATGCGGTCACCGAGCAGGGCGCCGCCCGAGAAGGGCGAGGAGGGGTCGACGGCGAGGACGCCGACGCGGCGCCCACGGGACCGGTATGCGGTGACGATCGCGCTCGTCATCGTCGACTTGCCGACGCCCGGGGCTCCCGTGACGCCCACGACGTGGGCGTGGCCCGTGTGGGTCGCGAGCGCCGACATCACCTCGCGCAGTGCCGGATGACCGTCCTCCACGAGGGAGATGAGCCGGGCCACCGCACGCGGCCTCCCCTCCCTCGCTGCAGCGACGAGGGAGGAGACGTCGACCGGGCGCGGCGGGATCTGGGGAGCCTGCTCAGCCGCGCGCCGGGACCTTGACGACGAGGGCGTCGCCCTGTCCGCCGCCGCCGCACAGCGCCGCGACACCGACGCCGCCGCCCCGACGCCGGAGCTCGAGGGCGAGGTGGAGGGTGATCCGCGCACCCGACATGCCGATCGGGTGGCCCAGCGCGATGGCGCCGCCGTTGACGTTGACCTTCTCCAGGTCGATCCCCAGCTCCTTGGCGGACGCCAGCCCGACCGCCGCGAACGCCTCGTTGATCTCGACGAGGTCGAGGTCGGCAGGGGCGATGCCCTCGCGCTCGCATGCCTTCGCGATGGCGCGGGCCGGCTGGCTCTGGAGCGTCGAGTCGGGGCCGGCCACCACGCCGTGGGCACCGATCTCGGCGAGCCACTCGAGACCACGCTCCTCGGCTCGCGACTTCCTCATGACGACGACGGCGCACGCCCCGTCGGAGATCTGTGAGGCCGACCCCGCGGTGATCGTGCCGTCCTTCGAGAAGGCGGGGCGCAGCCGGGCCAGCGAGTCGGGGGTGGTGTCGGCTCGGATGCCCTCGTCGCTACGGAACTCGAGCGGGTCGCCCTTGCGCTGGGGGATCGAGACGGAGACGACCTCGTCGTCGAACACGCCGTCCTTCCAGGCCCGCGCCGCGAGCTGGTGGCTCCGCGCTGCGAACTCGTCCTGCTCCTCGCGGGTGAACGCGGCGTCGCCGGTGTTCGCGGTCTCGGTGAGCAGGCCCATCGCCTGGTCCGTGAAGGCGTCCCACAGGCCGTCCTGGGCCATGTGGTCGTGCAACGTCACGTCCCCGTACTTGAAGCCCTCCCGGCTCTTCTCGAGCAGGTGCGGTGCGTTGGTCATCGACTCCTGACCGCCCGCGACGACGACCTCGAACTCACCGGCGCGGATGAGCTGGTCCGCGAGCGCGATGGCGTCGATCCCGGAGAGGCACACCTTGTTGACGGTGAGCGCCGGCACGGTCATCGGGATGCCGGCCTTGGCGGCCGCCTGGCGGGCCGGGATCTGTCCCTCTCCGGCCGTGAGCACCTGGCCCATGATGACGTAGTCGACGTCCTCGGGTGCGACGCCGGCCTTGTCGAGCGCGCCCGAGATGGCGAAGCCTCCGAGGTCCGAGCCGCGAAAGGCCTTGAGGGAGCCGCTCATGCGTCCCATGGGGGTGCGGGCGCCGGCGACGATGACGGTCGGGTCGGTGGACATGGACGTGACCTCCAGGTCGTGGTCTCGATGGTCCTCGACTCTAGCGAGGGCACCGCCTGCCGCCACCCCCGCGCTCCGGTGACCCTCGCCACCCCTCGTCGTCCTCGGGCTGAGGGGGTGCCACGGTGGAGTCGTGGGCCGCTCCGACCTCCTGCGTCGCTGGGTGCTCGCGAGCACCCTCGGTGAGGTGGTCGGGCTCGGCAGCACGGGCCTGCTGGGGTGGCTCCTCGTGGGACGGGCCGGAGAGCCGGTGGCGGCCGCTGCGGTGCTGGCCGCCTTCGGGCTGGCCGTGCTCAGCGGGGCCGTCGAGGCCACGGTGGTCGGCGTCCTCCAGCACCGGGCGGTTCACCCGTGGCTGCCGGCGCTCCGCCTGCGAACGTGGTGGTGGGCGACCCTGTGGGGCGCCCTGGCGGCATACGCGCTGGGCTACCTGCCGTCGACCCTGATGGGCCTTGGCGCGGCCTCCGACAACGCGCCACCGGTCGAGGAGCCGCCCCAGTGGATCGTGCTCCTCGCCGCCTGCGGGCTCGGCCTCGTGGCGGGCGCGGTGCTCGCCGTTGCGCAGGCGCTGGCCCTGCGACGCCACGTCGACGGCGCCTGGCGCTGGCTGCCGGCGAACATGGCTGCCTGGGGTGTGGGGATGCCGCTCGTCTTCCTCGGCATGGACCTCGCCTTCCGGGACGGCGGGGCGGGGCGGGCGGCCGCCGTGGTCGTCGTCACCCTGGCCGTCACGGGCGCGGTCGTCGGTGTGATCAACGGATCGTTCCTGACCCGGATGGTCGTGCCTAGGGTGGAGCCATGACGCCTGTCCCCACCGGCCTGTTCACCGCCATCGACCACGTCGGCGTGGCGGTGCCCGACCTCGACGACGCGATCGACTTCTACCAGCGCACCTACGGCATGCGGCTGCTCCACGAGGAGACGAACGAGGAGCAGGGTGTCCGCGAGGCGATGATGGGCGTCGGGGAGTCGGGCTCGTGCATCCAGCTGCTCGCGCCCCTCTCCCCGGAGTCGACGATCGCGAAGTTCCTCGACCGCAGCGGGCCCGGCATCCAGCAGCTCGCCTACCGCGTCGTGGATCTCGACGCCGTGAGCGCCACGCTGCGCGAGCGAGGGATGCGGCTCCTCTATGACACGCCTCGCCGCGGCACCAGCGGGTCGCGGGTCAACTTCATCCACCCCAAGGACGCGCGCGGAGTCCTCGTCGAGCTCGTGGAGCCGCCCACGGGCGCGGGACACTAGGCCCGCTGCCTGGCGGTACGGTCGGATGCTCAGCCGTCACCTGCGCCAGCGGCCCGGGCGAGGATGATCCATTCGGGGGATCTGGGGGTGATGGGCTCGCCGGTCCAGTCACCCCAGCTCTCCTCGACGACGAACCCCGTGGTCGCCAGTCCGCGGGTCACGTCCTCCCACGAGGGGAAGCGGAGCGTCTCGCGGGTGGTCCACTCCCGGTCGTGCTGCACCCAGTGGTCGGTGTGCGTGACGAGGTCACCAGCTCGGTGCACGTCGGCCCGCACGGTCCCCGCCGACGTCGCGCCCGGCTCGTCGCTCGCCCACGTCCGCCACTCGTCGAGCGACGCGTTCCTGATCTCGAAGGCCAGGTGCGCGCCCGGGCGGAGGGAGCGGCGGCTCTGGGTCAGCACGAGCCGCCAGGCCTCGTCGTCGAGGAAGTACTGGGCGACGTGCCCGGTCATGACCGCGAGGTCCGCCCAGCCGGCCGGGAGGTCACCCGCGGTCCCGTGGACCCAAGCCACCTCCGACGCCCCAGGTCGCCTGCGAGCGATGTCGAGCATGGTGAGCTGAGGCTCGACGCCGATCACCTCGTGACCGCGGGCAGCCAGCGACCGGCACAGCAGTCCGGTTCCCGAACCGATGTCGACCACGCGCCTCGCCGCGATCCGCCCCGCGAGCCGGAGGTAGAAGGGGAGGTCCGGCCTCCCGGCGTTGTCCGCGTCGTAGTGGGCAGCGAGCTCCGGCACCGCGTAGAAGTTGTGGGGCTCACCGGCCGAGCGCTGCATGCCGTCGATTGTGGCGCGTGCGAGGTGCCAGGGCGCGCGAGGTGCCCGGTTCACCGGACCTCCTCACTGAGGGGTGGCCAGTGGCCCTTCGACTCCCCCGCCAAGGGCGACGAGCCACCCCTCGCCTCCGGCGACCGGGCCCCGAGGGGGTCAGCCGGCAGCGGCCTCATGGCCGAGCGAGCTCGTGCCGCGCGATGACGACGAGGGAGGCCGTCCACGCAAGCGGCGCGACCGCAGCCGGGCGCCCGTCGTGGAGCACCTTCTCGGGGAACGACCCGGCATCCGTGCGATGGTCACCGAGCCAGCGGAGGAGGGACTCCGCCCTGGAGCGGTGCCCCGTGGCGGCCCAGGCAGCCGCGAACAGTGCCGTCTGCGGAGTCCAGCTGATCCCGTCCTCCTTCCACGCGGCACCGGGCGCAAGACCGCCGGCCGGGCGCGACAACGCCGCCTGGGCGCGGTCGATCGCGGTGAGGACCTCGACGTCGACCGTTGTCGGACCGATCGGGGCCACGAGGAACGTCACGGCGGCGTCGGCGGCCGAGCCGCCCAGCAGCCGCGGGTAGCCGTGCGGGCCGAACCGTCGACGCACCTCACCCGCCAGGAGGTCCGCGGCCGCGCCGGTGCGGTCGCGCAGGGCCATCTCGCCGACGAACGGCAGGACGTCGGTCAGGCTGCGCAGCCCGGCGAGGACGGCAGCGGCCGTGCCGAGGGTGAGCACCTCCTCGACGAGCTCCCAGTAGTCCGACGACACCGGCGGCAGCGCCGTGGTGACGTCGAGCGAGGCCAGGAGCCGTCGCGCGCAGCGCACGAGCATGGGCCGCAGGGGGGCCAGCAGCTCGACCGCACGGTCGGGAGCGGCAGCGGCGAGCTCGCTCGCGCCCCACGCGGCCCAGCCGGACCCGTCGAGCTGCGCCGCCCGGTCGTCCGGCGCGCGGTGGCTCGCGATGTCGTAGCGGGCCTCGAACCACCCGTCGGATCGCTGCACGCGCTGGAGGTACCCCAGCTGGGCGGCGGCGTGCTCGGGGTGCCCGGCTCGGGCGAGGGCCGAGGCGACGAAGGAGACGTCCCGGGGCCAGGCGTACCGCCACCGGTCGGTCCAGCCGGCGACGGAGACGGGGAGTCCGACCGAGAGCGCCCGGAGGTCGAGCAGAGCAGAGCGGAGGAGGTCGTCATCCGCGTCGAGGCCGCGTCGTACCCAGGGAGCGCAGACCTCGAGCCAGCGGTCCTCCTCCTCGAGGAGCCACCCGCTGTCCCGCCGGGCGGCCAGGACCCGTGTCCCCGGCACCACCGCGTCGAGCCGTCCGGCGGGGACCAGCTCGCGCACACCGGGGGCCGCGAACGCCACCGTCTCGCTGTAGAGCGGCACCTCGGCACGGCCCGTGCGGTGGAGCGCGATGCCTCCCCCCGCTGCCCCCGTCGCGAGCACCGCGCCCCCGCCGAGCAGGGCCCGGCGGCGGGACACGGGCGTCGGGGGCACGATCGCACTGTATGCCGGGAGGCAGGTCGGCGTCCCGGCGCGCCCGTGAGCGGCATCACGCGGTGAGGGCCGTCATACGCCTTCGGCCACCGGTGCCCCGGCCGCTAGGTTCGCGGTGGTGTCCGCCGACGGTGCCCCACCCGCCTCACGCCCAAGGAGCACGACCACATGGACCAGATCCTCGAGGCCATCCTCTCCGGCGACCGCTCGACGCAGGCGTATGCCGGGATGCCGGTCCCCGCGACCTACCGCGCCGCAACGGTTCACCAGGACGAGGTCGGCATGTTCTCGGGGCTCCCCACCCGGGACAAGGACCCGCGCCGTTCGCTCCACGTCGAGGAGGTGCCGGTCCCGGAGCTGGCCCCGGGCGAGGCCCTCGTCGCGGTGATGGCGAGCGCCATCAACTACAACACCGTGTGGACCTCGATCTTCGAGCCGGTGCCGACCTTCGGCTTCCTCCAGCGCTATGCCCGCACGTCGGAGTTCGCGAAGCGCCACGACCTGCCCTACCACGTCGTCGGGTCCGACCTCTCGGGCGTCGTCCTGCGCGTGGGTCCCGGCGTCACCAAGTGGACGCCCGGGACCGAGGTCGTCGCGCACTGCCTCTCCGTCGAGCTCGAGGACGCCCAGGGCCACGACGACACGATGATGGACCCCCAGCAGCGCATCTGGGGTTTCGAGACGAACTTCGGGGGGCTCGCCGAGCTCGCGGTCGTCAAGGCCAACCAGCTCATGCCCAAGCCCACCCACCTGACGTGGGAGGAGGCGGCATCCCCCGGGCTGGTCAACAGCACGGCATACCGGCAGCTGATCTCGCGGAACGGCGCCCACATGAAGCTCGGTGACCGCGTGCTCATCTGGGGCGCGTCCGGAGGGCTGGGGTCGTACGCCACCCAGATGGCCCTCGCCGGCGGCGCCACCCCGGTCTGCGTCGTGTCGTCGCCCGAGAAGGCGGACCTCTGCCGGGCCATGGGCGCCGAGCTCGTCATCGACCGCTCCGCCGAGGGCTACCGGTTCTGGAACGAGGACGGCACCGCGCAGGACCCGTCCGAGTGGCAGCGGCTCGGCAAGCGGATCCGCGACCTCACCGGCGGGCACGACGTCGACATCGTCTTCGAGCATCCCGGTCGCGAGACCTTCGGCGCGAGCGTCTACGTCGCGCGCAAGGGCGGGACGATCGCCACCTGTGCCTCCACGTCGGGATACCTCCACGAGTACGACAACCGCTACCTCTGGATGAACCTCAAGCGCATCGTGTCGAGCCACTTCGCGAACTACCGCGAGGCGTGGGAGGCCAACGAGCTCATCGACCGCGGCCTCATCCATCCCACCCTGAGCCGGACCTACCGGCTCGAGGACGTCGGCCAGGCCGCCCTCGACGTGCACCGCAACGCCCACTCGGGCAAGGTCGGGGTACTCACGCTCTCGCCAGAGGAAGGCCTCGGGGTCTCCGATCCCCAGAAGCGGGCGCCCTTCGAGGCGGCGATCAACCGGTTCCGCGACGCCTGAGCAGCGACGCCACCCACCACTAGGGTGAGGGCCGGAGGTGGGCGTGGACAGGTCGAGACTGTACGGACCGGTGAACCGGTGGGCCGAGTTCCGGCGACGCCAGCGGGCTGCACTGGAGGAGAGCAACCGGATCGCCGCCGTCCGGGAGGCGCATGAGAACGGGCAGCTCACCGAGGAGGGACAGCACGCCGACGCGGAGTCGGTGGGCACCGACGGGCGGGCTCCGTCGGGTTCGGTGTCCGGGGGCCTCCCGGACACCGCGGACCGGCTCGGTCACGGCCAACAGACGCCGTACGGCGTCGTCGGCCGCCCGCTGAACCGCCACTCACCCTTCTACCTGGGCTTCTTCGGTGCCCTCGGAGCCGTGGTCGCCATCGCCCTGTGGGGGCTGGTCGGGCGACTGCAGACCACCCTGACCATCCTCGTGGTGTCGGTGTTCCTCACTCTGTCGCTGGACCCCGTCGTCCAGTGGATGACCGGGCGGGGGATGCGGCGACCGGGCGCGGTGGCGATCACCTTCGCGGGGCTCCTCGCCGTCTTCGGGCTCATCGGGCTGGTCATCATCCCTCCGGTCGTCAGCGAGGGCTCCGAGCTGGCCGGAAACGCCCCCGACTACGCACAGCAGGTGCTCGACTCCCGCTGGGTCCGCCAGCTCGACCGGGACTACGACCTCGTGGGACGCGTCGAGGAGGAGGTGCGCAAGCGCGCCACCGACGAGGCCTTCATCTCCGGCGTGCTCGGGGGTGTGCTCGGGGCCGGCCGTGCCGTGATCAGCGGCGTCTTCCAGGTCTTCACGGTCCTCGTGCTCACGCTCTACTTCCTCACGACGCTCCCGCGGATGAAGCACGCCGCCTTCGCGACGGTGCCCGCCTCCCGTCGGCTGAGGGTCAACACGCTGTCCGAGGAGATCATGCGCCGGACCGGCTCGTACGCCCTCGGCCAGGTGGCCGTCGCATCCATCAACGCGGTGCTGTCGTGGGTGATGATGACCGTGCTCGGCATCCCGTATGCCGCGGTGCTGGCCGTCGCGGTCGGCCTCCTCGGCCTCATCCCGATGGTGGGCGCCACGCTGGGGGCCTTCCTCGTCTGCCTCATCGCCCTGTTCACCGATCCGACCAAGGCGCTGGTCGCGGGGATCTACTACGTCGTCTACCAGCAGCTGGAGAACTACGTCATCGCCCCGCGCATCATGCAGCGGACCGTCTCGGTTCCCGGGGCGGTGACCGTCGTGGCGGCCCTCATCGGCGGCACGCTCTTCGGCGTCATCGGAGCCCTGCTCGCCATCCCGGTGGCAGCGGGCATGCTGCTCCTCTACGAGGAGGTCCTCGTCCCCCGCCAGGGCCGCGTCTGACGGACCGGGGTCAGCGGCGGGTCCCGTGGCCCGGGGGGGTGGCGTGTCGCGTGCCCCAGCACCGGGCGTGCCAGTGGCGACGCTCCTCCAGGCCGCCGGTTCCCTCGGCCGGCCACACGACGACGTGCGCCGTCCCCACGCGGATCTCCTGGTGGCAACCGGGGCACCGGTAGGCGCGCGTGGCGGACGCGCCGCTCAGCCGGCGCACGTACCAGGACCGGCCGGCATACGGCTCGGTCGCCACCTCGCTCGACGCCGCCAGCGGCCGGGCGTCGAGGTCCCGGCGGCGTCGGTTGGCTCGGGGCATGCCACCCATGATCCCAGAAGACGCCCTGGCGGCCTTCCGGCGTCAGGTGGTGACGCGGGTGCTCGTCGGGTCGTACATCGGCCGGAGCGAGACCCGAGCCGGATGCCGGGTGCCCGCCACGTCGACCTCCCACGTCCCGTCGTCGAGCCACTGCGTGGTCACCGGCCCATGGCCGCCGACGAACGCCAGACCGACCGCGCCCCCGAGCGTCCAGCCGTAGGACGCGGAGCGCACGTGGCCGACGACGACGCCGTCGCGGAGGACGGGTTCGGCGTGGACCATCAGCGGCTCGGGCTCCTGGAGCAGCACCTGGACCAGCCGGCGGTGTGGGGTGCCCCGCTCCTTGGCGGCGAGCGTCGCCTCCCGCCCCGTGAAGCCCCCCGGCTTGTCCAGCGCGACGGCGAAGCCGAGGCCGACGCCATAGACGTCGTCGGTGTTGTCGATGTCGTGGCCGAAGTCGCGGTAGCCCTTCTCCATCCGAAGGCTGGAGAGCGCCTTGAGCCCGGCCGGTCGGATGCCGTGCTGCTCCCCGGCCTTCCGCACGGAGTCCCAGACGCTCGCCGTCTCGGCAGCGGGGACGTAGAGCTCCCAGCCGAGCTCGCCCAGGTACGTGATGCGGATCGCGAGGACCGGGATGCCGGCGAGCTCGAGCCGGCGGGCCGCACGGAACGGGAACGCCTCGCTCGACCAGTCGACGTCGGGTGCCAGCGCCGCGAGGGTGGCCCGGGAGGAGGGACCCTGGACGGTGAGCAGCCCGAGGTCGGTGGTGACGTCCTCCACGGTCACCGAGGCCGCCCCCACGCCACGGCGGAGCAAGCCGAGGACGCGCCCGTGCGAGGTGTCCGAGGCCACGACGAGGAAGTCGTCGGCCGCGAGACGCGTCACGGTGAGGTCGGCCTCGATTCCACCGCCGGCGTTCAGCCACTGCGTGTACGTGATGACGCCGTCGGCGCGGTCGACCGCACCGGCACTGAGCCGGTCGAGCACCGCACCGGCATCCGGACCGCGAACGGCGAACTTCGCCATGAACGACATGTCCATCAGGCCGACCGCCTCGCGGACGGCCCGGTGCTCCGCCTCCCACTGGACGAACCACGGCTGGGGCCCCCACCCCGGGGCGGCGACCGGCGTGACGCCGCGACCGGCATACCAGTCGGCGGACTCCCACCCGCTGACGTCCCGGAGCCGGGCACCCTCGGCGACCATCTCGTCGTGGACCGGTGAGCGGAACTCTCCACGGGCGGAGCTGAGCTCGACGCCGGGGACGTGGGCGGCATACACGGTGCCGAGGATCTCGGCGGTGCGTTCGGCACGGTGCCGGGGGTGGAGCTGCCAGGAGCGGAAGCGGGCGACGTCGAAGCCGGTGACGTCGACGTCCGGCCGACCGGTCGCGACCCACTGGGCGACGACCCGGCCCAGGCCCCCGGCGGAGAGGACCCCCACCGAGTTGAGCCCGGCGCACACGAAGTAGCCGTGGATGCCGGGCGCCTCACCGACCGCAGGGGCCAGGTCCGGGGTGAAGGACTCGGGGCCGCAGAAGAACGTCCGGATGCCGACCGTCTCGACCACCGGCACCCGAGCGATGGCCCGCTCGACGAACGGCCCCATGCGGTCCCAGTCGGGCGGGATCTCACCGAACGAGAAGTCCGGCGGGATGCCGTCGACCCGCCACGCCGCGGCGACCGGCTCGAAGAGACCGACCATCATGCCGCCGCCCTCCTCACGGTAGTACCCGAAGGAGGCCGGGTCCTCGAAGACGGGTGCGTCCGGGCTCATCCCGGCGATCGGCTCGGTGACGAGGTAGTAGTGCTCGGCCGCCTGGTTGGGAACGACGACGCCGTTGCGTTCGGCGAGCTCGCGCGCCCACATGCCGGCGCAGTTGACGACGACGTCGCACTCGACGTCGCCCGCGTCGGTGCGCACGCCGATGACCTCGTCGACGAGGCCGCGACGGCGGGTGAGGACCGACTCGACGCGCACCCCCTCGACGATGCGCACGCCCCTGGCCCGGGCCCCCCGGGCGAGGCTCATCGTGAGGTCGACGGGGTTGACCCGTCCGTCGCCGGGGACGTAGAAGCCGGCGAGCAGGTCGTCGGTGCGGGCGAGGGGAAACAGCTCGGCCATCTCCCCCGGGCCGATCTCCTCGACGTCCAGCCCGAGGTGGCGCTGGAAGGCCGCCACGCGGCGATACTCCTCGAGGCGGTCGGTGTCCGCTGCGGCCTCGATGAGCCCGACGGGCTTGAAACCGGTCGCGACGCCGGTCTCGGCCTCCAGAGCGGCGTAGAGCTCGCGGGAGTCCAGGCGCAGCCGGGTGCTCGTCTCGCTCGTGCTCCCGAAGCAGGTCATGAGGCCGGCGGCGTGCCACGTGGTGCCGGAGGTGAGGCGGTCACGCTCGAGGACGAGTACGTCGGTGACCCCGAGGTGCGCCAGGTGGTAGGCGATGGACGTGCCGATGACCCCGCCCCCGATGACGACGACCCGGGCGCGCTCCGGCAGAGACGGCGTGGAGCTGCTCACCCGGCCAACCTATCCGGCAGCCCGCCGCGACCAGCAGCCGATGGACCCATCCCCGTCCCCGTTGAGATCAGGCAACACGCACACGTTCTGGGCGACGACCGTGCGTGTTGCCTCATCTCGACGCGCGATGACGCACTCCTGTGGATGACGACGGGGCAGGTGGCGCGGCTCCGGGCACCCTCGGTGGATGCCGCCGCCCGAGCTGCCGCCGTTGCCGCCAGGCCCCCTGTCCCTGGGCGCAGCACGGGAGCTCGGTCTCCGCGACCACCAGTGGCGCCTGGCGTCGCTGCTCCGGCAGACGCAGACGGTGCGTGCACTGACGGAGGCGACGACGACGACGGAGCGGGCCCGGGCGTTCGCCCTCGCGTTGCCCACCGACTGCGTGTTCTCGCACGTGAGCGCGGCCCAGCTCTGGGGGATCCCGCTCCCGGCGCCTCTTGAGGACCAGGTGGCCCTCGACGTCATGCGTGCCACCGGGAAGGGGTGCATCGAGCGCCGCGGCTGCATCAGTCACCGGGGGAAGGAGCGCCGGGTGACGACGATGGTCCACGGCCTCCCCGTGACGTCACTCGCCGACACGTGGGTCGACCTCGGCGAGGTCGTCGACCGTGGACTCGGCCGGGACGACCTCGTGGTCGCCGGTGACGTCGTCGCCGGCCGCACCTCCGGCCTCCACCTGGGCTCACCGGTCACGGATGCCGTGCAGCCGCTGGCGGATGCGCTGGCGGCGCGGGTTCGGCCCCGCCACAAGACGCTGCTGATGACGGCCTTGTCCCTTCTGCGCACCGGTGTCCGGTCCCCGATGGAGACCAGGGCCCGCCTGATGTTCCACGACGCCCGGTTCCCCGAACCGGAGGTCAACGGCCCGGTGCACGCCGGGGACGGCGGGTGGCTCGCCGAGGGGGACCTCGTGTGGCGGCAGCAGCGGGTGGTCGGGGAGTACCAGGGCGCCGTGCACGCGGGAATCGCCGCACGCAGTCGCGATGCGTACCGCAGCGGGCTGCTCCGTGACGAGGGATGGACCGTGCTGGAGCTGTTCCGGGAGGACCTCGTCGATCGCGCACGGCGGACCACGACCCTCCGCCGCTTCGCTCGCGCGCTGAACCTCGATCCCTCGACCCTGGTCATC
>JAQSWG010000036.1 GCA_029266735.1 Ornithinibacter sp.
CACCTGTCCTGAACCGCTGACCGAATCAAGGACCAAAGGCCCTGTTGCCCGGGTGTGCGGTGCGAGTGGATTGGAGCCGGCCGCCGCGGACCGCGGGTGTCAATCGGGAAGAGAGAGAGCCCTGTCATGACCAGCACGCCATCCACGTCCGCTGAGGTCAGGCGTCGCTCGGCCTGGGACATCGACCCATGGGCCGGCCTTGCGCCGTGGAGCAGCCAGCTCCAGGCCCTCATGCGGGAGCTGTGGCCGAGCACGATGATCGCGAGTGACTTCTCGCCTGGCGGTGAGCTGCACGAGACTGACGAGGCCTTCATGCTCGAGCTGGACCTTCCCGGGGTCGACAAGGAAGACGTCAGTATCGACATCTCCGACCGGCGCATCAGCGTCAGCGGAACCAAGAGGGTCACGGAACGCAATGGCGTCCTGCGGCACTCGACGCGCGTCACGGGGTCCTTCGCATTCGAGGCCGTGTTGGCCACGGCCGTGAAGGAAGATGCGGTGACGGCGGCCCTCACCGACGGAGTCCTCACGGTCACCCTGCCCAAGGCGACTGAGTCCAAGGCTAGGCATGTCGACATCCGTTGACGGACCGAGCACGAGATGGTGGCGGGAGAGCTTCGACCTGAACGACCGCGCGGTGCCTTTGGCGCGTCTGCGCGGTCTCACGGTCCGTGAGCTGCTCGCGGAGCTGGCGGCATCCGAAGACGGCCTCAGACACCTTGAGTCGCTCGTCACCCAAGATGGTCAGACGATCCCCAACCCGGCTCGCCTGAGGCTCTTGGCGCGTCAACGCGCGCTGGTCCGCGAGCTTCGCGCCCGTCGGGGTGTGCTGCGCAGCGGCCCGACCACCCGGCCGCTGCCCCCCTCGTCGTGGCACTCACCGCCCATCACCTGACGGTTCAACGCCGGGAACGGCACCTCGCAGGGTCAGTGGCGAATGGCGTTCCCGGGACCTACGTCACGGTCGTGCACGAGGCGGTCGGCCTACCGTGCAAGGGACAGGCAGGTCCGGCACGTGGCTGGGCTGCCACGACCCAGAGGTATGGCCATGTCAGAGAGCAACAAGGCCCGAAGGAGCCAACCGAGCGCCGACGCCGTGACCTCCACCCCGCCAAGCACGCCCGGCCCAGCGGCCGTAGCCGCCATGAGGCGGTACCTTGCCGCGTCCTTGGTCGAGCTGCTCGACCGCGGCAAGGGCGACGCCCGGACAGCGGGCGAGCCCGCCGCGCGACGGCTCGGAATGACCAGCCATGACTAGTCCAGTGGACGAGATCCTGAGCTGGTATCCGTCCTCGAACCGTCGCACGCTCACCAACCTCAGTCGCATCCTGGCCCAAGGACGCATGGGCGGGTCGGGGAAGCTCGTGATCCTTCCCGTGGACCAGGGCTTCGAGCACGGACCGGGGCGCAGCTTCGCGGCCAACCCGGCCGGGTACGACCCTCGCTACCACGCGCAGCTCGCGCTGGACGCTGGATGCAGTGCCCACGCCCTTCCGCTGGGTGCATGCGAGCTTGTGGCGCCGATCTTCGCCTCGGAACTGCCGCTCATCCTCAAGTGCAACAACTCCGACTCGCTGTACTCCGGCCCCGACCCCGAACCAGCCCTGATCGCGGGCGTCGAGGACGCCGTTCGGCTCGAATGCTCGGCCGTCGGGTTCACCATCTATCCGGGCTCGGCGGCCCGCAACCACATGTACGAGAGCCTGCGGCGCCTCGCGGTCGACGCCGCGGACGCCGGGCTCCCACTCGTCGTGTGGTCCTACCCGCGCGGCTCCGGAGTTTCCGAGGAGGGTCGCACCGCCGTGGACGTCGTCGCGTATGCCGCCCACCTCGCCTGCCAGATGGGCGCTCACATCGTGAAGGTCAAGCCACCCACGGCGCACGTGGAAAGTGATGCGGCGCGAGTGGCACTGGACAAGGCGGGGGTCCCGCTGCACACGTTGGCGGACAGGGTCCGGCACGTCGTGGACTCCGCCTTCGACGGCCACCGCATCGTCATCTTCTCCGGTGGCGCGGCCAGGGAGACAGCAGCGGTTCTCGAGGAGAATCGGCAGACCGCAGCCGGCGGCGGTTTCGGCACGATCATGGGCCGCAACTCGTTCCAGCGGCCCCACCGCGAGGCCCTTCAACTGCTGCACAACGTCATGGACATCCATCTCGGCCAGTAGATCTCGACCGGGTCGCCAGAGGTCGGAGGGGGGCCAACGCCAACTGACATACCAAGGACGTCCGCGAGACACTTCTCGCGGACGTCCTCCCCCTGTTCCGGGGTCGGCACTCGACGCTAATCCCCGCGCCGCAGCCGCTCCATCTCGGCTTCGACCTGACGTGGTCCCGGGGCGGGCCACAGGACGTCCCACGCGTGGAAAGCCAGCCCGATGCCCCAGCCGAAGATCGGAAACACGGGCCAGAAGAAGCCGGCACTCGTCGTGAACCAGATGGCGACCAGGAGCATGTTGACGGTCACGTATGCAAGGCAGTGAGCCATCAGGCCGCGCTTGTCCTCGAGGCGCTTGACGGCTCGCTGACGCAGCTCGCGCTCGTCATCCGCAATCCCTACGACAGGTTCAGTTGGCAGTCGCTCTGTCATGCTGACACCTCCTCTCGCCTCCAGCGTGCTGTGGCCACGACCATCTGTCTCGGGCCCAACGTCCCGGGTTGAGCGCGCGCGGGACCGTGCGCCTGACAGGGGCGGCTGGGGAGGTCCGGTCACCCACGTGGTCCAGGGCGCGGCTGAAACCCGACGGTCCCTCTGGGCCTTCGTCCGGCATCAGATTGGGATGACGGCCGTGTCGGTCTCAATGTCGCCACCATGAACGTGGCGATCTCGGCGGGACCAAATGCCCTATGCCGGTGCGGCCACGGTGTCGAGGCTGTCCCACAACGACCAGAGAGGATCCACGCATGAACACCTACGGACTGGGAGGCAGGACCGCCGTCATCACCGGTGGTGCCTCGGGCATCGGCAGGGCCTGCGCGCACGTCCTGGCTCGCTCCGGCGCCGATATATCCATCTGGGACCGAGACCGGGACGCCATCGACCTCGTTCTCAAGGAGCTGGAGGCCTACGACTACCGGAGCCACGGTGTCGTCGTGGACGTGAGCGAGGCGGCGTCGGTCGACCAGGCGATGGAAGAGGTGGTCACCGTGCTCGGCCACGTCAGCATCGCCGTGTGCAACGCCGGCATCGGCGGTGAGGCACTGACCAGTGGCGAGTACACGGACGAGGCGTGGCACCAGGTCATCCGGGTCAACCTCGACGGCGTCTTCTACACACAGCGGGCGGCGATCCGCGCCATGCGAGCGTCGGGCCGAGGTGGCTCCATCATCAACATGGCCTCCATCCTGGGCACCGTCGGCTTCCCCACGGCAAGTGCATACACCGCCGCCAAGCACGGGGTCGTGGGCCTGACCCAGGTGGCTGCCTGGGAGCACGCCACTGACGGCATCAGGGTCAACGCGGTCGGGCCAGGCTTCATCCGAACTCCGCTCATCGAGGCTCACCTCTCCGACGACCAGATCAGCGCCCTGGCCGCCCAGCACGCGCTGCAGCGCATCGGGGAGCCAGAGGAGGTCGCCGAGCTGGTCGCGTGGCTGGCCAGTGATGCGGCCTCATTCGCGACGGGGACCTACTACCCGATCGACGGCGGCTACCTCGCGCGTTGACCCACGTGTTCGGTCTGTGCGACCCCCAGTTCCCTCGGCCTACCGCGAGGGCTTCCGCGCCGCCCTGCCGCGGTGCTCCTTCCCCGGGCAGGTCACGACCACCGCGGTGAGACGGTCAACACCCCTTACCGCCCCTTCTGGAGCTTCTTGACGAGTGACAACGCGCTGGGCCCGAGTGAGGACATTGTTCTCGGATGTGGCCCGGGCGTAGCCTGCGTCGTGGGTGGCGTCGGCGACGACTGCGGCAAGCAGGGGGGTCCGTGCGGTGGCCGCCACCGACGTGGCCACCCGTTTGCCTAGTGCAAGGGGTCAGGGCATGTCAGAGACACCAGGACACGGCGCGCGGAAGAGCACCGCCAGGAAGAGCGCCACCCGCAAGAGCTCCGGTGCGGAGACCGGTGCGAAGAGCGGCGGATCACGTGAGTACGACCATCCCGAGGAGCTGAGCTCGACCGAGGTCGGCACCGCGATCATCGCGGGCCTGACGTTCGGGCCGAAGGCAGTCCAGTACGCCGTGGTCGACGGTCGTGCCATGTTCGAAGGGGATATCGACCTCGGCAGTGTCGAGGAGGTCGAGGCGGCGACTGCCGCCATGCGGGGCGAAGGCCTCGAGCAGGGCGTCATCCTCCCGGGAAGCCAGTTCCGTTGGCCCGGCGGACAGGTGCCCTACGAGATCGACCCGGGGATGCCGGACCAACAGCGGGTGCAGGAAGCCATCGCGCACTGGGAACAGAACACCGTCATCAGGTTCATCCTCAGGACGCCGGCCAACGCCGCGAGCTTCCCGAACTTCGTGCGATTCCTGCACGGCACCGGATGCTCGTCGCAGGTTGGCATGCGCGGGACCGGTAGGCAGGACATCTCGATGGGCACCGGCTGCGACGCCGGGCGCGGCATCCACGAGATCGGCCACGCCGTCGGCCTGTGGCACGAGCAGAGCCGTGAGGATCGCGACCAGTTCGTCACCATCCACTGGCAGAACATCCAGACCGGGCGGGAGCACAACTTCAACCAGCACATCGCCGATGGCGACGACGTCGGGCCGTACGACTACGGCTCGATCATGCACTACGAACGAACTGCCTTCTCTCGCAACGGACAGGACACGATAACCCCCACCAGCCCGGCGACCGCGCAGATCGGCCAGCGCGTAGCCCTCAGTCAGGGCGACCTCGACGCAGTGGCCGAGATGTACGGCAGACCGGGCACCAGCGTCAAGAAGACCCTCGACGACGGCGGCGGCGGCGTGAGCACCTTCAAGAAGATCCGTGACGACGGAGTCACCACCAAGCGACCGTGGACCGACCCGCCTCGGTGGAAGAAGGTGCGCGACGACACGGCCAAGCCGCCGTGGCAGGACCCGATCAAGAAGGTGCGCGACGACGGACCCGGCGGGGCCATCAAGAAGATCACTGACGACGTCCGGATCCCGATTCCGTTACCCCGGCTGCCCGGTCTGTTTCCTGGCGGGCTGTCACCATTCCTCCTGTCCACGGGGCACCACGCCGACGTCGGTGGTGCGGAGGCCGCCCTCACCGAAGCTCTCCAGTCGGCGTCGGCCGCGGTGGACGAGGGTCGTCGCAACGTCGTTGCACTTCAGACCGCCCTGACCGCAGCAACGTCGGAGCTGGCCCGGGCGCAGGAGCAGTACGACGCGCTGGTCGCAGCGATCCAGTCTCAGGGCTGATCCTGTGATCCTGTTGGTGTCGCACGACGACGACGACCACCTGGCCCCGATGCTGGCTGCCCTGGCCACCATCGGCAGCGAAGCCGTCGTCGTCGACACCGCGGGGCTACCCGCCGCGGTTGCCGTGGCCGCTGAGCATGGGCCGCACGGCGACAGATGGCGGCTGAGGCTTGCGGACGGCGCCTGGCTCGATCTGAACCGCTGCGGATCGGGATGGTGGCGCCGGCCGCGACCTTTCGACCACGACCCCCGCATCGCGGACCCGGGGGAAGCCGCCTGGGCGGCCAACGAGACCTACGAGGCCATGGCGGGTTTCTGGGACGCCCTGCCCATCACCTGGGTCAGCCCACCCAAAGCCATCGAGACCGCGATGATGAAGACATGGCAGCTGCCGGCAGCGCACTCCGCGGGACTGGACGTTCCCCTGACCCTCGTGACGAGCGACCCGGAGGAGGCGCGGGCCTTCGTCGACCGGCTCGGCCCTGACCGGGTCATCTGCAAGGCGTTCTCCGCGACCGAGTCGCACTGGCGGGAGACGCGACAGGTGGGCGCGGCCGAGTACCAGCTGCTCGACCGGGTCCAACTGGCACCGGTGATCTTCCAGGAGCTGGTGCCCGCGGAGGTCGACCTGCGCGTGACGATCGTCGGAGAGCACGTCTTCGCCGCGGCGATACACAGCCAGGAGCTGCCCTATCCGCTGGACTTCAGGCTGTTCCTCGACACCGGGCAACGAGTGCCCATGCGGCCCACGGTGCTCCCGGACGACGTCGTCGGGGCCTTGCTGCGGCTGCTCAAGGCGGCGGGGCTGCGCTACGGTGCCGTCGACATGCGGCGGACACCGGACGGCCGGCATGTCTTCCTCGAGGTCAATCCAGCGGGACAATGGCGCTTCGTGGAACAGGTCACCGGGCAGCCGATCACTCACTGCGGCCATGGCCCGGCTGCTCACCGCCCTCGACACGACGTAGCCAGCGCCCACCGAAAGCGAGCAAGGATGCCGAAGGTCTCCGTGCGGATCACCTGGCCGGAGGGCTCTCACCTGCCTGACAACGCGTATGCACGGGTGACGGTCGAGGACGTCACCGAGCTCGACGCACCGTCGGTCGTGGTCGGCGAGACGGTGCTCGAGGACCTCGACACCAGCGGCCCCACCGTGGCAGAGGTGGAGGTCGACCAGGTCGACGCCGGCTCTGACCTCGTGGTCCGCGTGCATGTGGCTGACCGTGCCCGCGCCGACAGGCAGGTTGAGGTCGGCGACCTGCTCACCACGCAGTCCCACCCCGTGCTCACGCGGGGACATGGAAACTCTGTGGTTGTGCGGCCCCAACGGATCGGCTGATCACGCGTCGGGAAACCCTGTCTTCGTGTGGATGACGAATCAGTCGTCGACGTTGGACGTGTCGCGGACCGCAGCCTCGTGGCTTCACCAGGCGTACGCCTGCGGTGCTTCCCCCGGTCCGGGCCAGATCTCGTCGAGCGCCTGCAGTGTCGCCGGGTCGAGGTGGGTGCCGAGAGCGCCGAGGTCTGCGTCGAGCTGCGCCATGGTGCTCGGCCCGACGATCGCGGTGGACGTCACGGGGTTGCTGAGCACCCAGGCAACTGCCACCTGGGTCGGCGTCGCTCCGAGCTCGCCACACAGCGCCTCGTAGGACTCCAGCCGGTCATGGAGTCCCTCGAGGCGCGGATCAGGGTGTGATCCGGTCTCTGCACCGGCAAGGCCGCCGGTGAGCAGGCCGGCGTGCAGCGGGCTGTAGGCGATCAGGCCGATCCCCAGGTGGCGTAGGGCGGGGATGACCTCCATCTCGACCGCTCTAACCGCCAGGTTGTACAGGCTCTGCTCCGAGGTCAGGCCCACGAAATGGCGAGCAGTCGCCACGGCTTGGGCCGTGGCCACGTCCCACCCGGCGAAGTTGCTGCTGCGGACGTAGCTGACCTTCCCCTGCTGGACCAGCTGCTCCATGGCCTGCCAGATCTCATCCCATGGGGTGGCACGGTCCACGTGGTGCATCTGGTACAGGTCGATGTGATCGGTGTGGAGCCGCCGCAGACTTGCGTCACACGCCCGTCGAAGGTGGAAGGCGGACAGCCGGCGGTCGTTGGGCCCTAGGCCCATCGGCTGGTAGACCTTCGAGGCCAGGACGATGTCGTCGCGCCGCCCGGTGCGGCTGAGCCAACGGCCGATGATCTCCTCCGACAAGCCGTAACCTTGGGCCATGTCGGGAGTCTGCGGCCCTCCGTAGACGTCGGCCGTGTCGACGAGGTTGATGCCGGCGTCGAGGGCGGCGTCGAGAATGGCACAGCTGGTCATCTCGTCGGTCAGGTAGCCGAACCCCATCGTGCCCAGACCGATCGGGCTCACCAGAAGACCAGAGCGACCCAGGTGCCGGTAGGCCATGTCGCTGCTCATGGCGTGAGCCTAGGAGCCGCCGGAGCCACAGCGAGGGTCGACGCACGGTCCGTTCACAGGGCAGAAGCTCCGGAGCGCGTTGCCCAGCCGGACGGCCGCGCGCCGCACCTTCATCCCCTGTGCCAGCATGGCTGGATGTCGTCAGGCCCGTCGACGACGACCCCCGCCGGACGGCGAGGCGGCAATGGCCCTCTGGAGGAGAACACCATGAGCGCTACCTACACCTTCGACGTCTTCTCCAGCCTCGACGGCTACGGGGCCGCCGGCGGCGACTGGACCGGCTATTGGGGCAAGCAGGGCCCGGAGCTGCTCGACCACCGCCTCGCGGTCTACGACGAGGAGCAGCGGATGGTCTTCGGGGCCACCACGCTCCGGATGTTCGCGGACATGATCGCCACGAGCACCGAGGAGTCCGAGGTGCGCGACCCGTGGGTCACTCGGATGTGGAGGATGCCGGCAACGGTGGTCTCGACGACGCTGGAGGAACCCCTCGACTGGCCGAACGCGACCGTCGTTCGCGGTGACGCGGTCGACGTGGTCGCCCGGCTCAAGGAGGAGTCGGACGTGCCGTTGCGCTCGCACGGCAGCCTCTCGATGAACCGGGCCCTGATGGCTGCTGGCCTCGTGGACCGCGTGCAGGTGACCCTCTTCCCCGTCATCACCGGCCGGACGGGCCTGGACCCCATCTTCCGGGGCGCGGACGACTTCGACCTCGAGCTGCTCGAGCACCGGACGCTCGACGGCAGCATCCAAGAGCTCACCTACCGACCCACCCTCCACTGACCGCGCGGCTCGAGACGAGTCTGCGAGCGGCGGACGCCTTGCCCACGCCGCCACTACTGGAAGCAGCGCGCCCCGGGGAGCCTGCGTGGGCTCGACCCGGGGCGCTCGGGCCGGGCGCGCACCCTGTCTGGAGGCTCAGGTCACACCCCATCACCCCCGATAGCGTGAGCGGGTGAGCACTCCGGCCCTGGACCGCCGTCTCGGCCTTCGCGACGCGGTCGTCCTCGGCCTCGGCTCCATGATCGGTGCGGGTGTCTTCGCGGCATTTGCCCCAGCCGCGGCGGCCGCCGGGCAGGCGCTCCTCATCGCCCTCGTCGTGGCGGCCCTCGTCGCATACGCCAACGCGACCTCGTCGGCCCGCCTCGCCTCGATGTACCCGCAGTCGGGCGGCGCCTACGTCTACGGCCGTGAGCGGCTGGGCCCGTTCTGGGGCTACCTCGCCGGCTGGGGTTTCGTCGTGGGCAAGACCGCGAGCTGCGCGGCGATGGCGCTCACCATCGGCGCGTATGCCGTGCCGCAGCACCAGCGACTCGTGGCGGCCGCAGCGGTGCTCGCCGTCACGGCCCTCAATGTCACCGGAGTCCAGCGCAGCGCCGTCGCGACACGGATCATCGTGGCGTTCGTCCTCGTCGTCCTTGCTGCCGTCGTGGTCGCCAGCCTCTCCGAGGGCTCGACGGGGACCCGTGTGCTCGTGTCCTTGTCCGGCGCGACGGCCTGGGGCGTACTCCAGGGTGCGGGGTTCCTCTTCTTCGCCTTCGCCGGGTACGCGCGGATCGCCACCCTCGGTGAAGAGGTGACCGAGCCCTCCCGCACCATCCCCCGGGCGATCGGAACCGCCCTGGCCGTGGCCCTGCTGGTCTATGCGAGTGTCGCGATCGCCCTCCTGACGGTGCTCGGCCCCGACGGCACCGCCATGACCGCCGCGCCAGTCGCCGCGGCCGCGGCCGCGGTCGGGGCCGGCTGGCTCGAGCCACTCGTGCGCCTCGCCGCGGTCGTGGCCGCACTCGGCTCGCTGCTCTCACTCCTCCTCGGCGTCTCACGAACGACGCTCGCCATGGCACGGGACGGCCACCTCCCGCACACCCTCGCTGCCGTCCACCCGCGCTTCCGCGGACCGCACCACGCGGAGATCACCGTCGGGGCGGTGGTTCTCGTCGTCGTGCTCCTCGTCGACGTCCGGTCCGCGATCGGCTTCTCCTCACTGGCCGTGCTCGTGTACTACGCCATCGCCAATGCGTCGGCGCTCACGGTGGGGGGCTCGAGGTGGTCGACCGGTCTCGCCGTGTTCGGGCTCGGCGGATGTCTCGCCCTTGCGGCAACTCTCCCGCTGCCCTCCGTCGTGGCCGGGATCGCCGTGCTCACCCTGGGAGCGATCGTCTTCGGTGCCCGCCGCACGGCTCGCACGACGTCGTGAGGTCAGAACCCGCCGAAGTCACCTCCGCCGCCGAAGTCGCCGCCGCCACCACCACCGCCCCAGTCGCCGCCCCCACCGCCCCAGTCGCCACCACCGGCGCCACCGGTGTCCGACGCGAAGTTCCCGTCACCAGCGTCGCCCCCGGTGTCGCCGCCCCCGGTGTCTCCCTCGCCGGTGCCGGTGTCCCCGGCCTCCTGCGCCTCAGGGCTCTGGTCGTAGCCGCCGAAGAGCGAGTTCGCGATGGCGGACCCGACGACCACACCCGCGATGGTGCCCATCATCGATCCGGCGACCATCCCGCCCATACCCATGCCGGCGCCGCCGAAGGAACCACGCGAGAACGTGTTCTGCAAGGTGCCGGGAGACCGCATCTCCGCGCGGGTCGCCGCCCGAGCGAGGTCGGCCGGCTCGGCTGACGACCCGGCCTCCGCGGGAGCGACGGCGGAGAGCTCGCGCAGCAGCTGCTGGCGCTGCTCGGGAGTCAGCGTGGCGAACGCCTCTGCGTGGATCGCCTCGAGCTGCTCAGGTGGTGCCGTGCGCAGGAGGTAGCGGTACCGCGCGACGGCTCGCTCGTCCTCGGTGCCACCGGGTCGTGGAGGGACCGGTGCGGTTCCGTATACCGGGCCGGGGCCGCTCGGAGAACCTGGGTACTGGCCCTGCGGGGTGGGGGTGCGGCCCAGCAGCTTGTCGAGAAAGCCCATCGTGTCGATCCCTCGTCTCAGCGGGCCCGGTCGTCGCGCCCGTCACTCCTCCAACGGTGACACGGCGCGCCGGGTTTCCCGGCCGACGCGGCGCCGGAAATCCGCCGCAGCGCGCCGACACCCACGACTTGACATGCGTCGGGAACACGATGCAAAGTTGAGTCGTTCCCACTCATATAACCACGGGGCAGGTGCCCCAGCACCCCAGGGAGGAACACCATGGCAACCACCACCTTCGACCCATTCCGCGACCTCGACCGCATGCTCTCCGGTGCCCTGCGCACCCCGGCCTCGGCGGCGATGCCGATGGACCTCTACAGGACGGGTGACCGCTTCGTCGCCAAGGTCGACCTGCCAGGCGTCGACCCCTCGACGATCGACGTGGACGTGGAGGACCGCACCCTCACGATCCGCGCGGAGCGCCGCGAGCAGGCCGACGACGACGTCCAGTGGCTGTCGCACGAGCGCCCGGCGGGCACCTTCGCCCGGCAGCTCACCCTCGGCTACGGCGTCGCCTCGGACCAGATCCAGGCCGACTACTCCGATGGCGTGCTGTCTTTGACCATCCCCGTGGCCGAGGAGGCGAAGCCGCGCAAGATCTCGGTGAGCCACACCGGCGGCCAGCAGGTGATCGAGGGCAACACCACGCAGCAGGGGCGCGCGGCCAGCTGACACCCGCACCACACGACGGCGCCCGCGGCTCCTCGCGGGCGCCGTCACGTCTGTCGGGCAGGCGCGCGTAGCCCGGCATACGCGAGACTCTCGGGCATGACGGATGACCGTGACACCTTGATCGCCGAGCTGGTCGACGCCGGCCGGCACGTCGTCGACCGCGGTCTGGTACAAGCCAGCGGCGGGAACCTCTCCGTCCGACTGCCCGGCACCGACCGGTTTCTCGTCACCGGCTCGGGAACCTGGCTGGACCGGCTGACCCCGCAGGATCTCGCGGAGATGACCCTCGACGGGGAGCGCCGGGCAGGGGCGGACCGCCCGTCCGTCGAGTGGCGGCTTCACCAGAGGACGTATGCCGTGCGGCCGGACGTCGGAGCCATCGTGCACCTTCACCCGCAGCACGTCCTGCTGGTCGACATGCTCGGCGTCCCCATCAGGTTCACCACGCTGGACCACCAGTACTACCTCGGCAGCGCCGGGTGGGTGCCGTTCCTGCCGTCCGGGTCCGACGAGGTGGCCGATGCCGCCGCCGAGGCCGCACGGGACCATGACGCCGTTGTCCTCGCCCACCACGGGTGCTCCGCGTTGGGCGACAGCGTCTCCATGGCGCTGCGTCGTGCGCTCAACCTCGAGGAGGCAGCGACGATGACCTATCGCCTCCATGTCGCCGGCAACACGACGGCCGACTTCCCCCAGAAGTGGAAGGGCAACATCCTCAGCGTGTGAGCGCCAGGCTCCCCAGGGCGAGGAGCCACGAGACGAAGGATCCGACGAGGAAGTACTCGGTCACCTCGTCGATGCCGACGCCCTCCACCGTCGTGCGCTCGTCCCGCTTGGACTGCAGCTCCGGGAAGCGGATCAGCCCCTTGGCCGCGATGACGAGTCCCGCGGCCGTGAGCTGACCCGACAGGCCGAGACCGAGGATGAGCAGGCGCTCCATGGGTCCGAGGAGCCTGCCCCCACGCAGCTGGTCGGACGGCTGCGGCTGGGTGCCATCACCGATCCGGTGGACCGGTCTCATCGCGCCCACGCTGACGAGGACGAGCCGGACGAGAACGTTCGCGGTGGAGAGGTTGACGAGCAGCAGCCCGAGGACGAGGAGCACCCGTGCCGTGGACGTGCCCTCACCGACAACGGGAAGGTCGGCCCACTCCAGCCACTGCTCGAGCACCCCGCCCGCTCGGGACCCCCACCCGGAGAGGGCGACGAGCCAGACGGTCCCGCCCGCGAGCGCGGCCAGAGCGGGCCAATGGCCCGCACCCGTGGTCACCGCCTGGGCGGAGAACCGGATCCACAGGGTCAGGGGGACGATGGAGGCGGCCAGGGCGACGAGGTCGGCGGGAGCGGTCAGCCCGGCGAGGACGGCGACCACCGCGACCACGCCGGCACCGACGAGGACCGAGCCGAGCACGACCGAGCCCCGCACGACGAGAGGCCGTCCTCCCGCTCGCGCGAGGTCGGCCGCGGCGATGCCGATGAGCCAGACTGCGAGCCACGTCACGGGAGCCCCCGCAGCAGCTCCTGAGCCGCGAGCACGGCGCCGATGCCGTCGGCACGCACGCGCTGGGACACGGCAGAAGCGCTGATGCCCTCCCTCTGCGCCAGCTCGCTCTGGGTCGTGTCAGGTTCCATGAGCCCCCTCAGCAGTCGGACCGACCGGTCCGAGAAGGAGCCAACCAGATGGTCCCGACAGAGCAGTGTCGCGTTGACGGCGGCCGCGACCGAGGAGGCGGAGCCCAGCCGCGCACGGCCCTCGACGGAGACCCGGTAGGCGGTTCGGAGGTGCCGCGTCGCGGGGCGGCCCGCCGCCTGCTCGACCTCCTCGATCGCCTTGCGGGCTGCCCACCAGGCGGGGCCGTCCTCGATCCCGCGCTCCGGGTCCAGGATCGTGACGGCACCACGGCCGAGACCCACCCGGGTGTCGACCGCCGGCAGCAGCAGAAGCCGCAGCTGCAGGGCGGCGTCAACCGCGGCCCCCAGCGTGCTGTACGCCCCCTGGAACTCGTCACCGACGGTCACGCGCAGCTCGGTGACTGCTGGTATCCGGGCGTTGACGACGCCGAGGGCTCCCTCGATCGCCCGGTGGAGCTCCCGACGGTCTGCGGCCGCACGTGAGCCGACGACATCGCCGAGCAGAACACACCGTGAAGCAGAGCCCTTGAGTGAGCGCATATGAAGATGATATCTTCATTTCGTCGAGATGAAGGCCCATCCTTCACATTGACGCGGCGGCTCCCAGTGCGAGCGCTCGGATCTCCGCCAAGTCACGCCCCGACCTCGGTTCGGCGACCCCGTACTCGGTCGCCACGGCGTCGACGAGGCGAGCCGGCGTGACGTCGAAGGCGGGGTTGAAGCCGCGCGTCCCCTCCGGCGCCAGGCGGATGCCGGCCAGCTCGGTGACCTCCTCGCCAGGGCGCTCCTCGATCTCGATGCCGGAGCCGTCCGGCATCGAGAGATCCACCGTCGACCATGGAGCAGCGACCATGAAGGGGATGCCGGCGTCGCGGCAGGCGAGCGCGACACCGACCGTGCCGATCTTGTTCGCCGCGTCCCCGTTCGCGGCGATCCGGTCGGCACCGACCACGGCGAGGTCGACGAGTCCCCGCAGGACCGTCGACGCCGCTGCGCCGTCCGCCTGGACGACGTGGGGGATCCCCTCGGCCGCCAGCTCGAAGGCAGTGAGGCGGGAGCCCTGCAGCAGCGGTCGGGTCTCGTCGGCGTAGACGAGCTCGAGCCGGTTCCGGTGGTGCAGCTCGCGGATGACCCCCAGCGCGGTGCCCCATGCCGAGGTCGCCAGGGCGCCGGTGTTGCAGTGGGTGAGCACCCGAAGTCGGCGCCGGTCCAGGCGGTCCAGCAACCAGTCGGCGCCGAGCCGGGACAGCTGCCGGTTGGCCTCCTCGTCCTCACGGGCGACCCGACGGGCCGCGGCGAGGACGGCATCCCGTCCCTCGGGCATCAACGGACGCACCTGGTCCACCCCCCAGGCGAGGTTGACCGCTGTCGGGCGCGCGTGCCTCACCCGGTCGACCGCCGCGCTGACGTCCGACTCCCCCCAGCCCTTCCGAAGGCCCTCGTCCATCGCCAGGACGACCCCCATCGCGCCCGCGACCCCGAGTGCCGGGGCGCCGCGCACCGCGAGCTCCGCGATGGCGGCCACGAGGTCGTCGACGCGGTCGATCACGCGGTATGCCGTCGTGACGGGCAACAGGGTCTGGTCGAGCACCCGCACAGCCCCGTGGCCGTCGCGACCGGCGGTGTCGTCCCACTCGATGGCGAGCACAGTCATGCTCCACAGCGTAAGCCGAAGCGCGCTGAGCCCGGATGTCGACGGCCCGAGATCCGGATGCCCGAGCGCTCGACACCCGGGTTGAACGCCCGTCGGCTGGGATCCGGGGCATGATCGGCCCATGACCGCGCCCGAGATCCACCGTGAGGAGTTCATCCACCTCGTGGACCTGACGCACGAACGGGCGCTCGTGGCATGGGGAGCGTTCTTCTTCGAGCGCCAGCCGTCGGGGCGGTGGGAGATCGTCGACGACGACCGGCTGCCCGAGCTGGTCGGTCGGACGACGTGCATCGGCGAGGGGGCCGAGCCGTTCGGCACCGCGACGGTGCAGCTGCTCGACCTCGACGGCACGGTGGCCGCCGAGGCCTCCACGGACGACCGGACCTGGGTGTGGGTCGACGGTCTTCGCCCCGACACGGACTACCGGTACCGCGTCGTCGTGGACGGGCAGGAATGGGCCGGGGGCGAGCTGTGGGACTGGGTGCCGTCGGAACGAGGTGGGGCGGACCTCCAGGCAGCGGGCCGCCGGTACGACCTGCGGGTCCGCACCTGGCCCCACCCCGACACCCCGACGCCCCCCGTGCGTTTCGCCGCGATCGGCGACTACGGCGTCGGCATCCGCGCAGATTCCGAGTCGAGCCGGAGGCAGCGGCGCATCGCCGACGTCGTCGAGACCCTCGTGGCCGAGCACGACGTGCGGTTCGTCCTCTCTCTCGGCGACAACGTCTACCAGGGTGAGGATGGCCGGGTGGACCAGGAGGGCGGCGGGGAGGACGACGACTGGTACTCGAGCTTCTTCCAGCCATACCGCCTCGCGATCGCCAGGGTCCCTGTCTTCCCCGCGATCGGCAACCATGACAGCGCGGACGCCGAAGGAAGTGACGACCGGGCCCAGATGGAGGACAACTTCCACATCCGTGAGCGCTTCCACCACGGTTTCGAGACGGCCTCGGTCTCGCCCGGGCTCTTCTACCGGCTGCGGTACGGCGCCGACCTGGTGCTGGCCTGCCTGGACACGTCCCTCGACACCGAGGACGAACGGATCCACCGCTACTTCCAGGCACCAGAGCACCAGGACTGGCTCGCGGCGACGTTCGCCCCCTCGGGACGTCGTTGGGTGATCCCGTTCTCGCACCACCCGCTCTACACGGCCGGGCCGGACCATGAGCTCGACGCCGAGATGCAGGACGCGTTGCTGCCACTGTTCGCTCGGGCCGGTGTGCGGCTGGTCCTCTCGGGCCACGAGCACAACTTCCAGGTCAGCGAGGCCGACGGACGCTGCTACGTCGTCTCCGGTGCCTCGGGACAGCTGGACGAGAAGGTGCCCAGCCGGTTCGAGGAGGCACACACCACCGCGTGGGGCGCCCAGGCGCACCTGTTGCTCGTCGAGGTGGACGGACCGCAGGTCCGTGTCACGCCGGTCTCCGGGCTGCTCCCCGGCGGGCTCCTGCACCGCATGACCGCACTCACCCCCCGCAACGAGATCGTCGAGCCACCCATCGTCGTCCGGAACGACTGAGCCTGCCTGCCGCAGGGCGGGAAGCGGTCCTGTCGGTCGACGTCGACCGTCGCGGCGGCGGCTCCCGCCCTTGCGTCCGCACGCCTGTCGTGCCACGGTCGGACCTGGTGGGGACACGACCCCACGACGGCGGACGACGTCACTGAGCGGCATGCAGTGAGGGCCCGTCGCCAAGCAGCACTGGATCGGAGCGAACCGTATGCGTGGGCCCAGAGTCGTCGTCGGGGTGGACGGATCCCCACTCTCCATGGCCGCGGTGAGGCGCGGCGCCCGGGTGGCCAGCGCTCGTGGGATGACGCTCCATCTGCTGCACGCCTTCGCCCCAGACCTTCCCATGCTCGGTTTCGGTGCCCTGGCCGACGACTCGGTCGTCACGACGCACACCCAGCGCCTGCTCACCGCGGCCACGGCGCACGCCCATGCGGTCGACCCGGCGCTTCCGGTGACGACGGCCTCGAGGGACGGCTATGCCAGCCAGGCTCTCGTCGACGCCTCCCGCACCGCGGCCCTGGTCGTCGTGGGCGCCATGGGCTACGGGGTGCTGAGCAGGGCCAGCGTCGGCGCCGTGGCGATGCAGGTCGTCACCCACGCGCGGTGTCCCGTGCTCGTGGTCGGCCACGAGGGGGCCGAGGCACCCGGCCTGGACCGGATCGTCGTCGGCGTCGACGGCTCCAAGCCCTCCCTGCGAGCCCTCGCGGTCGCCTTCGACGAGGCGGTCCTCACGGGCGCGTCCCTCGACGTCGTCCACGCCTGGGAGCCCCGCAGTGCCAGCGATCCGACGCTCGCCAGCGACTCGAGCTGGAGCGCCTACGAGTCCGACCTCGAGCAGCGGGTCGAGGCAGCGCTCGCCGGACGACGCGCCGAGCACCCCGACATCAAGGTCGACTACGAAGTAGTTCGGGAGGAACCGGTGCGTGCCCTCGTCGAGCGCAGCCGGGGTGCGGCGCTCACCGTGGTCGGCAGCCGGGGGGCCGGCGGGTTCCACGGCCTGCACGTCGGCTCCACGGCGCTGCGCGTCATGGGCCGCAGCCAGAGCCCCATCCTCTTCACCCGCTGACCGCCGAGGTCCACGCGGCGGTCAGCGACCGTCGATGCGCTCCGTGGCGCCGAGCTGGTCGAGGACGAAGGCCCACTCCCACGAGATCTGCTCCCACGCGGCATACCGACCACTGCGCCCGCCGTGGCCGGCGGCCATCTCCGTGCGAAGGAGAACCGGTCTGGTGTGGGGGTCGTTCGTCACGGTCTCACGGAGCCGGGCAACCCACTTGGCAGGCTCGGTGACGTAGACGCGGGTGTCGTGGAGGCTCGACGTGGCGAGCACCGCGGGGTACTCCGCCGCGCGGACGTTCTCGTACGGCGCGTAGGTCCGCATCACGGCATACGCCTCGGGGTCGGCGAGCGGGTTGCCCCACTCCTCCCACTCGCCGGCGGTCAGGGGGAGGTCGGGTTGCAGCATCGTCGTCAGGGCGTCGACGAAGGGCACGGCGGCGTGGGCCACCCGGAAGCGCTCGGGGGCGAGGTTGAGCACCGCCCCGACGAGCAGCCCGCCGGCCGACCCACCCTCGAGTCCGAGGCGGTCGCGGGCCACCCAACCGGTCTCGACGAGGTGGTCGACCGCGGCGACGGTGTCCGTGAACGTCGCGGGCTTGGCGTGGAGCTTGCCCTCGTCGTACCACCGGCGACCCATCTCCCCTCCCCCACGCACGTGCGCCACGGCGTGGACGACTCCGCGGTCGAGCAGGCTGAGGCGGGCGACGGAGAAGTACGGGTCCGAGGAGATCTCGTACGCACCGTATGCCGTGGCGAGACCGGGGTTGGTGCCGTCCGGCTCGACGCTCGTGTGGTGGACGACGGACACCGGCACGAGGGTGCCGTCTGCGCTGGTGGCCCACTCTCGCCGCTCGGTGTAGTCCGCGAGGTCGACCCCGCCCAGGACCGGCTGGCGCTTGAGCAGCGTGCTGTCCCCCGTGGTGAGGTCGACGTCGAGCACCGTGCGCGGAGTCACCCACGACTCGACGACGACCTGGATCGCGTCCTGGTCGGGCTCGGGGTTGTCGCCGAGACCGATGGAGTGGACGGGCTGCTCGACCGGCACGTCCCAGGGGTCCCCGTACCCACTCGCCGAGGTCGGGTCCCGCGGCAGCACGCGGAGCGCGGTCAGGCCGCCGGAGCGCAACGACAGCACGGCGGCGCGGTCGAAGGCGTCGACGGAGACGAAGCGCTCACCCTGGCTGGAGCGCAGCCACGGCACCCATTGCTCGGCACTCGTCGCGTCGATCGGCGCCCAGGCGAGGTCGGCGTCGGCGGTGTCGGTGTTGTGCACGATGAGCAGTCGGTCACCGGCGGGCTCGACGTCGTACTCGACGCCCTCCCGGCGGGGGGCCACGACGCGCCAGTCACCCTCGGGGTCGTCGGCGTCCAGGAGGTGGACCTCCGAGGTCGTCTTCGACCCCAGCCCGATGAGCAGCCACCGCTCGTCCCGGCTCGACGACACACCCATCCAGAACCGGTCGTCGGCCTCCTCGTGGATGAGCACGTCGTCGGACGCGTCGCCCCCGACGCGGTGCCGCCAGAGCTGGTACGGGCGCCAGGCGTCATCGAGGCGCGTGTAGAAGAGGAACCGGCCGTCGCGGCTGAACTCGCACCCGTAGCCGATGCCGGTGAGCGAGGTGTCGAGGACCTCTCCGGTCTCCACGATCCGGACCGTGGCGTCGAAGCGCTCGTCGCCGGCGGTGTCGACGGCGAAGGCGACGAGCTGGTGGTCGGCGCTGACGGTCAGGGCACCGATCGAGAAGAACTCGCTCTCCCCCGCCTCCACGTTGCCGTCGAGCACGACCTGCTCGCCGGGGACGGCGTCCGCCTCGGGGTCTGGGCGCACCGCCTTGTCGACCAGCGGTGCGCGGACGTGCGAGGGGTACTGGCGGCCTTCGACCGTCCGGGCGTAGTACCACCAGGGGCCGCTCATGACCGGGACCGACAGGTCGGTCTCCTTCACCCGCGAGCGGATCTCCTCGTAGATCTTCTTGCGCAGCGGAGCCAGGTGCGCCGTGTGGGCCTCGGCGTAGGCGTTCTCCGCCTCGAGGTGGGCGCGGAACGCCGGGTCCTCGGTGTCCCGCATCCAGGCGTAGGGGTCTTCGAACCGGTGGCCGTGGTGCTCCCGGACGTGGGGTCGGCGCTCGGCCGTCGGCAGGCGGTGGCTCGGCATGGGCGTCACTGTATGCGGCACGCGCCGCGTTCGTGCACGGAGCCGGGGACGTGCGCCGGTCAGGCGAGGCAGCGGGGCCCGAGGAGCACCTTGAGGTCGCCGAAGAGACCCTCCGTGGCGTTCACGCGGTACGCGGTGTCGAGCCGGATCTCCACGACCCGGCCGGGCTTGACGAGGCGCAGGTGGACCTCCGTGGTGCCCGGGTGGTTCGTCAGCACCACCTTCAGCTCCTCGACCCGCTGGGCCGTGGCGCGGGAGGTCTCCATCGTCACGACCACCGGCCCGCGTGGACCGTCGCTGACGTCGGGCAGGGTGAGCTCCTGGGCGTAGATCGACACGGAGTCGTCGCGCCGGTTCACCTTGCCCCGCACCACCGCGACGGTGTCCTGCTGGAGCAGCGGCCCCATGGTCAGGTACGCGGTGGGGAAGAAGAGGCACTCGATCGCGCCGGCGAGGTCCTCGACGGTCGCGATCGCCCAGAGGTCACCCTTCTTGGTGCGCTTGACCTGGAGCCCGGTGATGAGCCCGGCGACCGTCACCGTGGACCCCTCCGGCTT
The DNA here is from genome assembly GCA_029266735.1 of Ornithinibacter sp. Taxonomy (GTDB): domain Bacteria; phylum Actinomycetota; class Actinomycetes; order Actinomycetales; family Dermatophilaceae; genus Fodinibacter. The sequence goes on from JAQSWG010000036.1 coordinate 19,898, forward strand.
CCCGGCGTCGTCGCTCGTGAGGGCCGCGATGGGGGTGTCAGCGTGCGCCGTGAGCACGTGCTCCAGTCCGAGGAGGGGGTGGTCCGAGACGTAGAGGCCGAGCATCTCGCGCTCGAAGGTGAGCAGGGTCGACTTGTCCCACTCGACCCCCGGCACCGGAGCGAGGCCCATGAGATCGGCACCGCTGGCAGCTCCGCCGTCGTCCCCGAACGCGCCGAAGAGGCTGTCCTGACCGATCGCCTCCTGCCGCTTGACGGCGACGAACGCGTCCACGTACTCCTCGTGGACCCGCAGGAGGCCCATCCGGGTCTCGGCGAGGCCGTCGAACGCCCCACCCTTGATGAGCGACTCGATGGTCCGCTTGTTGCAGACCCCCACCGGGACCTTCGACATGAAGTCGCGGAACGAGGTGAAGCGGCCGTTCTCCGCCCGGGCCCGCACGATGTCCTCGACGACGTGGTGACCGACGTTGCGGATCGCCGAGAGGCCGAAGCGGATGTCGGTGCCGACCGCTGCGAACTGCCCGATCGAGTCGTTGACGTCCGGCGGGAGCACCTTGATGCCCATCCGGCGGCACTCGCCGAGGTACAGCGCCGACTTGTCCTTGTCGTCGCCGACGGAGGTCAGGAGGGCCGCCATGTACTCGGCCGGGTAGTTGGCCTTGAGGTATGCCGTCCAGTACGACACGAGCCCGTACGCGGCGGTGTGCGCCTTGTTGAACGCGTAGTCCGAGAACGGGACGAGGACGCCCCAGAGGGCGGCGATGGACTGCTCGGTGAAGCCCTTGGCCTTCATCCCCTCGGAGAAGGGGACGTACTCGGCATCCAGGACTGCCTTCTTCTTCTTCCCCATCGCCCGGCGGAGCAGGTCGGCGCTGCCGAGGGTGTAGCCGGCGAGCTTCTGCGCGATCTCCATGACCTGTTCCTGGTAGATCACCAGGCCGTGGGTGGTGCCGAGGATCGGGTCGAGGGCCTCGACCATCTCGGGTTGGAGCCTGCCCTTCAGCTGTGGGTCGAGCGGGACGACCTCCTGCTTGCCGTTCTTGCGCAGGGCGAAGTTCGTGTGGGCGTTGACCCCCATCGGCCCCGGCCGGTAGAGGGCGAGCGCCGCCGAGATGTCCTCGAAGCTGTCCGGCTGCATGAGCTTGAGCAGCGTACGCATGCCGCCGCCGTCGAGCTGGAACACCCCGAGGGTGTCACCGCGCGAGAGCAGCTCGTAGGTGGGCTTGTCGTCGAGGGTCCTGGACAGCTCGTCGAGGTCGATGTCCTGCCGACGGTTGGCCTTCACGTTGGCGATGGCGTCGTCGAGGATCGTGAGGTTGCGCAGCCCGAGGAAGTCCATCTTCACCAGGCCGAGGGCCTCGCAGCTCGGGTAGTCGAACTGGGTGATGACCTGGCCGTCCTGGAGGCGCCGCATGATGGGGATGCATGATGACCCCCGCCGCGTGGACGCCCCACTGCCGCTTGAGGCCCTCGAGCCCCTTGGCCGTCTCGACGACCTCCGAGAGGTGGGCCTCGGTGGCGACGAGCTCGCGGAACTCCTTGCCCTCGCCGTAGCGCGCGTGCTGCGGGTCGTAGATCCCGGACAGCGGCACGCCCTTGCCCATGACGTCGGGCGGCATGGCCTTGGTGAGCTGCTCCCCCACCACGAACGGGTGGCCCATGACCCGCGCGGCGTCCTTGACCGCCTGCTTCGCCTTGATCGTCCCGTAGGTGACGATCTGGGCGACGCGCTCGCTGCCGTACTTCTCGGTGACGTAGCGGATGACCTCGCCGCGCCGGCGCTCGTCGAAGTCGACGTCGAAGTCCGGGAGGGACGGCCGCTCGGGGTTGAGGAACCGCTCGAAGATGAGGCCGTGCGGGATCGGGTCGAGGTCGGTGATCTTCATCGCGTACGCACACATCGACCCGGCACCGGAACCGCGACCCGGGCCCACCCGGATGCCGTGGTCCTTGGCCCAGGTGATGAAGTCGGCGACGACGAGGAAGTACCCGGCATACCCCTTGGAGACGATGACGTCGGTCTCGAACTCCGCCTGCCGCTGGGCGTAGTCCGGGACGCCCGCGGGGAAGCGCTCGGCGAGGCCGCGCTGGACCTCCTTGACGAACCAGCTCTCCTCGTTCTCCCCGGGCGGGCAGGGGAACTGCGGCATGTAGCGGCCCTCGTCCTCGGTGAACGAGATGTCGCACATCTCGGCGATGAGGAGGGTGTTGTCGCAGGCCTCGGGGAGCTCCCGCCAGGTGTGGCGCATCTCGGCAGGGCTCTTGAGGTAGAAGTCGTCGGTGTCGAACTTGAACCGGCTCGGGTCCATCATCGTGGACCCGGACTGGACGCAGAGCAGCGCCGAGTGGGCCTTGGCGTCCTCCGGGCTCGTGTAGTGGAGGTCGTTGGTCGCGACGAGCGGCAGCGCCAGCTCGCGGGCGAGTCGGAGCAGGTCGCGCTGCACCCGACGCTCGATGTCGAGCCCGTGGTCCATGAGCTCGCAGAAGAAGTTCTCAGGCCCGAACAGGTCGCGCAGGTCGGAGGCCGCCTGCCTCGCGAGGTCGTACTGCCCCAGCCGCAGGCGCGTCTGGATCTCTCCTGAGGGGCAGCCGGTCGTCGCGATGAGCCCGCGTCCGTACTGTTCGAGCAGCTCCCGGTCGACCCGCGGCCACTTGGCGTAGACCTGGTCGAGCGAGGCCTGGGAGTCCATCCGGAAGAGGTTGTGCAGGCCGGTGTTGTCGCGGGCGAGCAGGGTCATGTGCGTGTAGGCGCCCGAGCCGGAGACGTCGTCCCCGGGGCTGGTGCGCTCGTCACCCCACCTGACCCGGGTCTTGTCGGTCCGGTGGGTGCCCGGCGTCAGGTAGGCCTCGAGGCCGATGATCGGCTTGACGCCCGTTCCCTGCGCCTTCTTCCAGAACTCGTAGGCCCCGAAGACGTACCCGTGGTCGGTCGTCGCGAGCGCCGGCATCCCCATCTCCGCCGCCCGCGTGAAGAGGTCCCCTATGCGGGCCGCCCCGTCGAGCATGGAGTACTCGGTGTGGACGTGGAGGTGGACGAACGAGTCGGAGCCCTTCGGCGTGCTGGTCGTTCCGCGCGTCGAGGTGGTGGCGGGTGGGCTCGTGGCGTTCGGGGAGGACATCGCCGCCATCCTAGGTCGGCCCGGGGACACTGCCCGGCGTGTCGGGGCCGTGTCGCCGACCCGATCCTGCGCCTCCCCGACCTCGTCTGTGAGGATGCCGCGACACGCCGCGTGGTGCCGCGATTTCCGACAATCTCACAGACGACGTCGGGGAGGTCAGAGGCGGTCGAGGGCGTCCTGGAGGTCCTTCGGGTAGCCGCTCTCGAAGGTGACCCACTCCCCCGAGCCGGGGTGCTCGAACCCCAGGCCCACGGCGTGCAGCCACTGGCGCTCCAGGCCGAGCCGCCGGGCCAGCACCGGGTCGCCGCCGTAGGTCAGGTCTCCGACGCAGGGATGCCGGATGGCCGCCATGTGCACCCGGATCTGGTGGGTGCGGCCCGTCTCCAGGCGGACCTCGAGGAGTGAGGCGTGACGGAACGCCTCGAGGAGCTCGTAGTGGGTCACCGCCGGCTTTCCCGAGTCCATCACCGCGAACCGGTAGTCATGGCCCGGATGCCGGGCGATCGGGGCGTCGATCGTCCCCACGAGTGGGTCCGGCAGGCCCTGGACGAGGGTGTGGTAGGTCTTGTCGACCCGTCTCTCCCGAAAGGCGCGCTTGAGGACCGAGTACGCGCGCTCGCTCGTGCAGACGACCATGAGCCCCGAGGTGCCGACGTCGAGCCGCGAGACGATGCCCTGGCGCTCGCTCGCACCGCTCGTGGAGATGCGGTAGCCCGCTGCCTTGAGGCCGGCGAGGACGTTGGGGCCGGTCCACCCGACGCTCGGGTGCGCAGCGACGCCGACCGGCTTGTCGACGACGATGATGTCGTCGTCCTCGTGCACGACGGTCATGCCTGGCACCGGCTCGGCGACGACCTCGAGGGCGACCTCGGACCGCGACGCGGGCAGAAGCACCTCGAGCATGTCTCCGGCGCTCACGCGGTGGCTCTTGCCCACGCTGGAGGCGTTGACGCTCACCCCGCCGGTCGTGGCGAGGTCGGCGGCGCGGGTGCGCGAGAGGCCGAAGAGCCGGGCGATGGCCGCGTCGACGCGCTCACCCTCGAGCCCGTCGGGAACGAGCACCGTGCGGGAGTCACCCATCGGCATGCCCGGGGCGGTGCACCGGCCCGGCGAGCGAGGTGCCCCGGAAGGTGAGCACCATGATGAGACCCGCGGCCACGACGATCGCGATGTCCGCGACGTTGCCCACGAACAACCCGAAGTAGTCGATGAAGTCGACGACGTGCCCTCGACCGGGGCCCGGCGCGCGGAGGAAACGGTCGACCAGGTTTCCCAGCGCGCCGCCGAGGAGCAGCCCGAGGGCGACGGCCCACGGGAGGTTGCCGACCTTGCGTGCGCTGGCACCGACGAAGACGAGGATGGTGACCGAGATCACGGTGAGGATCCACGTGGAGCCGTCTCCGAGCGAGAACGCCGCACCGGGGTTGCGGATGAGGTTCAGCCGGAGCGCGGACCCCACGAGGTCGACCGCCTCGCCCGGCGTCAGCGAGGCCAGCGCCCACGCCTTGGTCGCCTGGTCGAGCACGAGAGTCGCCGCGGCGAGGCCCAGCAGCACGGCATACAGCCGCCGCCGGCCTCCGGTGGGCACCGGGGCCGGCGTGGACGGCGTGGGGTCGGCCGCGGTCAGCGGCGCTCCTGCTTGATCTTGCATGGCAGACATAGGGTCGCACGAGGAGCCGCCTGCAGACGAAGCTTGCCGATCGGGCTGCCGCAGGACTCGCAGATGCCGTAGGTGCCGTTGTCCAGCCGCTCGAGGGCGTGCTCGGTCTGTTCGAGCATCTCGCGCGCATTGTTGGCGAGCGAGATCTCCTGCTCGCGCTCATAGGTCTTGGCCCCGGCGTCGGCCTGGTCGTCGCCCGCGCCGTCGCCGGAGTCACGCATGAGGTGGACGAGGTCGCTCTCGGCGTTGGCGAGCTCCCTGCGGAGCAGCTCGATGTCGCTCTTGAGCTCGGCGCGGACCGCGCGAAGCTCCTTGGCGGTCCACGGCGACTCGTCCTCGCGGACCGCCGGAACCGCCTTCTTCGCCGCCGCTCTCGGTGGGGTTGGCGTGGTCGCTGGAGCCGTTGCTCGGCTCGAGGGTGTCGTCACGGATGCCGCCTTCGTGGACGTCGGGGTGGTGGTGCCGGCCCGACCCGTCGTGGTCGCCACCTTCTTCGGTGCCGCCTTCTTCGCCGGGGCCTTCTTCGGTGCCGCCTTCTTCGCGGGGGCCTTCATCGGTGGGGCGCTCTTCGCGGGGGCGTTCTTCGGTGCGGAGCTCCTTGGTGAGGGCTTCTTCGCAACTGCCTGCTTCGGAGCAGCCTTCGTCGGTGCGGCCTTCTTCGCTGCGGCCTTCTCCGGTGCCGCCGCCCTCGCCGGCACCTTGGCGCCTGTCTTCTTGGCGGCAGGGGCCTTCTTCGCGGCAGGCGCTGTCTTCACCGCAGGGGTCTTCGGCCCGGATCTCGTGGTCGCCGCCTTCTTCGCCGGCACAGCCTTTGCCGGCACAGCCTTTGCCGGCACGGCCTTCGAGGTGCCCGCGGTCCTCCGGGGAGCGGGGGTCCCCGCCGCTGCCCGAACCTTCTTCGCAGGATCCTTCGGCGACGACGACCTGCCCCCCACGGCCTTGCGGGCGGAGGCAGCGGCAGCAGCGCCCACCTGCTTGGCGGCGGACAGCGCGCCCTTGACCATGGTTTCCCACTTCCGGGTGTGCGGCAGGCCCCGTCGGCCCGACCGGTGCGCCGAGGATACGGCCTGCACCTGCCTGTCTCAACGACGAAACGCAGAACGACGCCGACTCATCGGCTCGTCACACGACGGGGGGCCCGGCACGCGGCCGGGCCCCCGTCGTGTGCGGACCCCGTCAGCCCTGACGCTCGGGCTGCGGCTGCGCCGTCTGCTGGTCACTCCCGGCATCGAGGTCGCCGCTCCCGTCGCTGGCGGTTCGTTTCAGCTCGGCGAGCTGGCCCTGGATGTAGGTGTGCAGCCGCGACCGGTAGTCGCGCTCGAAGCCGCGCAGCTCCTCGATCTTGCGCTCGAGCAGACCCCGTTCCCGGCCGAGCTCCTCGAGGATGGCCGCCTTCTTCTGCTGAGCCTCGGCGACCATGCCCGTCGAGCGCTCGCGCGCCTCGGTGAGCATCTCCTCCCGCTGCGCGGCCGCGGTCGACAACATCTCGTCACGCTCGGAGGTGGCAGAGTTCACGAGCTCGTCGTGCTGTGACTGAGCGGTGCCGACCAGCTCGTCGTGGCGACGCTGCGCGGCGCCGATGAGCTCGTCGTGGCGACGCTGCCCCTCTGCGACCATCTCGTCGCGGCGCGCCTCACCCGCCGTGACGTGCTCGTCGTGCAGTCGCTGGGCGAGGGCGATGACCCCAGCGGCGCTCGCACCGCCGCCGGCACCGGCGAGCGCCGCCGCGCCCAGAGGGCCGTCCAGGTCGCCCTGGCGTTGTCCCGCGGCACTGACCTGCTGCTCGGCGTCACGCTCGGCCTGCTGTGCGCGCTGCTGCGCCGCCGCGATGCGGGCCTGCGCGTCGCGCTCGGCTTCCTCGATGCGCGCGCGGAGTGTCGCGACCTGCTCGTCGACGTCGGCTCCGGCCCGGTCGCGCGCGGCCACTCGGGCACGCTCCTCCTCCTGGAGGCGGGCGCGATCACGCTCCCGCTCGGCCTGGAGCGACGAGAGCTGGGTGCGGCTGTCGCCGAGCTGAGCCTCGAGCTCGCGGACGCGGGCCTCGAGCTGGGAGCCGCGCTGCTCGAGCTGACCGGCGCGCTGCTCGAGCTGGCCCGAGCGGGTCTCGAGCTCGGCGTTGCGGGTCTCGAGCGCCTGAGCACGCGCCTGGGCCTCCTGCAGCAGGGCCTGGGCCTCCTGCGTCTGCGCCTCGAGCTCGCCGTTGCGGTGCTCCAGCTGGCCGACGCGGCCCTGGAGCTCGGCGTTGCGCACCTCGATGTCTCCGCGCTTGCCCTCGAACTCCCCAAGGCGGGCGGTCAGCTCGCTGCGCGTGCCCTCGAGCTCGGAGACCTTCGCCGCGAGATCGCCACGGGTGCCCTCGAGCTCGGAGACCCGAGCCGCCAGGGTGGCGTTCTTGGAGCGCAGGTCGTCGAGGTCGCGTGCCGAGGTGTCCGGCACCTGGTGCGCCACGACCGGAGCCATGCCCTTCCCCTGACGGCAGTCGTTGAGGTCTCCCCGAAGATCCTCGGACTCCTTGGTCATCCGGCGCATCTCGGCGACGATGTCATCGAGGAAGTCGTCGACCTCGCGCTCGTCGTACCCCCGACGGAACTGGGTCTGGGTGAACGTCTTGTTGAGGACGTCCTCTGGCGTGAGAGCCATGTTCAACTCCTGTGGGTGGCCAACGGGTCACTGTCACCGGCCCCGGTGAGCACGCGGGAAGGGGCGCGACACAGAGGTTCCGGAGCCGTCAGCCTACGCGATCACTCATCACGCGTGACACGTGATGCGTGAGGTGGGCCGCTCGCGACCTGTCTCGGACGTCACAGCAGGATGTAGAGGAGGTAGACGGCGAAGAACAGCACCATGAAGGACAGGTCGATCGACACCCCGCCGAGACGCAGCGGCGGGATGACCTTTCGAAGTGCCCGCAGGGGGGGCTCCGTCAAGGTGTACACGGGCTCCGCCACGAGCAGCGCCGGCCCCCGCGGCCGCCACTCCCTCGCGAAGATCCGAATCCAGTCGAAGACGACCCGTCCGATGAGCACCAGCAGGTAGAGGAAGACGACGAACTGCAGGATGTCGCTGACGGCATTCATGGCAGGAAGTGTGACCCACGCGGCTCGGCGCGTGGACGGTGCCCCGTCAGCTCTGGTTGAAGACGGCCCTGCCGGCCGCCGCGGGGTTCTCCTCGACGTTGACCTCGACGGTCTCCGGCGAGAGCAGGAACACCTTGGACGTGACCCTCTCGATGGACCCGCGCAGCCCGAAGACGAGGCCGGCCGCGAAGTCCACGAGGCGCTTGGCGTCCGCGTCGTTCATGTCGGTGAGGTTCATGATGACCGGGATGCCGTCGCGGAAGTTCTCGCCGATCGTCTTGGCCTCGTTGTACGTGCGGGGGTGGATCGTCGTGATCCGTGTGATGCCACCCCCGTCCTGTGGCCGAACCACGTGGGCCACCGCATGGCGCGTCGGGAGGTGGGTCACCTCGGCGCCGCGGTGCTCGGGAGCGTCCTCGGCATCGCGGTGCTCGTCGTAGTCCTCGTCGTACTCGTCGTCGTAACGACCCTGGTCCTCGGCGAGGCCAAGGTAGACCATCGTCTTGCGCAGCGCGCCAGCCATGAAGTACTCCTCGGTCGTCGGCCCCGCCTCATCGGCGCCGTGCGTCGTGACCGAAGTTACCGGTGTGACTCACGAGAACCGAGGATTGCCGATCCGACACGCAGGTGTGTCGCCCCCTCGGCGATGGCGGCCTCGAGGTCGCCGCTCATTCCGGCGGAGATCCACGTCGCCTCCGGGTGGTCGTGTCGGATGCCGTCACTGACCTCCCGCAGGCGGGCGAACGCAGCCCGCGGATCTCCGTCCAAGGGGGCCACAGCCATGACGCCGCGCAGCGTGAGGGCCGGCGTCCCCGCCACGAGGTCGGCGAGCGCCCGGGCCTTCTCGGGGGCCACCCCGCCACGACCTTCGTCCGGGTCGAGCGACACCTGGACCGTGACGTCCAGCCGGCGTCCAGCCGCCCCGGTGGCACGCTCGAGGGCCCCCACGAGCTTGGGCCGGTCCACCGACTGGACCACGTCGGCATAGCGGGCCACCGAGGCGGCCTTGTTGCTCTGGAGCTGACCGATGAAGTGGACGGTGAGCCGGCTCCGGTGCGTCAGCTCGGCCACCTTCCGTGATGCCTCCTGGTCCCGGTTCTCGCCCACCGCCTCCACGCCGAGCTCGGCGAGGAGATCCAGGTCGGATGCCGGGAAGAGCTTGGTGACGACCACGAGCCCCACCTCGTCGTCTCGTCCGGCAGCATCACGGGCGACGTCGATCCGGCGCCGCACCTCGGCCAGCCGTCCGGCGAGCTCCTCTCGCCGGGACTCCGGCGACGACTCCTGGCTCATGAGCCACTGGCCGCGACGATGCCGGCGAACCGGCCGGTCAGTCCGTCCCGGCGGTAGGAGTACAGGTCGGGCCGCTCCCGCGAACATCCCGGGAGCCACCTCACCCTGACACCGGCGTCGTGGAGCTGCGCCACCACGCCGGCACCGACGTCGACCGCGGGGGTACCGGTCCAGGACACCGCGGCACTCACCGGTTGCTCCCTCGCGGCGGCCCCGCGCATCTCCTCGGGCACCTCGTAGCACCGCCCGCACACCGACGGTCCGACCACGGCGTCGACCACACCGGCTCCCAGGTCCGCCATCACGTCCAGGGTCCGCGGCACGATCCGGGCCAGCAACCCCGGCCGGCCGGCGTGCACGGCAGCCACGACTCCGCCCGTGCTGGACAGGAGCACCGGCACGCAGTCCGCCACGAGCACGGCGAGCGCCACCTCCGGTGTCCGGGTGACGACGGCATCGCACCGGGGCGCCTGGACCGGCATCCCGTCCACGACGGCCACGTCCGCGCCGTGGCACTGCGCCATGTAGAGCACGGGCCGTCCCAGCTTCTCGGCGAGACGGCGACGGTTCTCGGCCACGGCCTCGGGCTGGTCGTCGACATGGGCACCGAGGTTCAACCCGGCGTACCGGCCGGCGCTCACTCCGTCCGAGCGGTCTGTGACGGCGCGCGTGACACCGGAGCGGTCCTCGTACCAGGCGAACACCCCCCCACCGTAGACGCGGACGGCCGGGGCGGAGCGACGGACCCGCCCTCAGGCAGGCTCGGTCAGGGCTACTTGAGGAAGTCCGGGACGTCGAGGTCGTCGTTCTCGTCGAAGGTGACGGTGCGGGGCGGGGGCGGTGAGGTGTGGGATGCCGGGACGCCGTCGACCGGCACGTCGTTGTGCTCGGTGCGGACCGCCGGCTCCTCGTCCGGTGTGCGCCGGGCCGGCGGTGAGAACGGGGCAGGCGCCGGGGCGGAGCGACCCTGCACGGTCCCGAGTGCCCGGTCGTCGGCGCGGCGGACCGGGGCCCCACCGTCGAAGCCGGCCGCGATGACCGTGACCCGCACCTCGTCGCCCAGGGCGTCGTCGATGACCGCACCGAAGATGATGTTGGCTTCGGGGTGCGCAGCCTCCTGCACCAGGCGCGCGGCCTCGTTGATCTCGAAGAGCCCGAGGTCGCTCCCGCCCTGGATGGAGAGCAGCACGCCGTGGGCCCCGTCGATGCTCGCCTCGAGCAGGGGGCTCGAGATCGCGAGCTCCGCTGCCTGCACGGCGCGGTCCTCCCCGCGAGCGGAACCGATGCCCATGAGGGCCGAGCCGGCCCCCTGCATCACCGACTTGACGTCCGCGAAGTCCAGGTTGATCAGGCCCGGGGTCGTGATGAGGTCGGTGATGCCCTGGACCCCGGAGAGCAGCACCTGGTCGGCGCTGCGGAAGGCATCGAGCATCGAGACCCCGCGGTCGCTGATGGAGAGCAACCGGTCGTTCGGGATGACGATGAGGGTGTCGACCTCCTCGCGCAGCTGGGCGATGCCGGTCTCCGCCTGGTTCGCTCGGCGTCGGCCCTCGAAGGTGAACGGCCGGGTCACGACGCCGATGGTGAGCGCACCGAGCCCCTTCGCGATCCGCGCGACGACCGGCGCGCCACCGGTGCCCGTGCCGCCCCCCTCGCCGGCGGTGACGAACACCATGTCGGCCCCCTTGAGGACCTCCTCGATCTCCTCCGTGTGGTCGTCGGCGGCCTTCTTGCCCACGTCGGGGTCGGCGCCCGCCCCGAGCCCGCGCGTGAGCTCGCGACCGACGTCGAGCTTGACGTCGGCGTCACTCATGAGCAGCGCCTGGGCGTCGGTGTTGACGGCGATGAACTCGACTCCCTTGAGGCCGACCTCGATCATCCGGTTGATGGCGTTGACACCGCCGCCGCCGATGCCGACGACCTTGATGACGGCGAGGTAGTTCTGGGGTGCTGCCACGATGCGGGACAGGCAACGACACGACGGGCGTGTCGCGACATGTTCGGAGGAAATCCTCGCATGCCCTCCGGCATCCGACCCACCGGCCCCACCCGTCACACCGCACCGGGAGACCGGAGAGACCAGATCGAGCTCAGCGAGTGACCGGCGTCTCTGGGGCACTCACGTCGATGACGCTCGCCTTGGTCTTCAGCAGCGCCATGAGAATGGCCACCTTGCGGGCGGCGTCGTCCCCCCCGCCCCAGACGACCGTCCGGGGTCGCGACTCAGCTCCTCGGGAAGGGCCCGCACCACCGAGAGGGCGGCGAGGAGCGCCTCCCGACTGGTCCCCCCCGATCCCGTGGCGGTGACGACCGGCACGCCCGACGGCGCGGTTGCGACGGTCCCGAACGCGACCCCGCTCGCATCCACGACCTCCAGTCGACCTTGAGGGTTCCGCACGACGATGGCGGCGGTCCGGGGCACCACGTCCACCGTCAGCTCCCGCGGCCAGGTGCGCCGCACGGAGGCCTCGGCCACCGACACGCGCCCGCGGACCCTGGCCGCGACCGCATCCGTGTCGACGCGCGCCAGCGGCGTGCCCTTCGGCACGGCGACCAGGGCCGCGACGGCATCCGCCTCCTCGCCCGAGACCCCGGACACCCGGATCTCCTCCACGCCGAGGACCGTGCTCCACCCGACGAGCCACACGAGGACGCCGGCAACGGCGAGAGCGGTCAGCAGACGCAGCGCCCGCCGCCAGGGACGGCGGCGGTTGGACAGGGCACGCTCCCGGAAGCGGTTCGCCGACGGGACGCCCTGCCGCGACGGCGCTGTGGAGCGGCTGGTGCGGGTCGTGCGGACGCTCATGACCGGTCACCCCCATCCCGCTCGCGAAGGGCGTCGAGGACGAGTGGGGCGAGCGCGGTGACATCGCCGGCCCCGACGACGAGGACGAGGTCACCGGGTCGGGCGGCTCGCGCCGTCGAGGCCACGGCCTCCTCCCGGGTCGGCATGACGACGAGAGTCCGGTCCCCCGGGAGGGCGGCGAGCCGGTCGCCGACCAGGGCCGAGGTCACGCCCGCCATCGGCCGCTCACGAGCTCCGTAGACGTCGAGGAGCTGGACGTGGTCGGCGGGCGCGAGCGCCCTGGCGAAGTCCTCGGCGAAGTCACGCGTACGGGAGTACAGATGCGGCTGGAAGATGACGTGCAACGCCCCGCCCCTGCGCCGGACGATGTCGGCTCCGGTGCCGACGACGGCCGAGACCTTGGCGGGGTTGTGCGCGTAGTCGTCGACGACGGTCACGCCCATCTCCGACCCCCGCACCTCGAAACGACGCCGGGCACCGGTGAACCCGGCAAGCGCGTCCAGGACCGGACTGGGCTCGGCACCCAACCCCACCACGGCCGCGAGGTAGGCCGCGCACGCGTTGAGGACGTTGTGGTTGCCCGGCACCCTGAGCTCGAGGTCACGTCGCCTGCCCCGGTGCTGCACGACGGACCGCGATCCGAGGCCGTCGGCGGCAGTGCTCAGGACCCGCAGGTCCGCGCCGGCCCCGAAGCCGTACGTCTCGACGGACATCCCTCGGGCAGAGGCACGTTCACCCAGCGCCCGTGCGCCCGGGTCGTCACGGCAGACCACCAGGCACCCGTCGTCGGTGATCGTGTCGGTGAACGCCTCGTACGCGGCCTTGACCCGGTCCAGCGTGCCGTAGAAGTCGAGGTGGTCCGCCTGGACGTTCGTCACGACCGCCACGTGAGGCCGGTAGGCGAGGAACGAGCCGTCGCTCTCGTCCGCCTCGACGACAAAGGCCTCACCCGTGCCGAGGGCTGCGTTGGTGCCGAGCTGTGCGATCTCGCCCCCCGAGGCGAAGGACGGGTCGTGGCCCGCTGCGACGAGGGCCACGGTGAGCATCGAGGTCGTCGTCGTCTTGCCGTTCGCGCCGGCGACCGCCACCCGTCGTGCGTCACCCATGAGGGCGGCGAGGGCCTGGGCCCGGTGCAGCACCGGCAGCCCTGCCGACCGCGCGGCCGCCAGCTCGACGTTGTCCTCCGGTACCGCGGAGGAGATGACGACGGTGTCCGCGTGCTTCACGTGGGACGGGTCATGACCCACGTGGACACGGGCGCCGCTGTCCCGCAACGCCTCGAGAGCCGGGCCGTATGCCGCGTCCGAGCCCGACACGGGGACACCACGGGCAAGGAGGAGCCGAGCGACCCCGGACATGCCGGCTCCTCCGATCGCGATGAGGTGCACCCGGCCCAGCTCCTCGACGGATGGACGAGGATCGGTGAACCTGAACCGGACGTTGACGCCGTCCACGTCAGCGCCGCCCGGCTGCCGCCGCCACGACGAGGTCGGCGAGCAGCTCGTCACCGTCGCGCGTCCCCACCGCCGCCGCGGCGGTGGCCATCGTCCTGAGCCGAGCCGCGTCGAGGGCCAGCGGTTGCAGGACTCGGGTCACCCACTCGGGAGTGACCTCCGCGTCGTCGACGAGGAGACCCCCGCCGGCGCTCACGACGGCCCTCGCGTTGAGCCGTTGCTCTCCGTTGCCGATGGGCAGGGGGACATACACGGCGGGCAGTCCGACGGCGGTGATCTCGCAGACCGTGTTGGCACCGGCGCGGGCGACGACGATATCCGCGGCGGCGTACGCCAGGTCCATGCGGTCGCAGTACGGCAGGACGACGTAGCGCGCGCCCTCGACGGCATCCGGCACGAAGTCCTTGCCCGCCCCGGTGAGGTGGAGCACCTGCACGCCCGCCATGGACAGCTGCCCGGCGGCGTCGGCGAAGGCGCCGTTGAGGCGCTGCGCCCCCAGTGACCCCCCCGTGACCAGGACCGTCGGTCCGTCGGACAGGCCGAAGCGGTCACGTGCCTCCGCGCGCGTCGACCGACGGTCCAGCGTCGTGATCTCGCGGCGCAGCGGCATGCCGGTGACGACGGCGTCCGGAAGGGGAGTGCCCGGAAACGTCACGGCCACCTCGGCGGCGATGCGCGCGCCCAACCGGTTCGCGAGTCCGGGTCGCGCGTTCTGCTCGTGAACGACGACCGGTGTTCCCCGCCGGCGGGCGGCGAGGTACGCCGGGGCCGCGACGTACCCGCCGAAGCCCACCACGACATCCGCGGCCGTGTGGTCGAGGGCCTCACCCGCGGCCAGCACGGCCCGCCGCAGGTTGGCCGGCAGGCGAAGCAGGTCCCCGGAGGGACGCCGCGGGAAGGGGACCTTGGGCACCTCGAGGAGCGGGTACCCGCGCTCCGGCACGAGCCGGGACTCGAGCCCGGCGGCCGTGCCGAGGGCGGTGACGCCCACGTCGGGATCACGCCGGCGTAAGCAGTCGGCGAGGGCGAGCAGCGGCGACACGTGGCCGGCGGTGCCGCCACCTGCGAGGAGCACCGACCGGGGACCTGCGGTCACGACGTGGACCTCCGGCCGCGGGACCGGGCACGTGCCGGCAGCACCGCCAGGGAGCGGCGCAGGGCAGACGGGCGCGCGGACAGCGCCTCGGCACACCCGGGCTCGGACCGCGCGAACGACAGGAGGATGCCGAGCGCGAACATCGTCGTCACGAGCGATGAGCCGCCGGAGGACACCAGCGGCAGCGGCACGCCGATGACCGGGAGGAGGTTGATCACGGCACCGATGTTGATGAGGGCCTGCACGATGATCCACGTCATGACGCCGGCCGTCGCCACCCGGACGAACAGGTCGTCGGTGCGCGTCACGAGTCGGTAGCTCGCGACGGCGAGGCAGGCGAGGAGCAGGAGGACCGCCAGCGTGCCGGGGAGGCCGAGCTCCTCGCCGATGATGGCGAAGATGAAGTCGTTGTGCGGCTCGGAGAGCAGACCCCACTTCTCGCGGCTGGCGCCGAGTCCGAGCCCCAGCCAGCCGCCGTCGGCCAAGGCGTAACGCCCGTGCAGCGGCTGCCGCGCGGCACCGAACTCGTTGGTGTCCCGGCCGAGCCAGACATCGAAGCGGCCCAGCCGGTTGGGGCTCGTGACGATGAACGCGACGGCCACCCCGAGGAAGGGGAGGCCGGCGATCACGAACCACCGCAACGGAACCCCCGCGGCGAACAGCACACCAGCCACGATGGCGCCGAGGACGAGCACCGTCCCGAGGTCGTGGCCCAGCACGACCGCGGCGATGCTCACGGCGGCGATGGGCACGAGGTAGGGCACGAGGACGTGGCTGAAGGAGTGGAGGCTCCTGCGCTTCGCCGCGAGCACCAGACCACCGGTGAGCACCAGCCCCACCTTGATGATCTCGGACGGCTGCACGCTGAGCCGGCCGAGCCGCAGCCAGTTCTGGTTGCCGTTGACGTCCACGCCCATCGGGGTGAGGACGAGCAGCTGGAGCACGATGCCGACGACGAGGACCGGCAGGGCCAGGCGCTTCCAGCCCGCCACGCGGATCCTCGACGCGACCGCCAGCACGACCGCCCCGACCGCGGCGAAGCCGGCCTGCTTGAGGAAGATGGTGTACGCCGACGACGTCTTGTCCAGCGAGACGACCGCCGAGGCGGACAGCACCATGATGAGGCCGAAGATGACCAGGGCCCCCGTGACACAGACGAGGACGTAGTAGGTCGTGACGGGCGAGTCGAACCGCGCCAGCCACCCCGCGATGCGAGAGCCGGGGCGGGTGCCCGCGCGCGCCGGCGCAGTTGCGCTGCTCACCGGCTACTCCCCCGCGGCAAGCCGGCGGACGGCTCGGACGAAGGCGTCGCCGCGCGCTCCGTAGTCGGAGAACATGTCCATCGACGCCGCGGCGGGCGCGAGCAGGACGACGTCGCCCTCGTGCGCGAGCGCGAGGGCCTCCCTCACCACGAGGTCCATGGCACCAGTGTCCGTGCGCTCCACGTCGACGACGGGGACATCCGGCGCGTGTCGAGCGAGCGCGTCGGCGAGCGCCGCGCGGTCCGCGCCGAGCAGCACGACGCCGCGCAGTCGGTCGGCTGCAGCGACGACGAGGTCCCCCACGTCGGCGCCCTTGAGCAGGCCGCCGGCGACCCACACGACGTGCTCGTATGCCGTGATGCTGGCTCGTGCGGCGTGCGGGTTCGTGGCCTTGGAGTCGTCGACCCACCGGACGCCCCCGATGGTGCCGACCTCGGCGATGCGGTGCGGCTCCGGGGTGAACGTGCGGAGGCCGGCGCGGACGGCGCCCGCTGGGACGCCGTGCGCCCGGGCGAGAGCGGCGGCGGCCAGCGCGTTGGCGACGAGGTGGGGAGGGGCCTCGGGCAGGTCCCCGCGGAGGTCGTCCACCGTCGCGAGCTCGGCGGCCGCAGTGCGCCGCTGCTCCACGAAGGCGCGGTCGGCGAGCACGTCGTCCACGAGCCCCACCTCCGAGAGCCCGGGCACGCCCAGGGTGAACCCGACTGCACGGCATCCCTCCTGGACGTCGGCCGCCTCGACGAGGCGGCGGGTGGCGTCGTCCTGGACGTTGTAGACGCAGGCCACCTCGGTCCGCTCGTAGACCTTCCCCTTGGCTGCGGCGTACTCCTCCATGCTGCCGTGCCAGTCCACGTGGTCGGGGGCCACGTTGAGACACACGGAGGCCCGCGGCGCGATCGACTGCGACCAGTGGAGCTGGAAGCTCGACAGCTCCACCGCCAGGACGTCGAAGGGCTCCGGGTCCAACACCACCTCGAGGAGCGGAGTGCCGACGTTCCCGGCGCTGCGGGCGCGAAGCCCGGCAGCGCCGAGGATCGACGCCAGCATCTGCACGGTCGTCGTCTTCCCGTTGGTGCCGGTCACCGTGAGCCAGGGGGCCGCCCCCTCCCGCGCACGCATCCGCCACGCGAGCTCCACCTCCCCCCAGACGGGGACTCCCCCTGCGGCCGCCGCCGCGAGCAGGGGCTGGTCGGGCCGCCACCCCGGCGAGGTGACGACGAGGTCGACGGGTGTCCCCGGCATCCGGCCGACGGCGTCGGCACCGAAGTGGAGCCGGGCCCCCAGGATGTCGAGGATGCGAGCCCGCTCGGTGAGGATCGTGCCGTCAGCGGGTTCCTTCCCGTCCACGACGGTGACCTCGGCGCCTCGCTCCAGCAGGGCGTCAGCCGCCGCGAAGCCGCTCACACCGAGCCCTGCGACGAGCACGCGCAGTCCAGCCCAGTGGGCGTCACGGTGGGTCAGTCCACCGAGGCGGTCGTGCGAGGGGACCCCGGTCATCCGGCGCCCACCACCCACTCCGCGTAGAAGAGGCCGAGGCCCAGGGCGACGAACAGTCCGGCCACGATCCAGAACCGGATGACGATCGTGACCTCCTGCCACCCCAGCAGCTCGAAGTGGTGTTGCAGTGGTGCCATCCGGAACACGCGTCGTCCCGTGGTCTTGAAGCTGACGACCTGGATGATGACCGACAGGGTGATCGTCACGAACAGGCCCCCGAGGATGACGACGAGGAGCTCCGTTCGGCTGAGGATGGCCAGACCCGCGAGACCGCCACCGAGCGCCAGTGAACCCGTGTCCCCCATGAAGATCTTGGCCGGCGACGCGTTCCACCACAGGAAGCCGAAGCACGCGCCCATGCCGCAGGCGGCGACGATCGCGAGGTCGTGGGGGTCGCGGACCTCGTAGCACTTCGTGCCCGGGTTCCACTGGCAGTTCTGGTTGAACTGCCAGATGCCGATCAGGACGTACGCAGCGAAGACCATGACCGAGGCGCCCGTCGCGAGGCCGTCGAGCCCGTCGGTGAGGTTCACGCCGTTGGAGGTGCCCGCGACGATGATGTTGGCCCAGACGACGAAGAGGATGACCCCGACGAGCGTCCCCGCGAACGCCAGGTCCAGCGCGGTGTCCCGGACGAAGGACACCGACGTCGAGGCCGGTGTGCGAAAGGAGTCGTTGGGGAACTGGAGTGCGAGGATCGCGAACACGACGGCCACGAGCGTCTGCCCGGCCAGCTTCTCCCCCGTCCTGAGCCCCAGGCTGCGCTGTTTGCTGATCTTGATGAAGTCGTCGAGGAAGCCGACGAACCCGAGCCCGGACATGAGGAACAGGACGAGCAGGCCGCTGACGGTGGGCTTCTGGCCGGTCACGAGGTGGGCGCTCGCGTACGCCGCGAGGGAGCTCGCCACGATCACTGCCCCGCCCATCGTGGGGGTCCCGCGCTTGGTGTGGTGAGAGGTCGGCCCGTCGTCCCGGATGAACTGCCCGTAGCCCTTGCGCACGAGGAAGCGGATGAGCATCGGGGTGCCGAAGAGGGCGATGACCAGCGACATGACGGCCGCGAGGAGCACAGCCTTCACGCGTGCTCCTCCCTCGGGCCGGCCAGCCGGTCTCCGAGCAACCGTAGCCCCGCGTCCCGGCTGGACTTGAGGAGAACCACGTCACCGGGGCGGAGCTCGGCACGCAGCAGCCGCTCTGCCTCGTCGACGTCCGCGACCTCGCGGACGTGCGTCATGCGCCCCGCCACGATGCCGGATGCCGTGCCGACCGGTTCCGCGGCGCCGGCGGCCTCCCGTGCCCGGGTGGCCTCCCGTGCGCCTGCCGCCAGCGGTGCCGCGTCGGGTCCCACGACGACGAGCTGGTCGACACCGCGGGCGACGACCTCGGCACCGACCTCGGCGTGCAGCGCCACCGCCTGCTCGCCGAGCTCGAGCATCGTGCCGAGCACCGCCCACGTGCGGGTCCCCTCCCCCATCCGCTGCAGCACCGTCAGTGCGGCCCGCATCGAGTCCGGGTTCGCGTTGTAGGCGTCGTTGACGACGGTGACTCCGTCGGCTCGCTCGGTGACCTCCATCCGCCACCTGCTCGTGGCACGAGCCGCCTCCAGTGCGGCACAGGCCTGCTCGAGCGACATCCCCAGCTCGAGAGCGACCCCCAGGACAGCGAGCGCATTCCCCACGTGATGGCGTCCGACGAGCTGGAGATGAAGTCTGCGGGTCCCGTCCGCTGTGTGGGCGGTGAACGTGGGCCGGCCTCGGGCGTCGAGGAGGATGTCACTCGCTCGGAGGTCGGCGTCGTCGGCCTCTCCGACGAGGAGCACCGCGGCAGACGTGGCCGCGGCCATCCGGCGGACGGCGGCGTCGTCGGCGTTGAGCACGGCCAGCCCGTCCGGCGGCAGGGCATCGACGAGCTCCGCCTTGGCGCGCGCGATCGCCTCTCGGGAGCCGAACTCCCCGACGTGGGCCGTGCCCACGTTGAGGACGACGCCGATCCTCGGCGGTGCGATCCGAGTGAGGTAGGCGATGTGGCCGATGCCGCGCGCCCCCATCTCGACGACGAGGAACCGCGTCTCGCTGCTGACCCGGCAGACCGTCAGCGGCACCCCCACCTCGGAGTTGTACGACCCGACAGGGGCGACGGTGGGAGCGGCCGTGCCGAGGACCGCCCCGAGAAGGTCCTTCGTACTCGTCTTCCCGGAGGAACCGGTGATGCCCACGACCTCGAGCCCCGGCACGCGACGGACGACCTCGCGCGCAAGCGCCGCGAACGCTTCCTGGGTGTCCGGGACGACGACACACGGCACTCCGTCCACGGCCCGGGTGACCAGTGCCGCGACGGCTCCCTGCTCGACAGCCGCCGGGGCGAAGTCGTGCCCGTCTGCGTGCTGCCCGAGCCGGGCGACGTAGACACCGCCGGGACCGGCCTCACGGGAGTCGGTCACGACAGGTCCGTCGACGACCAGGGCGTCCGGGTCGACGTCCGGGGGTGCGACGACCACCCCGCCGGTGACGGCCGCGAGGTCGCCCAGGGTCATCGCGATCACGCGACGTCCCCACGCGCGGCCAGGCGGAGCGCCTCCCGCACCTCGTCGCGGTCCACGAACGGGTGCACGACACCGGCCACGTCCTGCCCGCTCTCGTGCCCCTTTCCGACGACGGCCACCGTGGCGGCCGTGCCCTCGGCCCAGACGCTGCGGACCGCCCGGCGGATCGCCTCCCTCCGGTCGCCGACGACCAGCACGTCCGTCGTGCGCCTCACGCTCCGGACCGACTCGACACCCTGGAGCAGGGCGTCCCGGATGGCGGCGGGGTCCTCCGAGCGGGGGTTGTCGTCCGTGACCACGACGAGGTCGGCCACCTCCGCGGCGGCGGCGCCCATGGCCCGGCGCTTGTCACGGTCTCGGTCCCCGCCCGCACCCGTGACGCACACGAGGGTGCCCGGCGTCGTCGGCCGTAACGCCTCGAGGGCGGCGCGGATGGCCTCCGGCGTGTGGGCATAGTCGACCACCACCCGCGGCGCCGGGCCGTCGACGGGAGCCGGGACCATCTCCATTCGTCCGGGCACTCTCGGGTCGCGGAGCACGGCCTCGGCGACCTCTGCCGGGTCCTCGCCGAGGAGCACGAGGGCCGCGGCGGCCATCGCGGTGTTCGTGACGTTGAACTCCCCGGGGAGGGCCGACCTCAGGCGGAGGTCGACTCCCCTGCCGGTGAGCCGGAAGGCGGCGGCGTCGTCTGCCGTCACCCCGATCCTCCAGTCCGCCCCCGGCGCCGACCCGATGGTGTGCACGGGGATCGCCGAGCCCTCGACGAGGCGCCGCCCCCACGGGTCGTCGACGCAGACGAGGCCGAGCCGCGCCCGCTCCGGGGCGAAGAGAGAGGCCTTGGCGGCGAAGTAGTCCTCCATGTCGCGGTGGAAGTCGAGGTGGTCCTGCGAGAGGTTGGTGAACAGGGCGACGTCGTAGACGACCCCGTCGACGCGGTGCTGGGCCAGCGCGTGGCTCGACACCTCCATCACGCAGCTGTCGATCCCCCGCTCCACCATCACGGCGAGGAGTGCGTGGAGCTCCGGCGCCTCGGGGGTGGTGCGCACGCTGTCGAGCCGCACGTCCCCGATGCGGGTCTCCACGGTGCCGATGAGTCCGGCCCGCCGACCGAGAGCCGTGAGCGCCGAGTGGACGAGGTGCGCCGTCGTCGTCTTCCCGTTGGTGCCGGTCACGCCGACGAGGCGCAGCGGAAGGTGCTCGGTCCCCGATACGCGGGCCGCCGTGGCCCCCAGCACGTGACGAGGGTGGTCGACGACGACAAGGGGGAGGTCCAGTCCGTAGCCACGGACCAGGTCGGCTCCCGCCGGGTCCGTCAGCACCGCCACCGCGCCCTTCTCGGCCGCGGACCCGGTGAAGTCGGCACCGTGCGTGCGAGCACCCGGGAGGGCGGCATACAGGTCACCGGGAAGGACGGCGCGTGAGTCGAGCGTGACCCCGGTGACGACGACCTCCGAGCCTGGGTCCGGCGCGCCGACGAGCGCTGCGATCTCGGAGATGGGGGTGCGGCGGAGGTGCTGGGGTCGGGGAACGGCCACGCTGACCGACCCTACCCTCCGGCACGCTTGCGGCCGTCGCGCAGCAGGGTGGGGTCTGCGAGCGCCTTCTCCGGGGAGACCCGGAGGGTCACCCTGGGTGGCTTCGCACCTGTGGGCGGGATCTTCAGCTCCTGCAGGGCATACGTCGTGACGTCCTTGAAGACCGGCCCGGCGACGTACCCGCCGAAGAACGGGTACGTCGGCTTCTGCACGATGACCGCCACGACGATCTGCGGGTCGTCGGCCGGCGCGTACCCGATGAAGCTGGCGGTCCGACCGCTGTACCTGCCGGCCTCTGCGTCGTAGTAGTCGGCGGTGCCCGTCTTGCCGGCGACCCGATAGCCCGAGATCTGGGCCTCCTCGGCCGTCCCCTCCGGACTCACCACGCCCTCGAGCATGCGGCTGACGTCGTTGGCGGTGCGCTGGGAGACCACGCGGGTCGACGGCGACTCCGGCATCGTCGTCACCGTTCCGTCGGCATCCGCGACGCTGTCCACGAGCCGGGGCGCCACGCGGACCCCGTTGTTGGCGATCGTCTGGAACACCGACGCGGCCTGGATCGCCGTGACGGAGAGGCCCTGCCCGAACGCGACGGTCGCCTTGGTGGTCCCGCTCCAGTCCTCGCTCCTGGCGAGCAGTCCGCGTGACTCCCCCGGGTACCCGGTGCCGGACCGGGAGCCGAGGCCGAACTTGCGGAAGTACGTCTCGAGCGTCTTGGGGGGCATCGTCTCGCTGACGAGCACAGTGCCGATGTTGCTCGACTCCGCGAGGGTTCCGGCGACGGTTCGGTACAGCGTCGGGTGCTCGTGGCTGTCCTTGAAGCTCTTGTCGTAGCGCGGCAGGCGGTTCGGGATGATGACCGGCGTCGATGGAGTGACCGTTCCCTCCTCGAGCGCGGCCGCTATGGTCATCACCTTCGACGTCGAGCCGGGCTCGAACACGTCCGTGAACGCGACGTTCCCGAGCTTCGCCCCCTTCTTCCCCACATCGGTGTTGGGGTCGAACGTCGGGTATGAGGCGACGCTCAGCAGGTCGCCCGTCTTCGCGTCCATGACGACGACGGTGCCGGAGGCGGCCTTGGTCTCCTTGATGCGCTGCGCCAGGGCGTTCTGCGCGTACCACTGGAGGTTGGAGTTGACGGTGAGGGTGATGTCCCGTCCGTCGACGGCCGGCTCCACGGTGCTCTCGCCGACCGGGATGACCGTGCCGTCGCGCCCAAGCTCGAAGGTCTCGCGCCCAGGTGCGCCTCGCAGCTGCTCCTGCATCATGAGCTCGACCCCACCGCCGGGCTCGCCGTTCGCCAGGACGTAGCCGACGAGGGCCGCGGTCGTCGTGCCCTGGGGATACGTGCGCTGGGACCGCGTCTCGCGGCGGTCGCGGTAGATGCCGGGGATGTCGAGCTTCTCGATGGTGTTCCACGTCAACGGCGTGACATCCCGGCTGAGGATTCGATAGCGGCTGGTGCCGGTCAGCTGGGGCACGAGCTCCGCGGCGGTCGTGTTCAGCAGTGGGGCCAGCAGCGTTGCCGCCTGGCGGACGGCCTCGGCCGATCGGGTGGGGTCGCACTCGTGCAGTCCGGTGCCGAACGTGCACACCGCCTGCTGGTCCACGACGACGACCTCGCGCACCACGCTGGACGCGAGGACAGTCCCGTCCGACGCGAGGACCGTGCCTCGCATCGCAGGGATGACCTGGGCCGCCTCCCGCTTCAGCTGTGCCTCCTCCGCGACGGCGTGGGCGTCGAAGCCCTGGATCCGCACGAGCTGGGCGGCGAAGATGCTGAGGACGAACAACGTCGCCATGGTGAGGAAGCGCATCCGCCTCCGCGGGCTGCCCGCAGGCGAGCTCCCACGGCGAGACCGGGGCCGTCGCCCCGACCCTCCCGCGCCTGATCGGCGGGCCGCCGGGCCCCCCTGCGTGCGCACGCGGGTGGAGGTGGAGCGAGAGGTCGCGCCCGACCGGGGAGCCGTGCCCGTGGCGCCGGCCGCTCGAGTGCGTCCCGTGGTGCCGGTGCGCACCGACGTGCCGGCACCGGAGCGGGCGCGGGCAGCCGGTTCTGCCGTCGTGGGGGGACGGCGTGTCGTGGCGGCACGGTGTGCCGCGGAGGGACGTGGCGTCCTGTCGGGACGAGGGGGCGTTTCGGGACGGGACCGCGGCTTGACGTGAGGCGGTGGCTTCCTGCGCTCGGTCACGGGGGGTCCGCCGTCGTTCCCGTGGTGGGCGGACTGGTGGTCCTGGCGAAGTTCCGCCCGCCGGTCGGTGTCGTGGCTGACGCTGTCGTGGCCGGCGCCGACGTGGTCGTGGCTGGCGTGGACGTGGCTGGCGATGTCGTCGGCGGCGGAGCAGGGTTGCCGGTCGAGGCTGCCCCTGGCGTGCCCGCCGTCGGGCGCGTCGCTGTCGGTGTCGCGGGGCTCGGGACCGTGGTTCGGCGTGCCGGCGGCAGGGACTCGGTGACGACGCGAAACCGGGAGTTCGTCCCGGCCGGTTTCGCGACGCCGAGCACCTTGCCGTCGGAGAGCCGCAGGAACGCGGCCGTCTCGGCCGGCACCATCCCCAGGGAGCGCGCCCGCTGAGCAAGCGGGCCGGGTCCCGACACCTTGTCGATCGAGTGGCGCAGCGAGTCCTGTGAGTCGGCGAGCTCGTCCGAGCGCTGCTGGAGGTCCCGCATCGTGTAGGAGCCCTTCGCCATGGCGGTGTTGAGCACGAGGACTCCGACGAAACCGCCGAACAGCAGCAGGATGCAGAGTCCCAGGAAGGCGCCGTTGCCCTGGATCTCCGGCGGTGCGACGACCTTGAGCTGCCGGGGGGTGGCTCCCGGGCGGCGCGCGGTTGGTCGTGGCTGCGGCCGCAGGGCGGCGAGCTGGCTCACGACACCCTCGCCGCGGTGGGGACGAGGCGTTCGGCCGCGCGCAGCCGGGCGGACGCGGATCGGGGGTTGAGGAGCTGCTCGGGCTCGCCCGGTGCCTCCGCACCACGGGTCAGCAGCCGGAGGTATGCCGCGTGCTCGGGCAGCTCCACCGGCATCCCGACGGGGCTCCGGCTGCGCGCTCCAGCAGCAAGGGCCTGTTTGGTGATGCGGTCCTCGAGGGAGTGGTAGGACAGGACCGCGATCCGGCCGCCGGGCGCGAGGACCGCTATCGCCGACGAGACTGCACGCTCCCAGACGGCCAGCTCGGCGTTGACCTCGATGCGCAGCGCCTGGAAGGTGCGCTTGGCGGGATGGCCACCCGTGCGTTGGGACGCCGCGGGGACCGCTGTCCGGACGAGGTCCACGAGCCGCGCGGAGGTCTCGAACGGTGCCTTCTCCCGCTCGCGCACGATCGCCGAGGCGATCCGGCCGGCGAAGCGCTCCTCGCCGTAGGTCCGGAGGATCCGGGCCAGCTCTGCGTGCGAGTAGGTGTTGAGGACGTCCGCGGCCGTCTTCCCGGTCGACTGGTCCATCCGCATGTCGAGGGGTGCGTCGTGCCGGTAGGCGAAGCCACGGTCGGGCTCGTCGAGCTGCAGCGAGGAGACCCCGAGGTCGAAGAGGATGCCGCGGGCGGTGCCCTCCGCGTGCTCGGCCAGGACAGTGGTGATCTCGTCGAAGACGGCGTGCACGGCGACGAATCGATCACCGAAACGCGAGAGCCGCTCGCCGGCGAGCGCGAGCGCCTCCTCGTCG
This sequence comes from Ornithinibacter sp., assembly GCA_029266735.1. Classification (GTDB taxonomy): domain Bacteria; phylum Actinomycetota; class Actinomycetes; order Actinomycetales; family Dermatophilaceae; genus Fodinibacter. Next base: position 44,899 of record JAQSWG010000036.1, read on the forward strand.
CGGTCCATGCCGATGAGACGGGCCCCAGGGCAGGCCTCGAGGATCGCCTCCGCGTGCCCCCCCATTCCGAGGGTGCCGTCGACGCACACCGCGTCGTCGGCCTGCAGCGCGGGGGCGAGGAGGTCGACGATGCGGTCGCGCAGCACGGGGACGTGCCGGTCGGCGGCGTCTCCTCGGTTGCTCATCGTGCTCCTCGGTCGGTGACTGCGCGGTGCTGGGGTGCGTGCTGCTGGGCTGGTGCGGCTGCGACGGTGGGGCGTGCCGGTGGCTGGTGTGGGGAGACCCGGCTGCTGGTCCCCATCCGATCCGGGCCCGGCGCGGGGGAAGTCGCGTCGGGAGACGGTTCGGCTGGAGGCCAGCGGTCGGGTCGGGTGGCGGTGTTCTCAGGTCCTGTGCCGCCGAGGTCTGCAGGAGACGTGCCTCAGAGGCCGGGAACCACCTCCTCCGAGCCCACGGAGTAGGAGGAGTACGCGGGCATGACCTCGGCGAGGTAGTCGGACCAGGCACCGGAGTCCCAGACCTCGATCCGGGCGCCGTTGCCGATGACCGTGCACTCCTTCTCCAGTCCGGCGTACGCCCGCAGGGAGGCGGGGATCGTCACGCGGCCCTGGCGGTCGGGGACGTCGGGGTGCGCGCGCGCACGGAACACCCGCACGAAGTTCCGCAGCTGCCGGGAGGATCCCGACGTCCCCTCCATGAGGGTCGAGATGCGGTGGAACTCCTCGGCGGGGAAGACGTAGAGGCAGTTCTCCTGACCTGTCGTCACGACGAGACCTTCTGCCAGGGCCGCCCGGAAGCGGGCGGGGAGGAACAGCCGTCCCTTCTCGTCGAGCCGGGGCGTGTGGGTGCCCAGGAACTCCACCACGCGCGCCACCTCCTCGACCTCACCGAACCGCCCGCTGGCGCCGGATTCCCCCACTTTACTCCACCAACGCTTTGTGCGAGGAGAAATCGCCCCCCTAATCCGCGGTAGGACTCTTCATCACTGCAGGTCAGATGCAGTGGTGCAAAGTGGGGCATCAAACGGGTGGTTGACTGGGCAACGGAGCCCCTCGAGCAGCGCAGCCCTGCGGCGGTGGGACCCCGGGCGGCGGAAGCGCCCGGACGACGCGTCGGTGGAGGAGGACGGGGCGGAGAGTGGGGCAGGGTGGGAGTCGACGCGGCGAGCGGCCGGCATCCCTGCTGGCGGGGGACGCGGTGCTGGTGTCCAAGGATCGGAGGATGAGATGGTTGTCGTCGGCACGTCTCCGCAATCCGGTTCGTTGAGGCAAGATCGTGGGCACGCTCGACACCGATCGACCGTTGGGCGGGTACTGAGATGAGAAGGGACCCCCGTGAGCGACCTCGAGAACGACCGCCGCACCCTGCCGAACAGTGAGCTCTCCGCCTCGGCGCGCGGCGCCTCGCTCGACCAGGTCCTGCAGATCTCCGCCTCGCTGGCCGCAGCGATGAACTCGGTGATCGAGGGCAAGCAGTCGGTGGTGCGGACTGCCATCACGGTGCTCCTCGCAGAGGGGCACCTCCTCGTGGAGGACGTACCGGGCGTCGGCAAGACCCTCCTGGCGAAGACCCTCGCCCGCTCGATCGACTGCACCGTTCGACGTGTGCAGTTCACGCCGGACCTCCTGCCGAGCGACATCACCGGCGTGTCGGTCTTCAACCAGGACGTTCGGGACTTCGAGTTCCGACCCGGGGCGATCTTCGCCAACGTCGTCGTCGGCGACGAGATCAACCGGGCGTCCCCCAAGACCCAGAGCGCCCTCCTCGAGTCGATGGAGGAGGGGCAGGTGACGGTGGACGGCACGACCTACTCACTGCCACGCCCGTTCATGGTCATGGCGACCCAGAACCCCATCGAGATGGAGGGCACCTACCCGCTCCCGGAGGCGCAGCGGGACCGGTTCATGGCTCGCATCTCGATGGGCTACCCGTCGGCGCGCTCCGAGCTCGACATGCTCGACCTCCACGGCGGCATCTCGCCGCTCGAGGACCTTCAGCCGGTGACCGACGCGTCGGTCGTGTCGTCGATGATCGCCGCGGTCCGCCAGGTGCACACCGCACCCGCGGTCAAGCAGTACATCGTCGACCTCACCCACGCCACCCGGTCGAGCAACGCCCTCCGGCTCGGCGCCTCACCCCGCGCCACCCTCCACCTGCTGCGGGCATCCCGCGCGCACGCCGCCCTCGCCGGCCGTGACCACGTGCTGCCGGACGACGTACAACAGATCGCGGTCCCCGTCCTCGCCCACCGCCTCATGCCCACCGGGGAGACGCAGATGGCCCGGCGCACGACTGCCGACGTCGTGAACGACCTGCTCCAGCGCGTCCGGGTGCCCTCTCCCACCCGCTGAGTCCAGTGCGCGCCATCCGACGATCCCTCACCACCCGCGGCGCGGCCTTCGCCGGCTGCGGGATCGTGCTCGTCACCTCGGGGATCCTCCTCGGCCAGCACGACGTCACCCGCATCGGGGTGCTCCTCCTCGTGCTCACCGTCATCGCCCTCGTCCTCGTCCGGCGCCACGGGCTCCGGCTGAGCGTCATGCGGACGGCGGCCCCCGCCCGGGTCGCCATCGACGAACGCTCGGTGGTGACGGTGCGCATCCGCAACACCGAGTCGAGCATCTCCCCGGTGGTCATGGCCGAGGAGTCGATCGACTACGCGCTCGGGGACCGTCCCCGTTTCGTGATTCCGTCGCTCCGGCCGGGCGAGTCGCACGAGGTGCAGTACACCGTCCGCTCCCACACCCGTGGCGTCCACCGCATCGGGCCGCTCGGGGTGCGGGTGCGTGACCCCTTCGGGTTGAGCCTGCGCGCGGCGGCCGTCAGTGGTGGTGCCGAGCTCGTCGTCCTTCCCCGCGTCGTCCCGCTGCCCGGCGGACGGTCGCTGGGCAGCGGGATCGGCTCGGAGGGCTCGGTGCCCCACATGGTCGCCCTCCACGGCGAGGACGACCAGACCGTCCGGGAGTACCGCGATGGTGACGACCTGCGGCGGATCCACTGGCCGGCGACCGCTCGGACCGGCGACCTCATGGTCCGCCAGGAGGACCGGCCGGCCAAGAGGCGGGCGGTCATCCTCCTCGACTGCCGCGCCTCTGCGCACGGCGGTTCCGGGCGTGGGAGCTCGTTGGAGTGGTGCGTGACGACGGCGGCCTCCGTGACCGCCCACCTCGTCGACGGGGGGTATGCCGTCCACCTCCTGACGCCCGACCCGGGCGCCGACACGGGCACCCACCACGACGAGACGCTCGACGACGGCCTCGAAACGCTCGCCCGGGTGTCCCTCGGCGGCGACGACGGGGTGCGGGCCGTCCTGCACTCGGCGAGCTCCCTCACCTCACAGGGTGGGCTCGTCGTCTACGTCGGCGGACCGTTGGCGGACGACGACGCCCGCACGCTGGCCGCCCTGCGACAGCCCGGCTCCTCGGGGGCCGCAATGGTCGTGGAACCAGATGCCTTCGCCGGCCGAGGGTCGAAGAGACGAGGCGGCCATGCGGAGGTGAAGGCGGCCACCACGGTCGCCACGCTGCAGTCCTCCGGCTGGATGACGACGATCGTCGACGCACGGACGGCGCCCCCGGCGGCGTGGTCCGCTGTCGTCGGCGCCCAGGTGGTGGGAGCCCGATGAACCGCGTCCGACCGGTCGAGACCCTGCTCGCGGCCCTCGCCACCCTCGCCGTCACGTTGCCGCTGACGACGCTCTTCACCCCCGCTTCCGCGTGGTTCCGCCCGAGCCTCCTGCTCGTGGCGCTCGTCGCCCTCGTCGGGATGGCGCTTCGACGAGTCACGACCTCTCGCCCGCTCGTCGTCCTGGGCCAGGCCGTGCTCCTCGTCAACGGGGCCGCCGTCCTCCACGGTCAGGGACACCTCTGGCGCAGCGTCGTCCCGACTCCCGAGACCGGGCGGGCCTTCGGCGTGCTGCTCGGCGAGGCGTACCAGACGGTGACGAACTACACCGCCCCCGCCCCCGCCAACCGCGGCACGGTGCTCGCCGTCAGCGTGCTCATCGGCGTGACCGCCCTGGCGGTCGACGCGATCGCGGTGACGTACAGGAGTCCGGCGCTGGCCGGCATCCCCCTGCTGTCCGCCTTTCTGGGGTCCGCGACGAACTCCGGTGACGGGCTCGGTGCCTGGTATGCCGTTCCCCCGGCCCTGTGCTGGCTCGCCCTCGTGGGTCGGCAGGGCGTCCGCTCGCTGCGTTCGTGGGGAGCCGCCACCCCGCGCTCGTCCGCCGGCCGCTTCGCCGACCCCACGAGTGCGTTCGCGACGATGGGCCGTGTGGTCGGCGTGACCGCCATCGGAGCCGCGATCGTGGTGCCGAGCCTCGTCCCCCACTTCCCGACGACCTTCCTCGCCGACGGACTCGGCCGCAGCGCCGACGGGCGCGGCGGCAACGGCTCCGACGTGCGGCTGGCCTCCAGCCTCGACATCGCGCGGGACCTCGGCAGCCGGTCCAGCAACCCCGTCCTGCGTTACCGCAGCACCTCTGACCGGCTGGGGCCGCTACGGGTCGGCATCCTCGACAGCTACCGGCGGGGTCACTGGCAGGCGCGCTCGGACTTCACCTTCGTCCCGGTCGACGGCCGGATCCCCGGACCGACGGCCGGACCCGAGGTCCCCCGACGGGTCGAGCAGATCACGGTGATGGAGAACGGCATCGGACTGCCGCAGGTCGCGCTGCCGGAGGGCACGACGGGGAGCCCGTTCCCGGCCGGCACCTGGAACATGACCGTCGAGGGGCTCGTGCAGGTGACCCAGCGGGTCTCGTCCTACACGGCCGAGTTCATCGAGCTGGACCCGGACCCCTCGCAGTTCACCGCCGACCTCGACGGCCCGCAAGGGAACGAGGCGAACCTCGAGGTCGACCGGCGCTCGGAGACCGAGGTTCGGGCGGTGCTCGCGGAGCTCACCGACGAGGGTGACACCCCGCTGGACGTCGCGCGCGCGATCCAGGGCTACCTGCGCGGGCCACAGTTCACCTACTCGCCCGAGCTCGCCGCCGGGACCGCGGAAGGCTCCATTCCGGAGGAGCCGCTCGCCCGGTTCCTCGAGACCAAGCGCGGGTACTGCGTGCAGTTCAGCTCCGCGATGATCATGCTCTCCAGGGCGGCCGGCATCCCGGCCCGGATGGCGACCGGCTTCCTCCCGGGCGTGCAGGACGGCGACGACCGGGTGGTGCGGCTCAGCGACGCGCACGCGTGGCCGGAGCTGTGGTTCCCCCGCCTCGGCTGGGTGCGGTTCGAGCCCACACCGGGCACCCGCAGCGGAGTCGCGCCGGAGTACAGCCTGGCGCCGACCGACACGGGTTCGGGCTCGGCCGCGGTGCCGAGCGCCACGTCGTCGACCTCCTCCTCCATCCCGTCGACAGGCCCCGAGCGTGACGTCACCGCAGACGACCTCGGGACCATCGGTGGCTCGTCCGACACGGGCGTGATCCGCTACGTCTCCGACCACGCCACGACGATCCTCGTGCTCCTCCTCGCGGGTCTCGCCGTCGCGGTCGTTCCGCTCGGCGCGTGGCTCGCCCGCCGCCGGGCCCGCCGCCGGGCCCGGGACGACGCGGAGCGCGTCGAGGCGGAGTGGCAGTCCCTGCTCCTGCGGCTGCAGGACATCGGCTACGTCCCACCGGACGGGGCGACGCCGCGACAGGCGTCCCGCCAGATCGGTCATGCGGCCTACCTGTCCGCGGACGAGACCCAGGCCCTGGGCCGGGTGGTGTCGACCCTCGAGCTCGCCCGCTACGCCCGTCCCGGTTCGGACCTGGATGACGTCGCGGACGACGCGAGGACGGTGTGGCGAGGTGCCCTCTCACGCAGGCGACGAGCCGACCGGGTGCGGGCGTTGCTGCTGCCCGAGGAGGGGCGGCGGCACTGGCGGCAAGGCCTTCGTCGCCTCGTGCCGTGGCGGCTGGGGCGCCCGGAGCCGACCGGAGAGGACGACTGACCCGACGTCGCGGCCGCGGCGTGTTCGCGGCGGTCAGCGGGTCGGTCGTGGACAGTGAGCCCATGTCCCTTCGTCGTGTCGACCGAGCCGTGGGGAACTACTCCGCGTTGCGCGACCGCCTGTTGCCGGCCACCGACGAGTTCGTCGAGCTCGTCACCGCCATCATCGACGACGCGGGTATCAACTACCTGAGTGTCACCGGTCGCACCAAGTCGGTCGCGTCGTTCGCCGCCAAGGCCCGCGGAGTCATCACCGGTGACGCTGCCGCCGACCCGCTACAGCTCGTGACGGACCAGGTCGGTGTCCGGGTCATCACCTACGTCCAGCGGGACGTGGACGCGGTGGCCGGTCTCCTCGCCGAGCAGTTCACCGTCCTCGACGACCGTGACCTCGGTGAGGAGACCGCTGCGGCCGGTCGCTTCGGCTACGCCAGCCGGCACCTGCTGGTGTCGAGGAGCGACCGGGAGACGACGGCATACGACCCGCTGTTCTGTGCCTCGGTCCAGCTCCGGACGGTACTCCAGCACGCCTGGGCCGAGTTCGAGCACGACATCCGGTACAAGGGCACCGTGCCGCCGGAGCAGGTGCCGGACCTCGACCGGCGGTTCACTCTCGCCGCCGGGCTGCTCGAGCTCGCGGACCGGGAGTTCGGCGCGATCCGCGACCGGCTCCAGGCCGGCCTCGGCGACAGCAGCGTCGACGGTGGGGACGCGCAGGACCCGCGGATCAGCGGCCAGGAGCTCGCGACGTTCCTCGCGGGGCGCTACTCGAGCGCCGGGTGGTCGCGCACGGAGCACTACGAGTGGATCTCCGGGCTGCTGCTCGAGCTCGGCATCGCCTC
>JAQSWG010000126.1 GCA_029266735.1 Ornithinibacter sp.
CCGTTCGTCACCACGGGGCGCGGGACGCGGCCCGCGTGGCGGAGGCCCAGGTCCTGGAGGCGGCCACGACGGACCTCGCCGGGGTCGCGGCTTCGGCCGGTCCGGCGGCTGGCAGCAGGGTGACCTCCCGAACGCCGACGACGCGCAGAGCTGGTTCGCGGGGCGACTTCCCGACGGGTGGTTCGATGCGGTCGACGTGACGGTGGACCGCGAGGAGATCACCGTCATCGGGACCCTGTCCGGCATCGACGCCGGCACCGACGCCGCCGAGGCCGAGGGCCGGATCAGCCGTTTCCGCGCGGACACGCGCGAGCAGCGGATCGCCATCGCCCAGGAGGCGCAGGCGCGCTACCAGCGGACCGTGTCGTGGGGTGCCCGCATCGGTGACACCACCGCGCTCTTCACGCACCTCGCCGTCCCCGTCATGACCCGCCTCCGCCAACCCGAGCGCGCGGTGCTCGACACCCTCGTGGATGCCGGCGTCGCCCGCTCCCGCAGCGACGCGCTTGCGTGGTCGGTGCGGCTCGTCGGCGAGCACGCCGACGCCTGGCTCGGCGAGCTGCGTGAGGCGATGGCCGAGGTCGACAAGCTGCGCGCCAAGGGCCCCGAGCTCTGAGCAGAATGCCGCGCCACGGCGACGTGGCGCGGCATCCGTCGCCGGAGCACGGCCGGAGGATCCGCCCTTCTGCGAGGTGGGGGCCTCAGATCGTCGAACAGCCTCCTGCGGCTACCGGTAACCTCCCGGCATGAGGGCCGCGGTGAGTGAGCGCTACGGACCCCCGGAGGTCGTGAAGGTCATCGACAACGCCCCGGTCCCGGTGGTCGGACCGGATGACCTCCTCGTGCGGGTCCACGCCACCACCGTCAACCGCACGGACTGCGGCTACCGCGGGGCGTCCCCCTTCTTCATCCGTGGCATCTCCGGGCTGCGGCGGCCGGCGACGAACGTCTGGGGGACCGAGTTCGCCGGGGTGGTCGAGCGGGTCGGTCTCGAGGTGACCCGCTTCTCTCCCGGGGACGAGGTGTTCGGGTATGCCGAGGGGCGCTTCGGGACGCACGCCGAGTACGTGGCGGTCAGCGTCACCTCGCTCGTCGCTCCCGTGCCGGACGGCGTCGACCTGTCGACCGCGGCGGCGGCGACAGAGGGCGGCCACTACGCCCTGTCCTCGATCCGGCGCGCCGGCATCGAGCCGGGTCAGCGCGTGCTCGTTCACGGCGCCACCGGCGCGATCGGGTCGGCGGCGGTCCAGCTGCTTGCCGACCTCGGTGCGCGGGTCACCGCCACCGCATCGACAGCCCATGTCGACCTGGTGCGCCGCCTGGGGGCCGAGGACGTCATCGACCGCGAAACCCACGACTTCACGAGGACCGGTCGGACCTTCCACGCCGTCCTCGACATGGTCGGCAAGAGCACCTATCAGGCCTGTCGCCGGATCCTCGTGCCCGGCGGGGTGTACGTGTCGTCGGACCTCGGGCCGTTCGCCCAGAACCTCGTGCTCCCCCTGGCCACTCGGGTCGGGCGGCGGCCGAGGCGCCGCGTGGTGTTCCCGCTGCCGATCGAGACCCCCGAGGTCCTGGAGCATCTGAGGTCGCGCCTCGCGAGCGGCGCCTTCCGGCCCGTCCTCGACCGCACCTTCCCCCTCGAGGACATCGTCGAGGCCTACCGGTACGTCGAGAGCGGGCAGAAGGTGGGCAACGTCGTCATCACCGTCCGCGCCCAGTGAGGGCCCGCTCACCAGCGATCCGCAGCGGCCCTACCGGGACCCGCAGCCCCCACCCTGAGCCTGCCGGGCGCTCGAGCTCCTCGCCCCACAACCAGAGCGAGACGATGACCATGAGCGGCACGTGCCGCGCGGGCACCACCAGCAGCAGGAGCATCACAGCCCAGCAGCTGCCGACGCACCACGCCCCGTGCGTGAGGCCGAAGCGCAGGGCGCCGAGGTACGCCCGACGGCCGAAGGCAGCGAGCGGTGGAAGCGCCCGCCTCCTGGTGAGGAACCGCTGCCTCAGCGGGGACGCCTGCCACGACACAGCCACGACGACGCCGACGAGAAGAGCGCCGCCGGCCCGATCCGCCATCGCCGACACACCGACGGCCAGCATGAGCAGGACGAGTCCGGCGGCGACCCAGGTCCCCACGTAGCCGAGGGTGAGCACGCCCATCGCCCATGACCGGCGGCGCGGCAGGCTTCGAGCGTGGACGTGGCGCAGGGCGGGAATGAGAAGCGGTGCCATCATCGCGACGACCATGAGCACCCATCCGCTGAGGAAGCCCGTCAGCGTGATGGTGGACGTGTCACTCGCGTGAACGGTCACCGCGTGCATGCTCCCGTGCCCGGCCGTCGTCACGCCGGGCGCGGTGGCCCGTGCGGATCCGGCCACCCCGCCTCCCGCATGGCCGCCCGGGCCGCGGGTCATGGCATCGCCGAGCAGCAGCGCCAGCCAGGCAGCGCAGGTGACTGCGAGCACCGGCCTCCGGACCCGCCGACGGTCACGAGCGGCGGGGCTGAGGCTCACGACCGCCTCAGCGACCCTGCCGGAAGATGCTGATCCGGCCGATGTTGAGCTCGTCCTCCTCATTGACCGGGCGCTGGGGCACGAGTCGAACGGGCAAGCGCTCGACGTCGAACGAGCCCTCCATGGTGAGCTCTTCGACGATGTCGGTGATCTCGAGAACGAAGGTCAGGCCCTGGCCGCCCTCCTCGCCGTCGGGGTCGCTCGCCTGGCTGACGCCGAACGGAGCGATCCTGCCGGCGAGACGCTCCGGATGGCTCTCGGCGTCCTCGTCGTCGCCGAGGCCGACATAGACGCTGAATGCCGTCGCGTCACCCGTGCCTCGCACGTTCTCGAGGTTGATGAACACGCGGTCGGGCACCGGCCCCTGGTCCCTCGCATCGGCGGCACGGGGAACGAGGCTCTCGGTGACCCGACGCCGGCGGCGCGACTCGAGCCGCACGTGGCTACGCACCTCGCTGTCCCGCAACGGCACCGGCTCGTCGTTGGCGCCCACGAGCTCGACGTTGGTGTCCTCCGGCACTGGCATCCTCTCCCTCGCTGCAACGTCGATCCCCAGACGGTCCAACCGCCGCTGCGCCGGTTCGGCTGCCACCGGGGGAGTGATGTCCTCGTAGGCGTAGTCCAGGGCGTCGAGGTCGGTCAGCTCGCCGGGCGTGTAGATCCAGGTGCTCCCATCTGGCATCGGTGCGCAGAAGGGCCGCTGCCCGATGCTCGCGGGTCCGAGCAGCCACGCCGGCTGGACGGGGTCCGTGTGCGTGGTGTCGGACGCCTTCCAGGCAGCCCAGAGTCGGTCGATGTTCGCGTGGTGCAGCCAGAAGATCGGGTCGAGTCCCGCCGAGCTGGGCCGGGACATGACGCCCTGGGTGTTGGGTGGCTGGGCCTTCCTGCCACCGATGTCCGTGTGCACCGAGTCATGGGGCTGCGTCTCGAGGGCACCGTGCGGGCTGCCGCCGTGCGAGAACCCGGTGTCAACGCCACCGAACCCCGGGCTTCCTCCGCTGGACACCCCGGTGAAGTCAGGGTCGCCCAGCGCCGTCAGGGTCAGGAGGTCGGTCTCGACGAACACGTTCCCATCACCGTCCGGGCCGTAACGATGCTCCACGAAGAGGGGGTTGTCGCCGACGCCGTCAGGCCAGTCGGGGGACGCGAATGCCGGCGGAAGGGCCGCCTGGCCAGGACCGAGGTAGTCCCAGTACGGCAGCGCCCAGTCGCTCGGACCACCGGCGGCGAGCACCACGGCGCGGATGTTCGCCTCGAGGGCCAAGACGTAGCCACGGTGCCAGGGCAGGAAGTACCAGCTGCCGTGCTGGCACTGCCTCCAGAACTGGTCGACAAGGGCCTGGCTGGGTGGCTGCTCGCCCGGGCCGAGGTAGCCGAGCTCTTGCCACCGCGCCGCGTTGAAGCCGTGCATGGCCGCGTAGAAGCGCCAGCTCGTCGGTTCGGCCAGCGGGCGGGCCTGCATGGCCGCCACCCCCCGGGCGTACCAGAGGACCTCGTCGGCCCAGGGACCACCGAGCTCCCACACGTTGCGGCGCACGAAGTCCACGGCCTTCACCCCTGTCGGCGCGATGCCCGCCCACGCTGCCGTCGGGCGTTCCCCGACAGGCCGGATCCTCTGTGACTCACATCACGTTCCTGGCACTGTAGCGCCGTGGTGGGGAGGGGGGCCAGAGCTCACACCCGGTCAGCGCAGGTCACGACGCATGACGAGGCGCGGCATCCTGCTGGCGACGGCATCCGTCGTCCCGACGACCTCGAAGCCGGCCTTCTCGAACATCGAGCGCGTCCCGACGAACGCCATCGTGAGGTCCATCCGGCCCTTCGGGTCCACGGGGTACGCCTCGACGGCCGGCGCCCCGTTGGCCGCGGCATATCCGACGGCACCCTCGATGAGGTGACCGGTCACGCCCTTCTTGCGGTGGCCAGTGCGCACGACGACGCAGATGATGCTCCACACGGGCAGGTCGTCGACCGGCCGGATGAGCTTCGAGCCGGCCAACCGGGGGATCTCGGCACGCGGCCCGGTGTTGCACCACCCGACGGGAACCCCGTCGAGGTAGGTCACCACCCCGGGCGGGTGCTCACGCTTGCACAGCGCGCGCATCGCCTGCTCACGGCTGCCGTGACCCAGGGCCTCGATCTCCTTGGCGTTCAGGCGGTGCGACAGGCACCAGCAGTGCGTGGCCCGTCGGTTCGGGTTGATGACGTCGGCGAAGTCCTCGAACCGGTCGGGCGTCACCGGGTGTGTCTCCCACTGGCCCTCCACGGGCGACGTCTTCTGACGCGTGGTCTTCTTCCGCGTTGTCGTGGCCATCCACCCACCCAACCACCGCGTGCCGACAGACGGCACGACACGGCATCCGGCGAACTGTGTGCGCTCGGGATGTCACATGGGGACCCTGGCCGGTGTCTACAGGGGTGGACGGCCGAACCGGGCCGCCCTCGACCTCAGGAGGAACCGTGGCCAGCACCTACCGCATCCCGAAAGCCGAGCTCACCGGCGCCTACGGCCGGCTGCTGGAGACCGTCACCCGGCGCATGTGGGGCAAGGTCCCCGACAACCTGTACGTCGCCTTCCACCACCGACCGGTGATGAACGCGGTCTTCGGCTTCGAGCGGAAGGTGGCGAAGTGGGACGCCCTCGACCCCCACCTGAAGACCTACGCCACGATGGC
>JAQSWG010000127.1 GCA_029266735.1 Ornithinibacter sp.
GCCTCGTTGATGCGGAACGCGAAGAGCATGTGCACCCGGTTGGCCGCCCCGTCCGCGTCGCCGAAGAACTCGACGAGCTGGTCCGAGGGGACGTGTGCCTCCGCGAGGAACACCGCGTCCCCACGTGACCACGACAGCCGCTCGCGCAGCTCGACGAGGAAGCCGTAGTCCCGTGGCAGCTCGCCTCCCCCCGGCTCGGTCTTCTCGATGAGGAACGGGGCCCCATCGAGCCGAAAGCCGCTGACGCCCAACCGCTCCCAGAAGGTCACCACCTTCTTCATCTCCGAGCGCACCTGCTGGTTCTGCGAGTTGAGGTCCGGTTGGAACGGATAGAAGCGATGGTGGTACCAGGCACCAGCCGTCTCGTCGTAGGTCCACGTCGCCTCCTGGACCCCAGGGAAGACCATCCCCTCCAGGCGGTCGGGCGGCTCCTCGTCCGCCCACACGTACCAGTCGCGGTAGGGCGACTGGGGGTCGGTGCGAGCGGCGCGGAACCACGGGTGCTCGTCGCTGGTGTGGTTGAGGACGAGGTCGAGCATGACGCGGATGCCGCGCTCGTCGCACTCGGCCATGAACTCCGCGAAGTCGCCGAGGTTGCCGAGCGATTCGTCGACGCCGTAGTAGTCGGTGACGTCGTAGCCCCCGTCGCGGTATGGAGTGGGGTGGATTGGATTCAGCCACAGGATCGTGACGCCGAGCCGGCTCAGGTGGTCGAGCCGGCTGGTGAGTCCGCACAGGTCTCCGATGCCGTCGCCGTCAGAGTCCTGGAACAGCCGGACGTCCAGACTGTAGATCACCCCTGTCCGGTACCACCGCGCTGTCATTCCCCAGTTATAGGGCCGAAGCGCCCCTCGGGGTTGCGGCAACCGTCGACTTTCTCACTTCGTCGGAACCCGACACCGCGGCCTGACCTTCGACATTCCCAGGGGGCGAGCAACTGCTGAAGCGGGCGAGTGCAACGGACAGGGAGAGCCGGTTCCCGGTGGGGTGAACGGCAAGTCCTTGTGCTCGTTCTCTGGTCGTGACGTCCTGGACGCGGACGAGGGCCCGTTCAACGGGCCCGACGACGATGTGACGTCCCGGCGCAACTACGTGCAGAGCTACGGCGTCTTCGTGAGCCTGGGCATGAAGGACAGCAGCCCCAGCGCCGGCTTCCTCTGCCGAGCCCTGACCACTGACGAGTCCGCGGTGGATGACCTGGTCGGCATGTCGGTGGTCGTCTGTATGTTCGATTCATGGAACAGCAGCAGATGAGCCTGGAGGAGCGTCGCTCCGCCCTGGAGGCCGCCCGGCGGGCTCTCGACGGCTTCGAGTCCGTGCTGTACCAGGCGCCGAGCGCTGACCTGGCCGGGCTGATGGGCTTGGCTGATGCCGTCGCCGCGAAGGCGGGGGCAGCACGGGTGGCGGTCACGGTGGAGGCGGTGACCCGTGGCGAGGTGGCGGCGTTGGGAGCGAACGCCCACGGGTGGGTTCGGGAGCACGCGCCGACCCTGCGGCAGGGTGGGGCCGGGGATGTCGCGAAGGTGGCTCTCGCCGTCGCGGACCCGAGGTCTGTGTGGCGGCCAGAGGGTTTCGAGGTCGACCTCGGCTCGCCGCTTGGAATCGTGTGGGCGGGCGTGCGCGACGGTGTGGTGGCCCCCGGGCTGGCCACTGCTGTCCTGCGCGAGATCGAGCGTCTGGAGCCGCTGCTGGTCCGGGAGGCGAGGCCCACCGTGACTAACGCGCTGCTCGACCTCGGGGTGACGTGGGGTCCTGCCTTGATGCGCCGACTGCGGCCGCGGCTGCTTGCCGAGCACGGTCTGCCAGGGGTTCTGGACGACCTGCAGGAGCGGCTCGCCCCCGCTGCCAGGCTTTCGTCACCTGTCGTCGAGTCCGGGGACCTGACCGAGTACCAGCTGCTGATGACCCCGGAGCAGGCCGCCGCCCTCGAGGCGGCCATCGGACCGCTCAGTGCCCCGGCGCCGAACGAGGCGACCAAGGAGTCGGACCACCGCCCCTCAGGCCAGCGTCGGGTGGAGGCGTTGACCGAGGTCTGCCGCCGCTCCTCCGCCCTGGACGCGCAGGACCACGGTGGAGCCGACGGCGCCGCCGGGTCGGCATCCGCCCTGCACGTGACCATCGCCCTGGCGGACCTGCAGGCCCGGACCGGATGCGGTGAGGTCCTCGGGTCCACCGCGACAGGCACCCTGCTGTCCCCGGAGGTGCTGCGGCGGGTCTGCTGCGAGGCCGACCTGATCCCGCACGTCCTCGGTACCGCCGGGGAGGGCCTGGACCTCGGGCGGGTCGTGCGGCTCTTCACCCGCGCCCAACGACGATGGCTGTTGCGGCGGGACCGCTGCTGCACCTACCCCGGGTGCACCGCCCCCGGAGCGTGGACCCAGGCGCACCACGTCACCCACTGGGCGGACGGCGGACGCTCGGACATCGACAACGCCGCCCTGCTCTGCCAACGCCACCACACCGTCGTCCACACGCGCCGGCTCACCGCGCAGGTCAGCAAGAAGCCCGACAAGCTGGGCAGGTACGTCGTGTGGGACCTGACCGAAGGCAGCTACGACCGCCAGCTCGAACTGCTCCGCGCGGAGCAGTCGGCTCACGACCCGCCCCCACTCACACCCCAACGACTGAGTGCCCTACTCCGGTCAATCGCCAGCAGCGAGCCAGGCGATCAACGCTGGGCCGAGGACGAGCTCCACCTCTGGGAGGAACCCGACGACCCGTCCGAGGACGACATCCCCGACGACGTGTGGGCCGAGCGGATGGGCGACGTCGCATGACCCATGCCCGGGCGATGGGCGACGTCTCATGACCCATGCCCGCGAGGGCCACGGCCATCCGCCGCCCTGCACGCTCAGCCGCTGAGGGGTGCGGTCAAGGCTCCGGTGCAGTGGTACACGTCGGGGCGCCCTGGCCAGATCCGGCCCCCCTCGCTCATGTCGTCGGCGAGCTCGTTGCGCCAGGTGCCGCGCTCGTCGATGAAGTAGCGGGCGGCGTGGTCCCAGAGCCGCCGGTACCACCGCTCCCAGTGGTCGTCACCCGTGCGACGCAGCAGCGCAGCGCTGACCTGGATGCCCTCGCAGACCGGCCAGTGGAGGCGGACGCCGGCAACGGGCACACCGTTCCAGTCGACGGTGTACACCAGGCCCGGGCGCCCGTCGACGGCCCAGCCGCCGTCCAGAGCCCGCCGGCACAGCGCATCGGCCGCCTCCAGCAGCCACGGGGGCCCCTCGATGAGCGGGGACTCGTCGAGCTGGAGCAGGAAGCGAGCCCACTCGAGGGAGTGGCCGAACGTCGCGCCGTAGGGTCGGAAAGGATGCAACGGCTCGTCGCGGTTGTAGTCGAGCTCCTCCTCCCAGCCGGGCGAGAAGTGCTCGGGGAGCAGCCAGTCATGCTGCCTGGCAGCCTGGTTGACGATGCGGTCGGCCATCGAGAGGCCACGCCGGTGCCACCTGGCATCCCCTGTTGCCATCCCCATCGCGAGGAACGCCTCGAGGCCGTGCATGTTCGCGTTGGCCCCCCGGTAGTCTTCGGAGTCGGACCAGTCCGGCGCGAACGACTCCAGGAGCGTCTGGCTCGACTCGTCCCACAGTCGGCTGTCAACGACGTCGACCACCTGGTCGAGGAGCGTGCCTGCCGTGGGATGGCCCACCCCCAGGGCGGTGGCGGCCGCCAGACCGACGTGGACGTGGTCGTACGTGGCCTTCCGGGTCACGCTGCCCGGCTCACTGAGCCACCCGCCGTGCCGGGTGTCGGCATGGAGCCCCGTGAGCGAGTCCATCGCATGGTCGAGCAGCTCGCCGGACCCCGGGATGCCGTGCCGCACGCCGAGAGCGGAGGCGTACGCCATCCGTGCCGTGAGGAACAGCTGAGGCGGTCGGAGACCCAGCGGGGACCCGTCCGCATCGAGGTGGTGGAAACCTCCCTCGGGCCGAATCGACCGGAGGGCGAACGTCAGGACGTCTGCCAGCCGGCGCCCGAGCCAGACGCGGTGCGACGGATCGTCGAGCCACGAACCACCCCGCACCAGAGCGCCTTCCGCCGCCCCGCGCCCGCCGGGGATCACAGGCTCTCCACCGTCAGGTGATAGCTCGTCGTGTGCGCCTCTCCGGGTCCGAGTGAGACGGCGTCCCCGAGGGCGTTGGCTCCCTCGATGCACACGAACCGCATCCAGTCGTCGTCTCCGATGTCCGCCACCTCCTTGGCCTTGGCGGACCAGGGGTTCCAGACGACGACATTGCCTGCTCCGGTGGTCCGAACGACGAGGCGACGGCCCAGCACCGGGTCGTCAAGGGTCACCGGGTCGACCGTGCGGAACACGGCATCCGTCTCGCCGGAGAACGTCACGTCCCCGGACTGGACGCGCTCCGCCTTGGTCACCTTGTCGTAGAACGGCTTTCCATCGAGCCCGCTCACCCGCGCGGAACGGATGTCTCCGACCACCAGGTACGCGTGCAGCGCCTCCTCGTAGTCGAAGGGCTCCTCCGCGAGGTTCGTCGTCGTCAGTGAGACCTCGAGCTCTGCGCCGAGGGACGACCGCAGCTGCACGGCATACCGGTAGGGCCAGTGCGGGGACCCGGCCGTCTCGTCGCTGACGCGGTGGACGAAGACGACGCCCTCATCGGTCGTCGTCTGGTCGACGAGCTGCCACGGTGCGCTCCGGAGGAAGCCGTGCGCCGGCTCCAGGTCGCCGGTCCGGCCCGGGCCGAACCACGGCCAGCAGACGGGAATGCCCGCCCGAATCGGCGTGCCGGGTGCTCGGCGCACGGCGGTGCTGACGTAGAGCACCGGCTCGGCGCCGGCCGGGGCCCATCGGAGGACCTGCGCGCCCTGGTCGTGCACCTCCCCTGAGCAGCTCGCCGTGTCCACGGTGTGCGGCGCAGCAAGGACGTCCGTCATGGCTCAAACCTAGGGATGCCGGACCGCACCGACCAGTGCCGGCTCCTGGGATTCCATCCGGACGAGGCACTCATCAGCCATTCGGACCGACTTCTTCGGACCGCTGGACTTGCCTCGTTCGCCTGCATAGCGTCATGCGCCATACCGCTGTTGACCTGCGGGGAGGCAGAGGACGAGCCACCGGAGGGGAGAAGCGCGGCGGGGGAAACGGGCGCAGGGGTCCCCGTTCCCCCGCCGCCCTACGCCCCCCCCCCGCGAGCAGGCTCGTCACCGTGACGAGGGCCAGGACCCCGACCACGACCGCCAGCGACAGGAGCGTCGGCACCTCCGGCACCCAGGTCCAGACGCCGTGGGCCCAGTGCAGGACCAGCTTGACGCCGATGAACGCGAGGATCGCGGCGAGCCCGAAGCCCAGGTGGCGCAGCGCACCCAGCGCGCCGTGCAGCACGAAGTAGAGCGCGCGCAGGCCGAGCAGGGCGAAGGCGTTCGTCGCGAACACGAGGTACGGGTCGCCGGTGATGCCGTACACGGCCGGCACCGAGTCGATGGCGAAGACGAGGTCCGTCCCGAGGATGGCGACGACGACCAGGGCCAACGGGGTCAGGGCGCGGCGGCCGTCGTGCGCCCGCACGGTCAGACGCGTCCCGGCATACCGCTCCGTCACCGGCCACAGGCGGCGCAGCAGACGGACCGAGCGCAGCGAGCCGATGTCGACTGCCGGATCGTCGTGCGAGAGGGCATCCCGCAGCACCTTCACGGCGGTGACGACGAGGATCGCCCCGAAGAAGAGGAACGCCAGGGACCAGGAGGCGATGAGCTGGGCACCCAGGGCGATGAAGACGCCCCGGAGGACGAGGGCGCCCGCGACGCCGATGAGCAGCACCCGCTGCTGGAGCTCCTTGGGCACGGCGAAGGCGCCGAGTAGGAGCATGAAGACGAAGAGGTTGTCGACCGACAGCGACTTCTCGACGAGGTAGCCGGTGGAGAACTCGAGGCCGCGCTGCCCGCCGAAGGCCGACCAGATCCACAGGCCGAACCCGAGGGGGATGGCGACGTAGAAGGCCGACCAGCCGACGGCTTCCTTCATCGACACCTCGTGGGGACGCCGGGTGATGACGAAGTCGAGCACGAGCAGCGCCAGCACCCCGCCGAGGGTCAGCGCCCACAGCGTGGGAGTCCCGACCGAGGCGTCAGGTGACGTGGGCACGGTGGCAAGGAGTGATGAGGCGGGGGACATGGGTCTCCTCAAGACGGACTGCGGTCTTGAGGTCTCCTTCACCGCCCGGATGCTGGCCGGCGCCGCACCGGGACCGTCTCTGGACGGACGTCCTGACCGGCGCGAGCTTGGGAAGTACTCCCCTCGTGCGCACGAGTGTAGGAAGGCCGTGTCCTCAGGCGCAAAACGTCAGCGTCGAAACCTGTCGAAGGTCAGGCCTTGGCGGCCTCGAGGCGCGCCAGGGCCTCCAGGCGCTCGGCGGCATGGTCGACGATGCGTTTCGGGTAGCCCCGCGAGTACCCCTGCGGGTCGTCCCAGGGCTCGTGCACGCTCGCCCCCGCGAGGTGAGCCAGCTCCGGCACCCACCGCCGCACGTAGTCCCCGTCGGGGTCGAACCGCAGCCCCTGGGTGACGGGGTTGAACACGCGGTAGTAGGGCGACGCGTCGGTTCCGGTGCCGGCCACCCACTGCCACCCGTGGTTGTTGGATGCGATGTCGCCGTCGACGAGGTGGTCGAGGAAGTGCCGCGCTCCGACGCCCCACCACACGTGGAGGTCCTTGGTGAGGAAGCTCGCGGTGATCATCCGCGTCCGGTTGTGCATCCAGCCGTCCGACAGCAGCTGACGCATCCCGGCATCCACGATCGGGAACCCCGTGCGACCCGCCCGCCACGCGTCGAAGCGCTCGCCGGCGTCGTCGTAGCGCAGCCCCCGAAGCTCCGGCCGGAGGTCGTGCCAGGCACTCGCCGGATGGTGC
>JAQSWG010000037.1 GCA_029266735.1 Ornithinibacter sp.
ACGTACGTGGTGGAGTACTTGTCCGCTCAGGCGACCTGGGTGGTGAAGACGAACCCAAGAAGTCCGTGGTGCGAACAGTCTCGCCAGGCACTACCGCGTCTGGTGGACCAGCACATGACACCGTGAGCAGCACCAGCAGCAGCGTCAGAAGCCCAAGCCTGCTTGACTGCTGCTTGCCATCGTCCAAGGCATGCGTCATCAGGGCCTCCCAAGGCTGTCGGAGCAGCCTTCTTAAGGATGCTCCTGTCGAGGCCCGCTGGCACCCCGGTACCGCACATCAGCGGGCGTCGACGAGCCACGTCTAGCTAAGGCCGACGCGCCTTATTGACTTAGCCGACATGTCGAATGGTCGACTCTCGGTGAGGTCCAGCCCATTACCACGCGTGAGTACCTTCAACGTCGAGCCGGGACGGCGCCATGACCCGCCGATGGCTCACGCCCACGCCATCAAGGGCAGCCTTGCTGCACGCCGCTGGCTGTTCGTCAGGTGCTGGTCCGGTCTTGCACCTGCCGTCGTAGGTTTCGGCGGCGCAGCCACCGCCTCCCGAGCGTGACGCACGGTCCTGGGCCAGGCTCCGACATCCGCCACTCTTGCTCGGCCAGTTCACGTGTCCACATCTCTTCGGGACCGTCGCGCTCCGGTTCATTGTCGAAGAGGCTGTAGATGAGCACCACCTCATGCTGGCATGAGGCGACCTCGGCCGCCTCCCGGCGGGCAGTCTGCATTGTTGACACGAACCACCCCGCCGAGACCTGTTGCTGTTGGTCTATCTACGAGGACCTTTTTCCGCGCCGGGCGCTTGGGTCGTGCGTTGATGCGGTGCCCCCGGCAGGACTCGAACCTGCGACCTCGAGATTAGAAGGCTCTTGCTCTATCCAGCTGAGCTACGGGGGCGTGGCAGCCGACCCGGCCGGATGCCGTCGTCAAGTCTAGGTCCGTCACGACGACCCCCAGCGTGGTTCGAGCTGGTGTCGCCGTGGTCACTGTCGGGCGAGCTGCCGTGCCCGGCGCACTGCCATCTCCGCGAGCGCGGCCGCCACCTCCGGCACGACGGAGTCGTCGAACGCTGCCCTGGGCGAGTGGTTGTCCTCCGCGAGGCGGTGGTCGTCGAGGGCGCAGGCGCTGACATTGAGATAGGCACCGGGCACCTGCTCGAGCACGAACGCCATGTCCTCCGAGCCGGCCTCGGGGAACGGCATGTCGGTCCACGAGTCCTCACCGAAGAGGTCGGTCACCACGTTGCGGGCGAAGGAGAACTCCGCGATGTCGTTGACCGTGATGGGGTACCCGTGCCCGATCGAGATGTCGGCGGCGAGGCCGTGGGCGCTCGACACCCCGTCGCTCACCTGTCGGACCACCTGGTGCGCGAGGGTGCGGCTCTCCCTGGAGAACGTCCGGAGTGTCGCCTCGATGACCGCGTCGTCGGGGATGATGTTGTCCTTGGTTCCCGCGGCGATGCGCCCGACGGTGAGCACGACCGGGTCGAAGATGTCGAAGCGCCGAGTGACGGCCGTCTGGAGCGCGAGGACCACCTCACACGCGACGGGGACCGGGTCCCTCGTCCGGTGTGGTGCCGAACCGTGCCCACCGAGTCCGCGGATCGTCACCCGGACCTCGTCCGCGGCGGCCATGAGGGTGCCCGGACGACCGAACCACACACCTCGGGGATGGTCCGCCGAGTACACGTGCACGGCATACGCGGCGTCCACCCTGCTGCCGGCGGCCTCGAGCAGCCCCTCCCGGATCATGAGCTCGGCGCCACCGGGTCCCTCCTCGGCCGGCTGGAACATCAGGACCACGTCACCCACGAGCTCGTCACGCAGCTCGTCGAGGATGCGTGCCGCGCCGACGAGCGCCGCCACATGAAGATCGTGTCCACAGGCATGCATGGCCCCGGGTCGCTCGGAGGCATAGTCGATCTCGAGCTCCTCCGTGACCGGCAACGCGTCCATGTCGCCGCGAAGCAGGACCACGGGCCGGGGACCCACCACGTGACCCTTCCCCCGGAGCACCGCGACGACCGAGCTGAGCCGCTGGCCCGTGGTCACCTCGAGGTCCATGCCGTCGAGCGCCTCGAGGACCGCCGCCTGGGTGGCGGGCAGCTCGAGGCCCACCTCCGGGAAGCGGTGCAGCCGACGCCGCAGCAGCACCAGCTCGGGGCCGATGCGGCGGGCGATCGCGAGCGAGTCGGGCACGGGGGTCTCCTCACGAAAGGCGTCCACCCAGGCGGGGTGACGACGGGACGGGAACACGGCGGTATGCCGGTTGAGGGGCGCACCGCGCCCCGGTCGTCGACGGCGGTCAGGTCAACGGCATCCCGATGAACTCGGCGCGGCGCGCACTCATGGCGAGGAGCAGCTCCCGCTCCTCGGAGACCGCGTGGTCGTCGGCCGCCGAGTGGGACATGCGATGGCGAAGCAGGGCCAGCTCGCTGGCGACGTCCTGGAAGGCGCGCATCGCCCGCAGGCCCTCACGGCCGGTGTTCGCCCGGGCCCAGGCACGCGCCTCCCGCCGGTGCGGCATGGACGCGAGCATCGCCACCTCAGCCGGCGAGAGCCATCCGGCGTCGGCGTAGGGGTGGAGGTGGCGGCCGATGAGCCGGCCCTCGCGTCGACGGGCCCAGCCGACGAACGCCAGGAAGGCGATGAAGATCGGCACCTCGACGAGAAGGTAGATGACCCACAGGCCGGCGCCGCCGGTGACCGCCCCCAGGTTCCACAGCGCATGCGCCAGCACGGCGAGGACGTAGCCCGCGACGGGCGCCACGATGCGCGGGGACCACGAGCGGCTCGTCGCGGCGACCCCCACACCGATCCCGATGAGGACGGTGAACATCGGGTGCGCGAAGGGCGACATGAGACACCGTGCGACGAACGTCCCGGTGAGCGCGGCGCCGCCACCCTCACTCCACGCCTGGGCGAGGTAGTGGATGTTCTCCGTGAAGGCGAAGCCGGCGGCGCAGATGCCGGCATAGACCATCCCGTCGGTGACGCCGTCGAACTCACGCCGCAGCACCCACCACGCCAGGAGCACGAAGGCACCCTTGGCCGCCTCCTCCACGACCGGGGCGACGAGCACCGCCGTCGTCACCATCGCCGCCTCGGGGTCGCCGGGCGCAACCGCCTCCAGGACCGCGATGGCGCTCGTGTTGAACAGGGCCGCGATGACGGCCGCGACGAGCCCGCCCCAGAGGAACGCCGCGACGAGGTAGCGGGTCGGTTCGGACTCGAACCGGTCCAGCCAGAGGAAGGTCGGGATGACGATGCCGAGCGGGACCAGCGCCACGATGAGCGCGAGCAGCGCCGTCTGGACACCGAACGTCGCCCCGAGGTAGGCGGCCACGACGAGCGCCGTGACGAGGAAACCCACTCCCACGACACCGGTGAGCAGCCATCGACGCAGCATCGGACGTGCCGTCGTGGCGTGTCCCGCAACGGCGACCGGGCGGCGAATGTCGAGGTCGCCGTTCATGCCCCGTGACCCTAGTGCAGCGGACCCGGCCGGGCCGGTGGCCGATGCCGGCGGCCTAGCATGGCGCCCATGACCACCTCGGCGACCGACCGCGCCCAGCCCGGACGAGCGCAGTCCGATCGCATCGTGTGGATCGACTGCGAGATGACCGGCCTGTCCCTCCACTCCGACGCCCTCGTCGAGGTGGCCGCCCTCGTCACGGACTACGAGCTGACGGTGCTCGGCGAGGGGGTGGACATCGTCATCCGGCCGCCCGAGGCCGCCCTCGTCCAGATGGGCGACTTCGTCCGCGAGATGCACACGGGGTCCGGGCTCCTCGATGCCATGGAGACCGGCACGACCTTGGAGGATGCCCAGGCGCGAGTGCTCGAGTACGTCCGCGCGTGGGTCCCGGAGGCCGGCAAGGCGCCCCTCGGCGGCAACACCGTCGCGACCGACCGCGCCTTCCTCGCCCGGGACATGCCCGCCCTCGAGGCGCACCTGCACTACCGGATCATCGACGTCTCCTCCATCAAGGAGCTCTCCCGTCGCTGGTTCCCGCGCGCATACTTCGCCGCGCCGCACAAGACCGGCGGCCATCGCGCTCTTGCCGACATCCGCGAGTCCATCGCCGAGCTCCGCTACTACCGCGAGGCGGTCTTCGTGCCTTCGCCCGGTCCGTCGACCGAGCAGGCGCGCCTGGTGGCGGCGCGACACGTCGTCGACCACCAGGTACCTGCTGGAGGCGGGCCGGCACCCCAGGCCGTGGTGGGAAGCAGTCCGGAGTAGCAGGTACGATGGTCCGCGCTGCGGGCGCACGGCATCCTCGGATGCGATGCGCCCGCCGTGGTGGGTATAGCTCAGCTGGTAGAGCACCTGGTTGTGGTCCAGGGGGCCGCGGGTTCAAGTCCCGTTACTCACCCCACGTCGTCCGAGCGCCGCTGGCGGCCCACCCTCGCGGGTCGCCGTCGGGACCACTCGTGTCGCCCGGCCCGCGCTTGCTCCGCGCTCCAGCCGAGGTCAGCGCACGACCTTGATGTTGAAGTTCGCCGGTGCGAGCGCTCCCATGATCCGGAGCCACAGCGGCAGGTACATCTCGGCGCCACGGGCAGTCTCCAGTCACTGCCAAGGGGCCCTCACGGCGGTCGCCGGACGTCGCATCGCGGCCGTTTGCGAGGATGAGGGGTATGCCGCTGCCGTACCACCGCAGTCCTCGCCGCCTGGCGTCGGCATGCCGGGCGGGGGCCGCCTTGGCGGTCGGTCTCCTCGTCGTGGGAGGCGGCTCGGCTGGGGCGGCAGCCGCGCCGGTGTCCGCTGGAGGCGTGTCCGTGCTCGTCGGAACCGGGCCGGTCACCTCCCTCAGTGCCCTGCCGCTGCATGCGCGCCTCACGGCATCCAGCCCGGCCGACGGGAGCACGGCGCGAACGGTGGCGGAGATCGTCCTGACCTTCTCGGAGCAGGTCAACCCGTCGTTCGTCGCCGTCACCGTCGAAGGCCCGGAGGGCGACGAGACCGATGGCGGGCCCGCGGTCGACGGCCGGGAGGTCAGGCAGACGTTGGTGTCCGGCCTGGCCGCCGGCGGGCATGTCGCCACGTTCCGGGTCGTCAGCGCAGACGGCCACCCGGTCTCCGGCACCGTGAGGTTCACGACGACCCAGGGCCCGACCGCGACCCAGTCCGCAGGGGCTAGCGCGCCGTCGTCCCCGGCGTCGTCAACGGGCTCCGCCACCACCTCGTGGGCGGTCCCCAGTCTCGGGGCAGCGCTCCTGGCCGCTGCCATCGGCTGGGCCTTCTGGCGCTCCCGTTCCCGCCCGTCCGACAAGGGGGGGCCCGAGGAGCCGAGGGGTCCTTGAGGATTTCGTGGGCGCTGCCGGCTGCTGATAATGTCTTCGATCGCGCGCCATTAGCTCAATTGGCAGAGCAGCTGACTCTTAATCAGCGGGTTCGGGGTTCGAGTCCCTGATGGCGCACACCGGATCGACAGCGAAGGGCTCCCCCCGGGGGGCCCTTCGTCGGTCGTGGGGCCTATGACCCCAACGCGTATCGGGTGCAGGACCTGCCGTGACGGCGTCAGTCAGCGCTGGCGGATCCGGCGGTAGAGGATCACCCCACCCACGACGGCCACGACCGCGACGACGGCCGCCAGGCGCTCCACCCGCAGGTGCCCCTCCGGGGTCGTCGCGACATCGGCGAACCGGGCCTTCGCGGCCTGGGTACGGCGGTGGAGGATGTTCCTCGGGGTCACTCGGTGAGTGAGCTCGTCGATGGTGTTGGCGAGACGCTCACGGCGAACCGTGATCTCGGCCTCGAGGGCCGAGATGCTCGGGGGTTGGGTCGTGGCCGTTGCGGCGCCGGTCGTCGTGCTGTCGGCGGTCGGGTTGGCAGCGCTCATGGTTTCCTCACTCGAGTCCGAGGTCGCGGCGGAGCTTCGCGACGTGGCCAGTGGCCTTGACGTTGTAGAAGGCGTGGGACACGGTGCCGTCCTCGTCGACGACGACGGTGCTGCGGATGACGCCCTCGACGGTCTTGCCGTAGAGCTTCTTCTCGCCGAAGGCACCCCACCGCTGCATGACGGAGCGGTCGGCGTCAGAGAGCAACCGGATCGTCAGTCCCTCCTTCTCGCGGAACCGCGCCAGCTTGGCCGGCGCGTCGGGGGAGATGCCCAGGACGGTGTAGCCATCGGCTTTCAGCGACTCGAGCGAGTCGCTGAAGTCACACGCCTGCGTCGTGCACCCCGGTGTCATGGCCGCCGGGTAGAAGTAGACGATGACCTTGCCGCCGCGGAGGTCGCCCAGCGTGACCTCCGAACCGGCATCGTCGGGCAGCGTGAAGTCGGGGGCGGTGTCGCCGGGGCTGAGCCGGTCACCCACTGTTGCCTCCTCGTCGTGTCTCGGTGGTGACGCCAACCTACCCGCACACTTCCCGCCGGAACCTGCGGCCGGCTCAGCGACCGCCGACGATCCGCCGGTGCGCAAGGCGGGACTCGAACCCGCACACCCGAAGGAACCAGAACCTAAATCTGGCGCGTCTGCCAGTTCCGCCACTTGCGCGCAGCAGACAGGGTATGCCGTCATGCGCTCCGGCCGTGCCTCACCTGCGGAGCAGCTCGCGCAGGAGTGGCTCGATCGCTCGGAAGGCGTTGCCGCGGTGGGAGATCGCGTTCTTCTCCACGTCGCTGTACTCCGCCAGCGTGCGGGCGTCACCGGTCGGGACGAAGACCGGGTCGTAGCCGAAGCCGTTGGTGCCACGCGGCGCACGAGCCAGCCGGCCCTCGACCCGGCCCTCGACGCCCTCCACGCGGCCGTCCGGCATCGCGACGACGACGGCGCACACGAAGGCGGCGCCGCGGTGTTCGTCAGGCACATCGGCGACCTGCTCGAGCAGGAGGGTGAGATTGGCGCGGTCCCGCTCCTCGCGGCTTGCGCTCGCGCCGGCCCTCGACCCCGACCAGCGAGCGGAGAAGACGCCTGGAGACCCGCCGAGGACGTCGACGGCAAGGCCCGAGTCGTCGGCGACCGCGGGGAGCCCGGTGGCCCGGGCGAGGGCGACGGCCTTGAGCCGTGCGTTGCCGAGGAAGGTCACCTCGGTCTCTCGGACGTCCGACGCGTCGTCGACGTCGCCGGCTCCCACCACCTCGAGGTCGAGCTCATCGGCCAACGCTGCGAGGATCTGCCGCAGCTCGTGCACCTTGTGGTCGTTGCGGGTCGCGAGGACCAGCCGGCGCCTCACCCCAACCGCTCGCGGGCCGGGGCGTCCAGGGCCGCACGCTGGAGGCGGGTGAGCTCCTCGCAGCCGGTCGTCGCGAGGTCGAGGAGCTCCCCTAGCACCGCCCGGTCGAACGGGTCGCCCTCCGCGGTGCCCTGCACCTCCACGAACCGGCCGTCGCCGGTCATGACGACGTTCAGGTCGGTCTGGGCACCGGAGTCCTCGGGGTAGTCGAGGTCGAGCACCGGTCGGCCGTCGACGAGTCCGACGCTCACCGCGGCGATCGACCCGGTGAGTGGTTCGGCGCCCGGGGCGAGAAGCCCCCGCGCCCGCGCGTCGGCGACGGCGTCGACGAGAGCGACCCAGGCGCCGGTGATCGCCGCCGTGCGGGTGCCGCCGTCGGCCTGGAGGACGTCGCAGTCCAGGACGATGGTGTTCTCGCCCAGCGCGGAGGTGTCGATCACCGCCCGCAGACTGCGTCCGACGAGTCGGGAGATCTCGTGGGTGCGCCCGCCGATCCTCCCGCGCCGCGACTCCCGGTCACTGCGCGTGTTCGTCGAACGAGGCAGCATCTCGTACTCGGCAGTGACCCAGCCGGTCCCCCGCCCCTTGAGCCAGCGGGGCACCCCGGGCGTGAACGACGCCGCGCACAGGACGCGGGTGCGGCCGAACTCGACGAGGACACTGCCCTCCGCGTGGTCGAGCCAGTTCCGGGTGATGCGCACCTCGCGGAGCTGGTCGGGGGCGCGGCCGTCAGGTCGGAGGTGGTCGGGCATGGCCGCAAGGCTAGCCGCGTCCCGACCGCTCCCGAACCGGCGGTTCAGAGCCCGTGCACCGACCCGGGTCACAACTGGTAGGCCACTCCCGGTCGCGCCAGCTCGACGTCGCCGGGCCACACGGCAGCTGCCTGGCTACGGCACACCTCGGGGTCGTTCCACGGCGGCAGGTGAGTGAGCACGAGCCGTCTCACCCCACCGGCCCTGACCGCGGCCGCGGCCGCTCGGGAGCCCGAGAGATGGATGCCGGACACCGCGTCACGGCCGTCGATGAAGGCGGAGTCCACGAGGGCGAGGTCCGCCGCCCGCAGGAGTGGGGTGAGGTTGTCACAGTCGTCGGTGTCACCGGTGAAGGCCAGCACCGCCCCGTCGGCCTCGACCCGGTAGCCGTACGCCTCGACCGGGTGGGTGACGGCATACGGCGTGATGGTGAAGGGGCCGATGGTGAAGGGGACGGCATCCCTCACGTCGACGAAGTCGTACTCACGGCCCATCGCACCGGCCTCCGCGCCGTGGTACATCAAGGTCACCCGCTCTTCGGCACCCTCTGGGGCGTGCACGGGCAGCCGCGGCCGACGCTGCCCGCCCGGTCGGTAACGACGCCACACGTACAGCCCGCAGAGGTCCACGCAGTGGTCGGGGTGCAGATGGCTCAGGACGACGGCGTCGAGGTCGTCGGGTGAGATGTGCCCTTGCAGGGGACCCAGCGCACCACTTCCCAGGTCGAGCAGGACGTTCCACGTGCGGCCATCGAGCTCGGCCTGGACGAGGTAGCTCGACGACGGCGAGGAGGGACCGGCCAGGGAGCCCGAACAGCCGACGACGACGAGCCTCATGCCATCCCCGCGCTCACCACGGCCGGAGGGGAGGTGAACACGGGGCCGAGCCGAGAGCCGAGGCCGAGGAAGCGGCCGGCGAGGCGACGGAACTCCTCCGGGTCGCCCGTGGTCGTGAAGCCGTGGTCCGGGGGCGGGAGGTCGTCAGGTCTGAGCAGGTCCGCGTCGGCGAGGACGCGGTAGACGTCCTTGGCCGTCTCCTCTGCGGACGACACCAGCGTGACGCCGTCTCCCATGACGTAGGAGATGACCGCGGTCAGCAAGGGATAGTGCGTGCAGCCGAGGACGAGGGTGTCGACGTCGCGCTCACGCATGGGGTCAAGGTACTCGTGGGCGACACCCACGAGCTCCCGACCCGAGGTCACGCCCAGCTCGACGTACTCGACGAAGCGCGGACACGGTGTGCTGACGACCTCGAGGTGTGGCGCTGCCGCGAAGGCGTCGAGGTAGGCCCCGGACTGGTGGGTGCCCAGGGTGGAGATGACGCCGACTCGCCCGGTCCGGGTCGCTGCGGCCGCCCGCCGCACGGCAGGCCGGATGACCTCGACGACCGGCACGCCGTAGCGCTCCCGAGCGTCGTGGAGGACAGCGGCACTGGCGGTGTTGCACGCGATGACGAGCACCTTGACGCCGTGGTCGACGAGGCGGTCGAGGCACTGCAGGGCGAACTCGCGCGTCTGCGCGATGGGACGTGGCCCGTAGGGCGCCCGCGCGGTGTCCCCGAAGTAGGCCACCGACTCGTGCGGAAGCTGGTCGAGGATCGCCCGCATGACCGTCAGTCCGCCATACCCGGAGTCGAAGACCCCGATCGGGAGATCAGCCACCCGCACCACGGTAGGGCCACCCACCCCCATCACCCAGTCGGCACGGCGTCGTCTGCGTCACGTCGTGTGCGAGATGACGAGGCGGACCGGTGGTTCGCCCCAATCTCGCGTCACGGTTCCCGGCGGGGCGATGCGCCTGCATACTTGACCGGGGCGCCGGCCGCAACCGCAGGCGCCCCGCGTACGACTCCCCACCCGCAAAGGTCCCATGATCGTCAACGACCTCCAGCCGGCCATCGCCACCGCGCGGTCGTCACGCCTGAGCCGTCGCGCCCCGTCGGTGGCGGCGGTCGCCACGGACCTCGCCGTGCTCAGCGCCGTCACCGTCGCGGCAGCGGTGGGCCGGATGCGTCTCCCGTTCTTCCGCG
This sequence comes from Ornithinibacter sp., assembly GCA_029266735.1. Taxonomy (GTDB): domain Bacteria; phylum Actinomycetota; class Actinomycetes; order Actinomycetales; family Dermatophilaceae; genus Fodinibacter. The sequence continues at coordinate 9,961 of JAQSWG010000037.1, forward strand.
AGACTGCGGACGTCAACGAGCTCGCACAGCTCGTGGGCGTCCCGATCGTTCTCGGGTGGATCCTGTTCATCGCCGCCCATGGCGGCTACTCGTCCCACACCCTGGGAGCCGGGACCGGGGAGTACAAGCAGGTCGTCCGCGGGACGATGGTCGCGGCCGGCGTGACGGGCGTCCTCTGCTACCTCGCCAAGTTCCAGTTCTCCCGCGGCTTCTTCTTCCTCCTCATCCTCATCGGCATCCCCTCGTTGCTCCTGGGCCGCCTCGTCCTGCGCCGGTTGCTTCACGCCGAACGGCGCCGCGGCCACCTCGCACACCGCGTCGTCGTCGCCGGGTCCGGCGCGCAGGTCGACGAGGTCGCCCGGGTCCTCAACCGCGAGAGCTGGCTGGGCTACCACGTCATCGGGGCCGTCGTCCCGGCGGCGGAGACGACGGACCACACGGAGGGCGGCGTCCCGGTCCTCGGGTCCACCGCGCGCACGGCGGCGGTCGTCGCGGACTCCGACTGCGACATCGTCCTCTTCGCCGGTGGGGCCGTCACCTCGGCCCAGGCGATGCGGCGAGCAGCGTGGGACCTCGCCGACACCCCGGTCCAGATCATGCTCGTCCCGGGGCTGACCGATGTCGCCAACGACCGCGTCCGGGTCCGGCCCGCGGCCGGGCTCCAGCTCATGGAGCTGGAAGGGCCTCGCGCTCACGCGGCCACCCGGATCTCGAAGCGGATCTTCGACGTCGTGGGGGCCAGCGCGCTCCTCGTGCTGTTCAGCCCGCTGATGCTCGCCACCGCCATCGCGATACACCTCCACGACCGTGGTCCAGTGCTCTTCCGGCAGCAGCGCGTCGGCCGCAACGGCGACCTCTTCGACCTCTACAAGTTCCGCTCCATGCACGTGGGTGCCGACTCCATGGTCGACACGGTGACGGCCCACAACAAGCACGACGACGACCACGTGCTCTTCAAGGCCGCGCAGGACCCGCGCATCACCGGGCCGGGGCGAGTCATCCGGCGCTTCTCCCTCGACGAGATGCCGCAGTTCCTCAACGTCCTGCGCGGCGAGATGAGCCTGGTGGGCCCCCGTCCACCCCTGACGGGCGAGGTCGAGCGCTACACCGCGGACGTCCGACGACGCCTCGACGTGCGCCCCGGGATGACCGGCCTGTGGCAGGTGTCGGGACGCTCCGACCTGTCGTGGGAGGACTCGGTGCGCCTCGACCTGTACTACGTGGACAACTGGTCGATCGTCCAGGACCTCGTGATCCTCGCCCGGACGATGCTCGTCGTCCTCACCGCGCGCGGCGCCTACTGACCGAGCGCACAGGGCGGGCGCCGGGCGACCGGGATGCTCAACGGTCGAGCATGGCCGAGGCCAGAGTCTCCTGCAGCCAGGTGAGGAAGTCGTAGACCGAGAGGGCGTAGCCGAGCGGGTCGTCGGGGTCGAGGTCCTCCGCCGCCGCCTCCAGGAGGTGGACGTCGTCGTCCGTGCGCAGCCCCATCCGCTCGCCGAGCACGAGCCGCACGTCGGTGAGCGCGGTGAGGACGGCCCTCGCCTGGTCCTCGTCGAGACGGAGCTTGTCGTCGCCGCGCATGAGGTCCGCGGCCGCCGCGAGGGTGGAGGCCTTGCGCTGCCTCAGACCGGTCTCGGTCAGTCGACGGAACTCCGCCGCGACCTCGTCGTCCTGCCGGTTGGCGGTCGGCAGGAGCCGAGCCAGCGCCGGATCCCGCTCTGCGGCCGACGCATCGAGCTCGGACTGGTCCTCTGCGGCCACCGTGACCCCCATCCCGAGGCCGGCCACGATGGAGGAGAACTCGTCGCCGTCGTCGCGACTGCGCGGTTCCGGTTCCAGCAGCTCTCGGACCTGGTCCATGAGGCCGGCGACGGTGGCGCGCTCGAGCGGGTCGAGCTGGGCGGCATACCGGACGTGCGACCCGGACCGCCTCCGGCGGAACCCACGGGCCATCAGTCGTCCTTCTGGAAGGTCGCCCACAGCCCGTAGCCGTGGAGGGCCTCGGTGTCGGCCTCCATCGCCTCCCGGGTGCCGTTGGCGACGACGGCGCGTCCCTTGGTGTGGACGTCCATCATCAGCTTCTCCGCCTTCGCCCGTGAGTATCCGAAGTGGGTCTGCAGCACGTAGGTGACATACGACATGAGGTTGACCGGGTCGTTCCACACGATGGTGATCCACGGGGTGTCCGGAAGCACGTCATCGCCGCTGAGGGTGATCTCCTCCTGGACGGGCGCGATCGACACGCGGTCAAGGATAGGGCGGCCGGGTGCAGCAGCGGGCGGCCGAGCAGTGCCCGGGCCCGGTCAGCGCCCGGCGCGGTTCCAGGAACCGGCGTAGAGCCCGTCGTCGCAGGCGCGTCCGGCCTCGCCGAGCTCGAGCGGGCGGAACGTGTCGACCATGACAGCCAGCTCGTCGAAGTACTCCTTGCCCAGGGACGCCTCGGCGGCCCCGGGCTGCGGACCGTGCGCGTGACCACCGGGGTGCAGCGAGATCGACCCCTTGCCGATGCCCGAGCCCTTGCGGGCCTCGTAGTCTCCGTCGACGTAGAACATGACCTCGTCGGAGTCGACGTTGGAGTGGTAGTACGGCACGGGGATCGAGAGCGGGTGGTAGTCCACCTTGCGGGGGACGAAGTTGCAGACGACGAAGTTCCACCCCTCGAAGACCTGGTGGGCGGGCGGAGGCTGGTGGATGCGCCCGGTGATGGGCTCGTAGTCGCGCACGTTGAAGACGTACGGGTAGAGGCAGCCGTCCCACCCCACGACGTCGAGCGGGTGGAAGGGCAGGAGGTGGAGCGTGCCGACGATGCCACCGCTGCTGGCAGGGCCCCCGCCCCGGTGCTTGATGAGCACCTCGGTGGCGTCGTCCGGCTTCTCGCCGATGTCCTCCGCAAGCAGAGGTCCCTGCGGCACCCTCAGGTCGCGCTCGCAGTAGGGGCTGTGCTCGAGGAACTGGCCGTACTTGCTGAGGTAGCGCTTCGGTGGGGCGATGTGGCTGCTCGCCTCGATGCAGATCGTCCGCAGGGGGTCCCGACCCGACCCGGTGGGGATCCAGCGATGCGTGGTGGACCGCGGGACGACGAGGTAGTCACCCTCGCCCACCTCGAACGCGCCGAAGACCGTCTCGACGCGCGCCCGGCCGCGCTCGACGTAGACCACCTCGTCTCCGATGCCGTTGCGGTACCAGGGGCTCCTGGCACCCGAGACGGCATAGGACAGCCGGACGTCGCCGTTTCCGAGAAGGAGCCGCCGCCCCGTGACGACGTCGCTGTCCTTGACCGCCTTGGCCGGGAAGAGGTCGTGGGGCCTCAGGTGCCTCGGCAGGAGTGGGTGGTTGGGCGTCGTGCTGAGGTCGCCGAAGCTGACGTCCCGGTACTCCGCGACGGTCGACGGGATGTTGCGGTGGTAGAGGAGCGAGGAGTCGGACGAGAAGCCCTCCTCCCCCATGAGCTCCTCGTAGTAGAGCTCGCCCATCCGGCCGCGCTTGGCGGGACGCCGGTGCTGGGTGTGCCGCTTCGGGGGGATGCTGCCCATCGCCTGGTAGTGCGCCACTGGTCCTGTCCACCTCGCTGTGGTCGTCTGGGGCTCATGGTGCCGCCTCCGAGCAGGGTATGCCGTGCGCCCCGACGACGGCATCCCTGCCCCCGTGTCACCGGGCTCCCACGGGTCCGGCGCTCGTTGGTCGTCGATGCGCGAAGGCCGCCGTTCAGCCTCCGGCCCGGTGAGGTCTCGCGGGTCGGGGGTGACCGGCGCCGCGATAGGTTGGAGCCATGTCGTGGACGACACCGCCGCTCCTGCGCGGCCTCCTCGACGACGCGGCGGTCTTCCCGCCGGCGGCCACCCCCCTCCCCGACGCGGTGCGCGACCACGGCGGGCACCGCAGCTCCTGGTACGCCGGGTGCGTCGGCCCGCTGCTCGTCCCGGCCGCATCGGTTGCCGAGCTCATCGCCGTCCTCACCGACGAGCAGTCGCGTACCGCGGTGCCCAGCGCGGCTGCGCTCGACGTCGTGCTCGTCTCCCGCCCGGGGTCCGACCCCGCGGTCCTCGCCGCCGGTCTACACGTCCTGCGCGACGAGGTCGGCATCCACGTCGTCGGGGTGGAGCTCGGCTGGGAACACGGCTGGCGGGACCTCGGGCTCGAGGACGTGGCGGTCGTCCTGGAGGTGCCTCGGGGGCCCGACCAGGCGGTGGCCGTTGCGGACGTCCGGACCGCCGTGGGCGAGGGGCGCCCCGTGCTCGCGAAGTTCCGCACCGGTGCGACGCCGACGTGGGAGTGGCCCGACGCGACCGAGCTCGGGGCCTTCCTCCTGCTGGTCGCGGGTCTCCAGGTGCCGTTCAAGCTCACTGGGGGCCTCCACCACGCGGTCCGCGGGACCTACGACGTGGCGGGCGTGGCCGAGGAGAACCACGGCGTGCTCAACGTGCTGCTGGCCACCGCGGTCGCCCTCGAGGACGCCGGGCCGGAGGAGATCGCCGCCGTGCTCGAGGTGACGGACGGCGGGGCGCTCGCCGAGCTCGTCGGCGCGTGGACGACGGCGAGGACCGCAGACGTGCGGCGCGCGTTCACGGCATACGGGTGCTGCACGGTGACGGACCCCATCGGTGAGCTCGCGGGCCTCGGCCTGCTCCCCCGGCCCGACGAAGGACCACGATGACCTGGCTCGACCTCCCCGCCCACCACCCGTTCGGCGTCCACAACCTGCCGTACGGCGTGTTCTCGACCGGGGGTGCCGACCGGCGCGTCGGTGTCCGGGTGGGCGATCACGTGCTCGACCTCGCGGCCTGCGCCGAGCGCGCGGGAATGGAGTCGGCGGCCGTCTGGCGGGCCGGTTCGCTCAACCCCTTCCTCGACCTGGGACGAGAGGCGTGGACCTCGGGCAGGACCTGGCTCGTGGAGCAGCTCACGAACGAGGCGCACCGGGATGCCGTGCAGCCACACCTGCTCCCGGTCGCCGACGTCACCATGCACCTGCCCATCGAGGTCGCCGACTACGTCGACTTCTACGCGAGCGAGCACCACGCGACCAACGTCGGCCGCATGTTCCGCCCGGACTCGGAGCCGCTGACACCCAACTGGAGGCACCTGCCGATCGGGTACCACGGCCGCTCCGGCACCGTCGTCGTCTCCGGGACCGACGTGCTGCGGCCGCAGGGGCAGCGCAAGGGTCCCACGGACCCAGCACCGGTGTTCGGCCCGTCGACCCGGCTGGACATCGAGGCGGAGCTCGGCTTCGTGGTCGGCAGTGGCACCCGTCTCGGGGAACCGGTGGCACTGGCGGATGCCGACGACCACCTCTTCGGCGTCGTCCTCCTCAACGACTGGTCGGCCCGCGACCTCCAGGCCTGGGAGTACGTCCCGCTCGGGCCGTTCCTCGGCAAGTCGTTCGCCACCTCGATCTCTCCGTGGGTCGTCACGACGGACGCCCTACGGGCCGCTCGGGTGGCCCTGCCCGGGCAGGACCCGGAGCCGCTGCCCTACCTGCGAGGTGAGGTGACCGCCGACGGGGCGGGCACGGCATACGGGCTGGATGTGCACGTCGAGGTCGACTGGAACGGCACGGTGGTGTCGCGACCGGAGTTCCGGGAGATGTACTGGTCTCCGGCACAGATGCTCGCGCACATGACCGTGAACGGTGCGACGCTGCGCAGCGGGGACCTCTTCGGTTCCGGGACCATCTCAGGACCCGCCGAGGACACCCGTGGGTGCTTCCTCGAGCTGACCTGGAGCGGCGCCGAACCGCTGACCCTCGGGGACGGCTCCCGACGGACGTTCCTCGAGGACGGTGACACCATCACCCTGAGGGCTACGGCACCCGGGCTTGACGGGTCGGTGATCGGCTTCGGCGAGTGCGTCGGCACCGTCCGTCCTGCGCGCTGACCATCGCCCCGTGCCTCGCCCGGGGCAGGCGGTCAGCGCGCCGGGCCCGTCCAGACGAGGCTGCCGGCATCCAGCCGATCCCGCACGACGCGGGCCAGGTGGTCGGGTTCACCGTCGTCGTGGACGAGGAGGTGCACGGCGCTCAGCTGCGCGTCACGGAACTGTGCGTACATGTGCCGGGCGGCCTCCAGGTCGGTGAACCCGTGCCCTGTTCGACTCCGCACGCGGTCGATCGCCACCTCTTGAGACGGCAGCAGGACGACGTAGTTCACCCGGGCCGGCGCGCACGCATCGGCGAAGGCGTCGATGGCCCAGGGTCCGACGACGCCGTCGTACACGACGAAGTAGCCACCGCTGGCGAGCCGCCCCGAGGCGGCCGCGGCCGCCTCGGTGACGACCCGGTTCTGCTGCTCCGCCGGCCCGGTCCAGGGCGGCACCCAGCCCTGGCGGACGAACCCGAAGAACTGGTCCCCTTCCACCAGTGCACTGCGAGGGAACCCGGCCGCCAGGATGCCGGCCACCGTCGACTTCCCCGCACCGGGAGGCCCGGACACCACGAGCAGCTCGCCTTCCTCAGCACCCCTCATCGGCGGGTCGACGCCGGTGTCATGACGTCCTCAGCGCGTGGGAGCCCGCAGCACGACCAAGGTGTCGGCGACCTTGTCGTGCAGTGCCTGCCGTCTCGGGTCCCACAGCAGCCAGGCGGGGTCGAGGATGTTGAGCATCGAGGCGAGGATGCTGAGGAGGGGCACGAAGGCCATCAGCGCGGTCGCGACGCTGATGAGCTGTCGACGAACGGCGGTCGCCAGACCGATCGGCCCCGCGCCCCCCGTGCGGCGCACGATCGTCCCGAGGATCATCTTTCCCGGTGTGGCCGAGCGCCAGGCGAGGAACCCGACCTCGTAGACGAAGGTCACGCCGAGGCTGACGAGCGACACCGGGAACAGCACCGTCGCGAGCTCCTCCGCGAAGCGCGTGGTGTCGACCGCCCCAGCGCCGGACCCCGTTGTCGCCTCGTCGAGGAGGTCGGCCATGACCCTCAGCACGTCGTCCCACCACGGGACGGCCAGAAGCATTGTGAGCACCCCGGCGATCAGGGCGTCGAGGATGCGGGCGAGAAGCCGGCGCCACCACTCCGCCAGGACGTCGCCGTCGGGGAGGACGTCTCGGCGCTGGCCCCAGCCCTGACCGTAGACGCCGCCCGGGCCGGGTCCGGGTGCCTGCCCACCACCGGTCCACTGGCCCGGTGGCGACCACTGCCCGGCGCCGGGCTGCGTCGATCCCTGGGAGGGCCACCCGACGCGGGCGTCGGCCGCCGGCACGTCGGGGGCACGACCGATGGTCGACGCGTCAGCCGACGCGGAGTGCCTCTGGGTCGTGTGTGCGGTCCAGATGACCCCGTCGAAGTAGCGCAGGAGGGTCGGGTCGTCGGGATCCTCGTACCAGCCGGGTCCCGAGGGGCTCTCGGTCATGGCGACAGCGTCTCATGTGGTGTCGCCGTCCCCCGTCAGGACGCAGCCGCCCGCCTCACTCGTGAACCCCCAGCTGCCCGGCCATGGCCACGACGGCGTCCGCCACCGCGTCCGGATCGACGAGGTGGTGGAGGTGGCCGGCGCCTTCGAGGACGGCCACCGGCCACCCGAGCAGTCGCGCCACCGACAGCTCTTCGGCGTACGTGCCCCCGTACGCGAGGTACGCCTGACGTGACCCCGTCCACCCGGGTGGCGCCCCCAGCCGGGCCTGGAAGTACGCCAGCGGGAGACGTGCCTCCACCGCCCGGATGCCGGCCAGCACGTCGCGGTCGGGCAGCACGGCGGTGACGTCCTCCTCCGGCCACCAGCGGGTCCACGGGGGCAGCAGGCCGTCGCCACCGACCATGGACGCGAGTCGGGACAGCAGCCCCTCCGGGGCGAGGGGCGCCTCGCCCTCCTCGGGGGGCAGCGCTGCGTCCACGTAGACGACGGGGGCACCCGAGGCGACCGCGACGGCATACCGGCCGGCGTTGCTGTGGGCGACGACGACGTCGGGCCGCCGCTCGCGGACGAACGAGGCGTATGCCGTCAGCACCGGCGAGGGCCCGGCCGGCGCCGTCGGGGGTTGGGCGACCGAGGCGGCCCACCCGCGGCGCCCGACCGCGTCGGCGAGCGGCGAGTAGGCCACCGGTGGCAGGAGGGGGCTCGGCAGCAGGACTGCGGTGGTCACGGCTCATCCTCGCCCGGTGGGCGTCAGAGGTTTCCGCGGCGCTCCTGCTCGCGCTCGATCGACTCGAAGAGGGCCTTGAAGTTTCCCTTGCCGAATCCCAGGGACCCGTGCCGCTCGATGACCTCGAAGAACACCGTCGGCCGGTCTCCGAGGGGACGGGTGAAGATCTGGAGGAGGTAGCCGTCCTCGTCGCGGTCCACGAGGATCTTGCGCTTCTTGAGCTCCTCGATCGGCACACGCACCTCACCGATGCGGGCGCGCAGCTCGGGGTCGTCGTAGTAGGCGTCCGGGGTGTCGAGGAACTCGACCCCCTCCTTCCGCAGCTCGTCGACGGTGCGGAGGATGTCGTTCGTCGCGAGGGCGAGGTGCTGGGCGCCCGGGCCGCCGTAGAACTCGAGGTACTCGTCGATCTGGCTCTTCCGGGCGGCGATCGCCGGCTCGTTGAGCGGGAACTTCACCCGGTGGTTGCCGTTGGCGACGACCTTGGACATCAGTGCCGAGTAGTCGGTGGCGATGTCGTCGCCGATGAACTCCGCCATGTTCACGAAGCCCATGACGCGGTTGTAGAACGAGACCCACTCGTCCATCTTGCCGAGCTCGACGTTGCCCACGACATGGTCGAGGGCCTGGAAGAGGCGCTTCGGGGCGCCGTCGCGCTTGACGTAGGTGGACGACGCGGGGACGTAGCCGGGGAGGTACGGGCCGGCATACGTCACGCCGTCGACGTGCCGCTGGACGAGCGTGTGGCGGGTCTCACCGTAGGTCGCGATGGACGCGATCCGCACCGACCCGTGCTCGTCACTGACGGTGCGCGGCTCCTCGACGATCGTGGCGCCGGCGCGGCGGGCCTGGTCGATGCAGCGGTCGACGTCGGGCACCTCGAGCGAGATGTCGACGACACCGTCGCCGTGCTTGGCGTGGTGGGCGATGAGCGGGCTGTCGGGGCTGACCGCCCCCTTGACGACGAAGCGGATCGACCCGGACTTGAGCACGAAGGCCTTGTGGTCCCGAACCCCGTGCTCGGGTCCGGTGTAGGCGACGAGCTCCATACCCCACGCGCTCTGGTAGTAGTGCGCCGTCTGGGTGGCGTTGCCCACGACGAAGACCAGCGCGTCCCACCCGGTGACGGGGAACGGGTCCTGCTGCTCGTCGTACTCGACGAGACCGACGAGCTGCTTGAGCTGCTGGAGGTCCAGGCCGGCCTGGCGCTCCTGGTCGGTGAGGTCGAGGTGGCTGGCCGGCGTCATGGTCGTGTCAGTCATCAGGCCACTGTGGCGGCTCCGGTCAGGCTGTGCAACGGTATGCCGTTGCGGTGGTCAGGGTGCGCATGCTGTTGCCCTGAGGCCGATGCTCGCCCGACAATGTGACCATGGCTCGCCAGACCGGGGTGGACCCGCTCGACGCCCGGCTGATCGCTCTCTTCACCGAGGACCCCAACGTCGGGGTGCTCGGGGCGTCTCGCGCGCTCGGCGTCGCACGGGGCACGGTGCAGGCCCGCCTGGACCGGCTGCAGGACCGGGGGGTCATCAAGTCGTTCGCGCCGCAGGTCGACCCCAGGCCGCTGGGCTACCCGGTGACGGCCTTCTGCACCCTCGAGATCCGGCAGCGCCAGGGTCACGCCCCGGTGGTGGCCCACCTCTCGGCCATCCCGGAGGTCCTCGAGATCCACTCCATCACCGGCGTGGGGGACCTCGTCGTGCGGATCGTCGCCCGGGACAACGCCGACCTCGGTCGGGTCATCGACGAGATCATCGACGACACGCACGTGATCCGCGCCAACACCGCGATCTGCCTCGTGACCCACCTCGACCACCGCACGGGCCCGCTCGTCGAGGTGGCCGCTCGGCGCGAGGACACCGACGCCTGAAACCG
>JAQSWG010000128.1 GCA_029266735.1 Ornithinibacter sp.
CACGTCCGCAACATCCTCGAGAAGCTGCACCTGCACTCCCGGGTCGAGGCGGCGGTCTTCGCCCACCGTCAGAACCTCCTGCCCGCGGATGAGTGACGCCCCCTCGGGCGTCCACCTCTCGAACCGGGCGGCGCGACGGGTGGCCCTCGCCGCGCAGGGCTTCGCGCGGCCGCGCCCGCAGGTGCCGTCGACGCGGGATCTGCAGCGCGTCATCGACACGGTCGGCGTCGTCCAGATCGACAGCGTCAACGTCCTGTGCCGAAGCCACTACCTGCCGTTCTTCTCCAGGCTCGGCCTTTACGACCGGCGGCTGCTCGACCGGGCTCGTGACGTCGCTCCCCGACGGGTCGTCGAGTACTGGGGGCACGAGGCGTCCCTCGTCCCTCCTGCAACGTGGCCGTTGCTGGACTTCCGGATGCGACGAGCCCTCTCGGAAGCCTGGGGCGGCATGCAACGGGTCGCGCGGGACCACCCTGAGCTCGTGGCTGCGGTGCTCGCGGAGGTTGCCCGTCGGGGGCCGCTCACCAGCCGGGAGGTGGAGTCGGCCCTGGAGCACGACCTTCCACGGCAGCGTGAGGAGTGGGGGTGGAACTGGTCCCTCGTCAAGACGGCGCTCGAGCACCTCTTCTGGTCGGGCCAGGTGTCGAGCGCCGGTCGATCCAGCCAGTTCGAGCGCCGCTACGCCCTGCCGTCCCGGGTGCTGCCACCCTCCATGCGAGAGCTCGCCACGAACCCGGACTCGCGTCCGGCGGAGGACGAGGCGTTTCGGCGGCTGGTCGAGATCGCCGCGCGTTGCCACGGCGTGGGCACCGAGCAGTGCCTGAGGGACTACTTCCGCCTCTCACCCGAGCAGGCCCGCCCCGCGATCGCCTCCCTCGTCAGCGACGGCACCCTCGTTCCGGCCACGATCGAGGGGTGGCGGCGGACGGCATACCTGCACCGTGATGCCCGACGTCCGAGGAGGGTCGAGGCGCGCGCCCTGCTCTCTCCCTTCGACTCGCTCATCTGGCAGCGCGATCGGACCCGTGCGCTCTTCGGCTTCGACTACCGGCTCGAGATCTACACCCCGGAACACCTGCGCGTGCACGGCTACTACGTGCTGCCGTTCCTCCTCGGCGAGGACCTCGTCGCCCGCGTGGACCTCAAGGCCGACCGCGCGGCCAGGGTGCTGCGCGTGCGGAGGTGCACCTGGGAGCCCGGCCGGGGCAGCGACGAGGACCGCCACGAGCTCGAGTCGGAACTGGCGCTCATGGCCTCCTGGCTCGACCTCGCCGCAGTGGCCTGACCCCCGCCCGCCTCCCCGACTTCGTCTGTCAGATCGCCGCGACACGCCGCCCCGGCGGCGCGTCGACGGCAGATCGACAGACGAAGTCGGGGAGGCGGGGTCAGTCGCGGAGGAGCTCCCAGTGCAGGGCGTCGACGGCCCGGCCGTCCGGGAGGACGTCCGCTGCCGTCTCCCGGCCCCAGATGGTGAAGCCCAGCCGGTCGAGCACGATGTTGCTGCCGGTGTTGTCCTCGGCGGTCTGGGCCACCAGCCGGCGGATGCCGAGCCCGCCGCGGTCCCGGGGAGTCAGGGCATGCCCCGCGAGCACCCGGGCGCCCGCCGTCGCGACACCGCGGCCGCGGCCGCTCGGGATGACCTGGTAGCCGATCTCGGCTGTGTCGTCGTCGAGCGTCCCCTCGGCGACGAACACGAGGGCCTCGCCGAGCGCGGCATCCGTGCCGGCGTCCGCGATGCACCAGGTGAGCACCTTCCCCTGCGACATCTGCTCGCGGCGGATCAGGAGCCACTCCGGGAAGCTGTCGCTGTCGAGGACGCCACGTGCCGGCATGTGGTGGTCGGGCTGGTCCCGTGGCTCGAGCGCCTCGATGTCGGCATCTCGCCAGGGCCGGAGCCGGATGCCGCCCGCCTCCGGCGAGGTCAGCACGGGTGGGTCGGCCCACGGGGTCCGCGGCTCCATGACGTCGTCCGTCCCGAGGCTGGCTCGCCACAGGTCGAGTGCGGGGCCTCCCCCGGGGTCCGGATGGGCCTGGGGTGTCGTCCCGTGGTGCGTGAAGCCGCACGCCCAGGCGACCCGCCAGCTTCCGAAGTTGCCCCGGATGGACGACCAGTGCACCCGGATGCCGCCCTGCCCGAACCACCAGCGGCTCGCCAGCCGTAGCGCGGACGACATCACGCCCCGTCCCCGGGCGTCCGGGTGCAGCCCGAAGCCGACCTCGGCCACCCCCGGGGCGACCGTCGGCCGGATGTCGATCGTGCCGAGCAGCCGGCCCTGGGCGTCGTCGACCTCCTCGATGGCCCACAGCCGGTTGCCGTCAGCGTCCTCCCACCCGGCCCGGATGAGCCCGAGGAACCGCTCGGCCTCCACCGGGGGATACGGCCGGGGCACGGTGGTCCAGCGCTTCGACTCCGCGTCGTTGGACGACTCGACGATCCGCTCCGCATCCTCCGGGCGGTGCGCGCGCAGCCGGACGTGGCCGTCAGTGAGCACGGGGACGCAGGCCGGAAACGGCATACCGGTCATGACGTCACCCAACCACCCCGGGCGGTCCTGGGGAACTCACCCCGCCGCGCCCCGCGTTGGCGCAGTGGCGCCCACCGCCACGTCGGTGCGTCGCGCAGGGCTCGACTACCCTAGGCAGGTCCGGTCGAGCGACCGTTCTGCAGTCACGCCAAGGGAGTCCCACTCGTGAAGATCGTCGAGAAGCTGCTGCGCGCCGGCGAGGGCCGCATCCTCAAGAAGCTCGACAACATCTCCGCCCAGGTGAACGCGATCGAGGAGGACTTCGAGAAGCTCACCGACGCCGAGCTGCGAGCCGAGACTGACGTGTTCAAGCAGCGGCTGGCCGACGGGGAGACGCTCGAGGACATCCTCCCCGAGGCCTTCGCCGCCGTTCGTGAGGCGAGCAAGCGCACCCTCGGCAAGCGCCACTTCGACGTCCAGATCATGGGTGGGGCGGCCCTGCACATGGGCAACGTCGCCGAGATGCGCACCGGTGAGGGCAAGACCCTCGTGGCCACGCTGCCGTGCTACCTCAACGCCCTCACGGGCAAGGGTGTGCACGTCATCACGGTCAACGACTACCTCGCCGAGTACCAGTCCGAGCTCATGGGACGCGTGCACCGCTTCCTCGGCCTGGAGACCGGCTGCATCCTCAACACGATGACGCCGGAGCAGCGGCGGGCGGAGTACGCCAAGGACATCACCTACGGCACGAACAACGAGTTCGGCTTCGACTACCTGCGCGACAACATGGCGTGGTCCACCGCCGAGCTGGTGCAGCGCGACCACCACTACGCGATCGTCGACGAGGTCGACTCGATCCTCATCGACGAGGCCCGCACGCCGCTCATCATCTCCGGCCCCGCCGACCAGCCCACGAAGTGGTACGGCGAGTTCGCCAAGCTCGCCGCCCGCCTCGAGCGCGGCGAGCTGGAGTCCGAGCGCGGCGACTACGAGGTGGACGAGAAGAAGCGCACGGTCGGCGTCCTCGAGAGCGGCATCCAGAAGGTCGAGGACCACCTCGGCATCGACAACCTCTACGAGTCGGCCAACACCCCGCTCATCGGCTACCTCAACAACGCCATCAAGGCCAAGGAGCTGTTCCAGCGCGACAAGGACTACGTCGTCCTCAACGGTGAGGTGCTCATCGTCGACGAGCACACCGGTCGCATGCTCGCCGGTCGTCGCTACAACGACGGGATGCACCAGGCCATCGAGGCCAAGGAGGGGGTGGAGATCAAGAACGAGAACCAGACCCTCGCGACGATCACCCTCCAGAACTACTTCCGGATGTACGAGAAGCTCGCCGGCATGACCGGCACGGCCATGACCGAGGCCTCCGAGCTCAACTCGATCTACCAGCTCGGCGTCGTGCCCATCCCCACGAACCGCCCGATGATCCGCGCCGACGAGGCCGACCTCGTCTACCGGACCGAGGAGTCGAAGTACAAGGCCGTCGTCGACGACATCGCCGAGCGCAACGAGAGGGGCCAGCCGGTGCTCGTCGGCACGGTCTCGGTCGAGAAGTCCGAGTACCTCTCCGAGCAGCTGCGCCGGCGTGGGGTCCGCCATGAGGTCCTCAACGCCAAGCACCACGAGCGCGAGGCGGCGATCGTCGCGGAGGCGGGCCGCAAGGGCGCCGTCACCGTCGCGACGAACATGGCGGGTCGAGGCACCGACATCATGCTCGGCGGCAACCCCGAGTTCCGGGCTATCGCCGCCCTCCGCGACCGCGGGCTGGACCCCCACGAGACGCCCGAGGAGTACGAGGCGGCGTGGGACGAGGCGCTCGCCCGCGCCGAGGCCGCCGTCTCGGCCGAGCACGACGAGGTCACCGAGCTGGGCGGCCTGTACGTCCTCGGCACCGAGCGGCACGAGTCGCGACGCATCGACAACCAGCTGCGTGGCCGCTCCGGGCGGCAGGGGGACCCCGGCGAGTCCCGGTTCTACCTCTCGCTCGAGGACCACCTCATGCGGCTGTTCAACGCGGGCCTCGTCGACCGTGTCATGACGACCGCGAAGCTCGACGACGACCAGCCGATCGAGTCCAAGCTCGTCTCGCGCTCGATCCAGTCGGCGCAGGCCCAGGTCGAGGCCCAGAACTTCGAGATCCGCAAGAACGTCCTCAAGTACGACGACGTCCTCAACCGGCAGCGCACCGTCATCTACGCCGAGCGCCGCCGGGTCCTCGAGGGCGAGGACCTCCACGAGCAGCTGCGGTTCTTCGTCAACGACGTCGTCGAGGGCTACGTCGACGCCGAGACCGCCGAGGGCTTCCCCGAGGACTGGAACCTCGAGCGCCTCTGGAGCGCACTCAAGGCGCTCTACCCGATCTCCCTCGACCCCGAGCAGGTCATCGAGGCCGCCGGCGGACGCAGCGCCCTGACCGCCGACCGGCTCAAGGAGGAGCTCCTCTCCGACGCCCACCACGCGTACGACCAGCGCGAGGAGACCCTGGGCTCCGAGGTCATGCGGGAGGTCGAGCGCCGCGTCATGCTCTCGGTGCTGGACCGCAAGTGGCGTGCTCTCGGTGCTGGACCGCAAGTGGCGCGAGCACCTCTACGAGATGGACTACCTCCAGGACGGGATCGGCCTGCGAGCCATGGCCCAGCGCGACCCCCTCGTCGAGTACCAGCGGGAGGGGTTCGCCCTCTGGAACACGATGAACGAGGCCGTCAAGGAGGAGTCGGTCGTCCTGCTCTTCCACGTCGACGTCCAGGTGGACCAGCCGGCCCCGGCCGCTCCCGTGGTCGAGCCGGTGCACGTGTCCCAGATGCTCGGCGCGATGGCAGGTGCCGCAGAGGCGTCCGCTGCCGGTCCCTCGGGTGGCGCGAGTCCCGCAACG
>JAQSWG010000038.1 GCA_029266735.1 Ornithinibacter sp.
AAGTCCTTCGACGCCTACCGCGAGAGCGGGTTCTGGGCCATCGACCTGAACGCCGAGCTGGGTGGCACCGTGGCGCCCCCGAGCCTTCGGTGGGCGGTCAACGAGATGCTGCTGGGCTCCAACCCGGCCGCGGCGATGTTCGCCGCCTCCTACGGCTTCGCCAAGCTGCTCTACGTCCTCGGCAACGACGACCAGAAGAAGCTCGCGCGCTGGATCGTCGAGAAGAACTGGCACTGCACGATGGTCCTCACCGAGCCGGATGCCGGCTCCGACGTGGGCGCCGGGCGCACCAAGGCCGTCGAGAACCCCGACGGCACCTGGACGGTCAGCGGCGTCAAGCGCTTCATCACCAGTGCCGAGTCGGACATGGTCGACAACGTCGTGCACTTCGTGCTCGCTCGGCCGGAGGGCGCCGGCCCCGGCACCAAGGGCCTCTCGCTCTTCATCCTCACCAAGTACGACGTCGACCTCGAGACCGGTGAGCTCGGCGAGCGCAACGGCGTCTACGTCACGAACCTCGAGAAGAAGATGGGCCTGAAGGTCTCCACGACGTGCGAGCTGACCTTCGGCGGTGAGAGGCCGGCTGTCGGCACCCTGCTCGGAGACGTCCACAACGGCATCGCCCAGATGTTCCACGTCATCGAGAACGCCCGGATGATGGTCGGCACCAAGGCCATCGCCACGCTGTCCTCCGGCTACCTCAACGCCCTCGACTACGCCAAGCACCGCGTCCAGGGCGCCGACCTCACCCAGTCGACCGACAAGGCCGCCCCGCGCGTGACGATCACCCACCACCCCGACGTGCGCCGCTCCCTGATGATGCAGAAGGCGTACGCGGAAGGCCTTCGCGCGCTCGTGCTCTTCACGGCCAGCCAGCAGGACATCGTCGACCAGGAGCGGCTCGCCTCGGGTTCGGAGGACTTCGAGCCTGGCTCTGGAGCGGACATCGCGAGCCGGGTCAACGACCTGCTGCTGCCGCTCGTCAAGGGCCTGGGCTCCGAGCGGGCCTGGGTGCTGCTGGGAACGGAGTCGCTCCAGACCTTCGGGGGGTCGGGGTTCCTCCAGGACTACCCCGTGGAGCAGTACGTCCGGGACGCGAAGATCGACACCCTCTACGAGGGCACGACGGCGATCCAGGGGCTCGACTTCTTCTTCCGCAAGATCGTGCGCGACAAGGGCCAGGCACTCACCCACCTCTCCACGCAGATGGCCGAGTTCGCCAAGGACCTCGGAGCCCACGAGGGGCGGCTCGACCGGGACCGCGAGCTGCTCGGTCAGGGTGTCGAGGACGTCCAGGGCATCCTCGGCTTCATGGTCGGGGAGCTCATGAAGTCGGACCCGCGGCAGGGCGGCGAGATCACCAACGTCTACTCCGTCGGCCAGAACACGACCCGCCTGCTCCTCGCCGCCGGTGACCTCGTCGTGGGGTGGCTCCTGCTCCGACAGGCGGCGGTGGCGCTCGACGCCCTCGCAGCCGGCCGCACCGGCAAGGACAAGGACTTCTACGAGGGCAAGGTCGCGGCGGCGCAGTTCTACGCCCGCCAGGTCCTTCCCCGGCTGTCCGCCGAGCGTGCGGTGGCGGAGTCGACAGACTCGCTCCTCATGGACGTGCCCGAGGCCTCCTTCTGAGACGCGGTGTGACACGACGACGGCCCACCCCGACACGGGGTGGGCCGTTCGGCGGTCAGCAGGTCAGCGGGGGTCGACGTCCGTGCGGTCGACACGCGAGCCGGTCACGGGGTCGATCTGGCTCTCACGGGTCGTCGTGACTCCCGCGCGCCGACGGTTGGCGAAGGCGAACGACAAGAGGATGGCGAGGATCCCGGCGATGATGAGGATCCAGCCGAGCGTGTCGTCCTCGATCCCCGGAAGGTCGATGTCGAGCGCGAACGCCAGGATGGCGCCGATGACGATGAGGACGATGCCGAGTCCGATGTACATGGGAGGTCTCCTCTGTGGGGGGCCGGTGGTCGGGCTAACCCATCGACTGTAGTCACGCGGCATCACTCACCTGCGGCTCCGGTGCACCCGTTTTCGGACTCCTCGAGACGCCCGGGGGATGCCTGTCGTCAGAAGCCGGCGCCCGGGTTGAGGATGCCGAGCGGGTCCACAGCAGCCTTCACCCGCCTCGTGAGGTCCATGACCTCGGGCCCGAGCTGGAGCTGCAGGGATGCCGTCTTGAGGCGGCCGACACCGTGCTCGCCCGTGATGGTGCCCCCGAGCTCGATCGCCGCGACCATGATGGCGTCGAAGGCGAACCGCGCCCGGTGCTCAGCGTCCTCGTCGCCCGCACTGTAGACGATCGCCGGGTGGGTGTTGCCGTCACCGGCGTGCGCGACGACCGGGACCTGCACGGCATACCGCTGCGCGATCTCCTCCACCGCGGCGAGGAGCGCGGGCAGCTGGGGGACGGGCACGCCGACGTCCTCGGGGAGCACGGCCCCCCGCGACTCGAGGGCGGTGAAGTGAAGGCGCCGAGCCTGGACGAACAGCTCGCCCTCGTCGGGGTCGTCGGTGGCGAAGACCTCCTTCGCCCCAGCCCGCTCGCACGCCGTCACGGCCGCGGACACCTCGTCGGCTCGGGCGCCGCCCGGGGCGTCCGACTGGATGACGAGCATGGCACCCGCCTCGCGGTCCAGCCCCATCGGCCGGAAGTCCTCGACGGCGTTGAGCGAGGCGCGGTCCATGAGCTCGACCATCGACGCGCGGACCGTGCGACCCAGGTCGACCACCGCCGCGGCCGCGGCGGCGACGGTGGGGAAGGTGGCAACGACCGTCGCTCGCGGATGCTGTGCAGGCACCAGGCGCAGGACCGCACGGGTGACGACACCCAGCGTGCCCTCGGAGCCGACGAAGAGCCTGAGCAGCGGGAGGCCGGCCACGTCCTTGACCCGCTTGCCCCCGAGGGTGACCAGTGTCCCGTCGGCCAACACCACGTCGAGCCCGAGCACGTAGTCCGCCGTGACGCCGTACTTCACGCAGCAGAGGCCACCGGCGTTCGTCGCGATGTTGCCGCCGATGGAGCAGATCTCGTACGAGCTCGGGTCGGGCGGATACCACAGGCCGTGCTCAGCCGCCGCGCGCTTCACATCGACGTTGAGGGCCCCGGGCTCGGCGACGGCGACCCGGCTGGCGAGGTCGACCTCGACCGCCCGCATGCGCTCCGTCGAGAGGACGATGCCACCGTCGATGGCGAGCGCGCCGCCGGAGAGTCCCGTGCCGGCGCCTCGAGGCACCACGGGAACAGCGTGCCGGGTCGCCCACCGCAGTGTCTCCTGCACCTGTCCGGCGTCCTGCGCGCGGACGGCCGCGAGCGGCATCCCCGCTGTGGCGTCGTGGGTCCAGTCGAACCGGTACTTCTCCAGCGTCTCGGGGCTGCTCACGACCACACCCTCGGGCAGGGCGGCGACGAGCTCCGCGAGGATCCCCGACGCATCGGCCATGACCCCACCCTCCCATCAGAGGCGGCGGTCCTCGAGCACGGGGAAGTCGCGGCGGTATGCCGTGGTGGCCCCAGTGTCGACCTCGACCGAGAGCACCTCCTCGTCGGCGCCTCGGGCCTGTGCGAGCACCTCTCCCGAGGCGGACACCACCTGGCTGTGGCCGCCCATCTGGTGCCCCGCGTGGGCGCCTCCGGTGTTGCACTGCACCATGACGCACTGGTTCTCGACGGCCCGGGCCCGGCCCAGCAGGGTCCAGTGGGCGACGCGAGCCGCCGGCCAGGCCGCGGGCACGAGGAACATCTCGGCCCCGGCGTCGACCTGACGCCGGTAGAGCTCGGGGAACCGCAGGTCGTAGCACGTGGAGAGTCCCGCCACGACGTGCTCGTCCGTCGCCGTACCGGCAGGGACGCCGGTCACGACGACGTCCTCACCCGCCTCCATGAGCCTCGGCTCGCCCGCGCCGAAGCCGAACCGGTGCACCTTCCGGTAGACCGCACGGAGGCCGCCGTCCGCGGCGTACACGACTGAGGTGTTGGCCAGGTCACGGCCGTCGACACCGGGCTCCGGGAGGCGCTCCACGAAGGAGCCGGCGTGCAGCGTCCCTCCCGCCGAGCGGCTGCGCCTCACGGGACCAGCGGGTGTAGTCGAACCCCGTGGCGCCCCACAGCTCCGGAAGGATGACGAGGTCGTGGCCGGCCTGCGCCGCGACGAGCCCCGCGACCCGGTCGACCCGCGCCTCGAAGGACTCGTCGTCGTCGTAGGCGAGCTGGATGACGGCGACGCGCATGCCGCTCATCCTCCCCCGCGCAGCCGAGCCAGGCGCTCGTTGTAGGCCCTGAGCTCGGCGTCGCCGTCACGGTCGGCCTGACGGTCCTTGCGCACCGCCTCCTTCTGGTCCGTCCGGAACCACTGGACCGCGACGATGACCGCGAGGATGAGCGTCGGCGCCTCCCCGACCCCCCAGGCGATCTCCCCCGCCCGTTGCTGGTCGGCGAGGACGTCCGGCCCCCAGGGAAGGTTGAGCTGGAGGAAGAAGTCCGGAGCCAGCAGGTCCTCGCTGCCGGTCAGCGCCACCCCGAAGAACGCGTGGAACGAGATCGTGGCGAAGAGGATGCCGAGGAGGCCGAGCGGGCTCCACCGCGGCACTCCGGGGTCGATGCCGATGAGGACCCAGGTGAAGAGGTAACCGGTCAGGAGGAAGTGGGCCAGCATCAGCAGGTGACCCGTGTGGGTCGTCAGCGACAGCTCGAACAGGCCGGTCCAGTAGAAGGCCGCCAGGCTGAAGAAGAAGAGAGCCGCCGCCACGACCGGGTTGGCGAGCACCCGCATCGCCCGTGAGTGCACGACCTGGAGGAGGACCTCACGGGGACCCCAGGTCTTGTCCGGCCGAGCCTTGAGGGTGCGCAGTGCGAGCGTCACCGGCGCGCCGGGCACCAAGAGGATCGGGACGAGCATCGCCACGACCATGTGCATGACCATGTGCACGCTGAAGAGCACGCGGCCCCAGATCCCCGGCGCCCCGGACGTGGCCCACACGAGGAGGGTCCACCCGAGCACCCAGCAGATCGTCCGTCCCACGGGCCAGGTGTCACCGCGGCGGCGCAGCCGCACGACACCCGCGAGGTACAGGGCGACGGCCAGCGCGGCCGTGCCGAGGAGGAGCCAGTCGATGCGCCAGGCCGTGAGCCAGTCGGCGCCGACCATGGGGCCCGGGTCCGGGAACCCGGTGAGCTCGAGGATGCGGCTCGGGGCCGGCGGGGCGTCCGGCACCGGCGGGAGGCTGCGGGCCAGCACCGCCGCGAGCCCGGTGGCTGCTCCCATGAGCACCACGTCGCCCACCGCGAGCCGCGCGAAGGCCCGGCCGTCGCCCGGGTCGGCCCGGAGCCGGGTCGTGATGTTCCGACGGTGCAGCCACCCGAGGACTCCCAGCACGACGAGGGCCAGCGCCTTCAGCGCGACCACCATGCCGTATGCCGTGGCAAGCGCACTCAGGGAACCCAGCCGGATCCAGGCCTGCTGGAGACCGGTGACGGTGACCGCGGCGAAGCACCAGCCGGCGACGGTCGAGTAGCGGGCCACCGTCGCCCCGAGGTCGCTGCCGAGCTGCGAGCGCATCACCACGAGGGCCATCAGGCCGCCGGTCCAGACGACGACGCCGAGGAGGTGGACGGCCAGCGCGTTGACGGCGTCCTCGTGGCTGGCGGAGCCGGCCGCATGCCCCGTGAGGGCCAGCACGACGACGGCGGCGAGGGTGGTCACGGCGAGCCATGCCATGGGTGCCCGACGCCTCGTGACACTCGCCGCGGCGGCGACGCCGACCGCGGCGAGGGCGCTGAGGAGCAGCACCCGGGTGGTCTCCAGCGTCCACGTGAAGGACACGAGCTGGCTGAACAGGTCGGGGCTGGATACCGGGGTGCCGGCGAGGTCGGCGAACGTCAGCACCACCTCGAGCAGGGCGGCGGCGGCCCACACGACCGCAGCGCGCGCGGCATACCGCGTGGCCGTGACCCGGCGGTCAGTACCCACCCGCTCCGGTGCCAGGAAGGCGGCGAGGCCGAGGAGGCCGACGGTCGCGCTGGCCGCCAGGGTGCTCACCATCGAGACGAGCGGCACCCCCCACCGGACGACAGGGCCCGGGTCGGCGAGGTCGAGCGGGGCCGTCGCACCGGTGAGCACGGCGGCCACCACGGCCGCGACCAGGCCGGCGGCGACGGCGAGACCCAGGGGTCGCGCCAGGGCCGAGCTCTGTGGGGTGGCGGCCATGTCACCCAGCGTAGGTACTGTGACGGCATGCCTGTGCACCCCCCGGCACCCAGCGAGCTGGGTGAGCTCGTCGACGCGTACGCCCAGACGGTGCAGTGCGTCATCGACCTCGGGCGGACCTCCCGTCCAGGAGACGCCGACCTCCCGACGGACTGCCCCGGGTGGACGGTCCGCGACCAGGTCGCCCACGTGGCCAGCACCGAGGCGATGGTGGCGGGTGAGCCGGTGCCCGACATCGACGTTCGCGAGCACGCGCACGTGCGGCACGCGTTCGGCGAGCGGGTCGAGAAGTACGTCGAGTCCCGTCGGGGTCGCGACCTCGAGGAGGTGCTCGACGAGCTCGAGGAGCGTCTCGCCGAGCGGCTGCACGTCTACCGGTCGGGTCACGAGTGGGCCGAGCAGCAGATCCAGGGGCCCTTCGGCCCGACGACGATGGAGGGGCTGCTCCGCATCCGTGTCTTCGACATCTGGATGCACGAGCAGGACATCCGCGAGGCGCTCGGGCGCCCCGGCGGGCTCGACAGCCCGGCCGCGGCGCACAGCATCAGCCGCCTGTTCGCGACGCTGCCACGCATCGTGGCCAGGGACGCAGCGATCGAGCCCGGGAACGCCGTCGTCCTCGACCTCACCGGTCCCACCGTGGGCCGGGCCGGCGCGCGGGTCGAGGAGCACGACGGCAAGGCGGTCGGGGTGCCTCTCTTCACGGGGGACGCCGAGGAGCACCCCGACGTCGTGACGACGTCGCTGACCATGTCGACCCAGGTGGCCGGCCGGCTCGCCGGCGGCCGACGAGCCCCCGACGAGCTGCACGTCGTCGTGCACGGCGACGAGGACGTCGCCCGGCGGGTCCTGGACCACCTCGTCATCACTCCCTGACGCGGTCCCTCACCGGCTCGTGGGAATGCGGCTGCCCGGGCAGTAGTTGCGTGCAGCAAGCAATTGCTCCTCCACACCGTCCGCCAAGCAGGCCGCGCGTCAGCACCCCCAGGTCGACCCCATGGCGTATCCGTTGGGCGACCGATGGCTCCTGGGACTCCTCGCCGACTGGTCCAGCGACGACGTCGCGTCGTTCTCCGCACACCTCCAGCACTTCGCCTCCGACCTCGAGGCGTCCCTCCAGACCACCTCCCGAAGGACGGACCGATGAGCGAGTCCACCCGAGCGTCGTCGGCGGACCCGGTGGCTCCCCTCGACCACCGGCAGATCGTCACGATCCTCATCGGGCTCATGATGGGCATGTTCCTCGCCGCGCTCGACCAGACGATCGTCGCGACGGCCATCCGCACCATCGCGGACGACCTCCAGGGCCTGAACCACCAGGCGTGGGCGACGACGGCATACCTCATCACCTCGACGATCGTCACCCCGCTCTACGGCAAGCTGGGCGACATCTACGGCCGCAAGAAGCTGTTCATCACGGCGATCAGCATCTTCATCTTCGGCTCGGTCCTCTGCGCCTTCGCGACGTCGATGGGGTCGCTCGCGTTCTACCGGGCGGTCCAGGGGATCGGAGCCGGCGGCCTCTTCTCACTCGCCCTCGCGATCATCGGCGACATCGTCCCACCGCGGGAGCGCGCCAAGTACCAGGGCTACTTCCTCGCCGTGTTCGGCACCGCGTCGGTGCTCGGCCCGGTCATCGGTGGCTTCTTCGCCGGAGCGGACAGCATCCTCGGCATCGAGGGCTGGCGCTGGGTCTTCCTCGTCAACGTCCCCGTCGGCGCCGCAGCGCTCGCCGTGGTCTCCAGGACGCTGCACCTGCACCACACCCGCCTCGACCACCGCATCGACTGGCTCGGGGCGGCACTCCTCTCGACAGCCCTCGTGCCGCTCCTCCTCGTCGCCGAGCAGGGTCGGGAGTGGGGCTGGAGCGCCGTGTCGTCCACGACCTGCTACGTCGTCGGCGTCCTGGGAGCGATCGGCTTCTTCTGGCAGGAGTGGAGGATGAAGGAGGAGGCGATCCTTCCGCTCGCGATGTTCCGCAACAGGACCGTCGGCGTCTCCTCGGTCGCGTCGGTCCTCATCGGCGTCGCGATGTTCGGCGGGCTCGCCGCGCTGCCGCTCTACCTCCAGATCGTCAAGGGGGCGACACCCACCGAAGCCGGCCTGATGTTGCTGCCGATGACCCTGGG
The DNA here is from genome assembly GCA_029266735.1 of Ornithinibacter sp. Lineage (GTDB taxonomy): Bacteria > Actinomycetota > Actinomycetes > Actinomycetales > Dermatophilaceae > Fodinibacter. The sequence continues at coordinate 8,336 of JAQSWG010000038.1, forward strand.
CATCATGTTCGGCTCGATCCTCTCCGGTCAGATCATCTCCCGCACCGGGCGCTACCGGATGTTCCCGATCATCGGCTCCGGCCTCCTCGCCGTCTCCCTCTTCGTCTTCCACTACGTGGAGTTCGACACCCCGCTGTGGCAGACGATGACCGTCATGCTGGCCTTCGGGATCGGCCTCGGCTTCAACTTCCAGCCCCTCACCCTCGCCGTGCAGAATGCCGTGCCGCCTCAGCAGATCGGCGTGGCCACGTCGACGGCGACCTTCACCCGACAGATCGGCGGAGCGCTCGGTACCGCCGTCTTCCTGTCCATCCTGTTCTCGACCGCCGGCGAGAAGATCGAAGCGGCCCTGCGGGTCGCCGTCCCGACGCCGGACTTCCAGGCGGCCCTCGCCGATCCGGCGAACGCGGCGGTGGCCGGCCTGTTCCAGGACGGCCAGGCACGTGAGGCTGCCGGAGCCGTGCTCCAGGACAGCTCCTTCCTCAACGACCTCGACGAGCGGCTGGCCAGACCGTTCCTCATCGGGTTCTCGGAGGCGATGGACCTCGTGTTCCTCGTCGGCGCGGGTGTCATGGTCGTGGGCTTCCTCGTCATGCTCCTGCTGCCGCACGTCGAGCTGCGCAGGAGCGCAACCTACGGACAGCGGGCACGCGACGAGAGTGCGGCCGCCGCCGCGCACTGAGCCTGCGCTCAGGCCGGGACCGGTGTGCTGTCCGGCTCCAGGGCCCGGCCCCCCGCCAGCTCGGCGCCCTCGAGGTGCCGGTAGCGGATGGCGATGAGCGAGAGCGCCAGGCCACCGCTCACCACGGGGACGGCATACGCGAGCTGGGCGCCCCATGCCTCGATGGCCCAGCCGCCGACGGCCGAACCGGCGGAGATGCCGATGAGGATGCCGGTGATGGCCACCGCCATGCCCTCGGTGACGAGCGCCTTGGGGACGAGGCGCTGGGCCAGGGAGAGGCTCGTGATGAGCAGGGGAGCCGTCGCCGACCCGGCGACGAACATGACGACCGCCAGCGGCCACAGTCCGTCGACAAGCAGGGCGGGAACCTCCAGCACGAACATCCCGGTCGCCGCGATGACGAGCCGGCGGGTCATGGTCGACCGGAACGCCCGGCTGCCGAAGACGATGCCGGCGAGTGTCGAGCCGAGGGCGAACGCGCCGAGGATGACGCTCGAGAAGCCGGTCTGGCCTGCCTCCTTGGCGTAGGCCACCGCGATCACCTCGTTGGCGCCGAAGATGACGCCGGTCATGACGAGGGCGGTCGCGACGAGGAGCAGGCCCGGGCGCCGGACGGCCAAGCCGGTCGGACGGTCGGCGTGGGGGACCACCGGCGGTTCGGTGGCTCGGGCAGCGAGGAAGGTGAGCATGCCCGCGGTGAAGAGGATCTCGGCGAGCAGCAGACCAGCCTCGGGGAACCACAGCGTCGACACGAGGACGGCCAGCACCGGGCCGACGACGAAGGAGGCCTCGTCGGCGACCTGCTCGAAGCTCATCGCCGTGTGCAGCCGCTGCGGCTCGTGGCGGAAGATGTGGGCCCACCGGGCCCGTGACATCGGACCGGGCTCGGGGAGGACGGCCGAGAGGCCGTAGAAGAGGAAGAGGGTCCACGCGGGCGCGTCGCGCCAGGAGAGCACCACCACGGCGAAGCCGCAGGCGGCGGACACGAGGACGAACGGCAGGGCAACGCGGCGCTGGCCGTGCTTGTCGACGAGCCGGCCGATGACCGGTCCCGCAACGGCCAGGACCGCCAGGCCCACAGCGGAGACGGCGCCGGCCAACCCGAACGACCCGCGACGCTCACTGAGCATGACGATGACCGCCACCCCGAACATCGCCCCGCCGGTGCGCGACAGCGTGGTTCCGGCGATGAACGGTAGGGCGCCCGGCACGCGGAACAGCGGGGCGTAGGCGGACAGCACGACACCATGGTCGCCGCTCGGGCGAGACCACGGCAACGCGGTTTCAGCGGAAGGCCGACTCCCCGGTGAGCGCCTGGCCGATGACAAGGGTGTGCATCTCGACCGTGCCCTCATAGGTGAGGACCGACTCCAGGTTGTTGGCGTGCCGCATGACCGGCCACTCACCGCTCACCCCGTTGGCGCCGAGGATGGTCCGCGCGGTGCGGCAGATCTCGAGGGCCTTCGTGACGTTGTTGTACTTGCCGACCGAGACCTGCTCCGGCCGCAGGCCGACGGTGTCCTTGCGCCGGCCGAGGTGCAGCGCGAGGAGCTGGCCCAGCTGGAGCTCCGTCGCCATGGCGGCGAGCTTGGCCTGAGTGAGCTGGAAGCCGCCGATGGGGCGGTCGAACTGCACCCGCTCCTTCGAGTAGCGCCGGGCCGCGTCCAGTGAGGAGCGCGCCGCGCCGAGCGACCCCCAGACGATGCCGTAGCGCGCCTCGGACAGACACGCGAGCGGACCCTTGAGGCCACGGACGTCGGGAAGCACGGCATCCGCCGGCAGCCGGAGATCCTCGAACGTGAGCTCCGAGGTGACCGAGGCACGCAGCGACATCTTGTGATGGATCTTGTGCGCCGTGAACCCCCGGGTCCGGGTCGGCACCACGAACCCCCGGATGCCGCCGTGCTCCTCACCGGCGTTGGCCCAGACGACGGCGACGTCGGCGATGGACCCGTTGGTGATCCACGTCTTCGACCCGTTGATCACCCAGTCCTCGCCGTCGCGACGTGCGCGGGCTCGCATCGAGGCGGGGTCCGAGCCGTGGTCGGGCTCGGTGAGGCCGAAGCAGCCGATCGCCTCACCGGCCGCCATCCTCGGCAACCACTCCTGCTTGTGGTCCTCAGAGCCGAACCGCCAGATGGCGAACATCGCGAGGCTTCCCTGCACCGACACCAGCGACCGGATGCCGGAGTCGCTCGCCTCGAGCTCGAGGCAGGCGAGGCCGTAGTCGACCGAGCCGAGCCCCGCACAGCCGTAGCCCTCGAGATGCATGCCGAGCAGGCCGACCTTGCCGAACTCGCGGGCCAGCTCGCGGGCCGCGGGCAGGTCCCCCTGCTCGTACCACTGCATGACGTACGGGTCGACGGCGTCCGCGCAGACCTGCCGGGCGGCGGCCCGGATCGCCTTCTCGTCGTCGGTGAGGAGGCTGTCGAGGTCGAGGAGGTCGAGTGGGTCGGACATGCCCTCCATGATGACGGGTGCGGCGACCCGTCAGGGACGGGCCGCGACGCCGAGGAGCGCCGCCAGGCCCAGCGCGCTGCGCGGGTCGTATGCCGCCCGCCACAGACCGCCGTGCGCCGCGGCATACGCCTCGTCCTGCCACGGGTGCTCCTGGGGCGGCGATCCGGCCACGAGGTCGTGGACGAGCAGGGCGGCCATGAGCGTGTTGGCGGTGCCGGGCTCGAAGACCTCGACGCCGAAGCGGTGCGCGCCGGCGTAGGCCGCCGCGAGCGCCCGGTTCTTCAGCACGGAGCGCGTCCGGGTCGGCGGGGCGATCTTGAAGGAGACCGTGGCACCGGACGCCCGGGCCGTCGTCGCCCTCCAGCGCTGGAGCCGCTTGGCGAGCAGGTAGTTCGGTCCCTGCTGGAGGACGACGGAGTCGTTGATGCCCGGGTCCTCACCCGGGACGTAGTTGCGCCGGAGCAGGCGCCCGCCCGAGAGCGTGCGGAGAGGACCGCGGAGCACCTTGGAGGTGCGCCTCGCGGCATACGCCCGGGTGGACGCGTCGACGACCTGTCGTGGCACGGCGAAGACGTCGGTCGGCGTGGCGAGGAACGACAGGGCGGTGTCCGGGCGGGCGAGCCGCACCTGCTCGGTGAGGGCGTCGACCGCGGTGCTGACCCGGACGTTGGTCGCGCCGTCGGCGTAGACGTAGTTGCCGAGGACCAGTTGGCCCTCCACCCCGCTCACCCAGGCGGTGGCGGTGGGAAGGTCGTGGACGAGGTCGACGCCGGCCCGCTCGGCCAGCGGCCGGGTGCCCGGGGACGCCGGCACGAGCACCCGGCCGCCCGTGCTCCGGACGTCCTGGAGGAGCCGGCCCCACAGGTCGGGGCGGGGCAGGTCGACGGCGGCGACGGTCGCGCCCCAGCGCAACAGCGACCGCAGGGGGCCCATCTCGGCCGCCGCGCCGAGCACGACGACCGTGCGTCCCTCGAGTCGCAGCCACCGCGGGTTCTCGATCACCGCACCGACGGCGTCCCGCAGGCTCGGCTCGACGACGCCTGCGGCGACCCACGCGTCCAGCTGGCGACGCAGGTCGTCACCGGCCAGCCGGCGGCCCCGGTAGGGCAGGGTCAGTGCCGTGTCGGGTTCGCGGTCGCCGCCGACCGCCTCGGTGGTCAGGCGGTCGGCGGGGCTGCCGGTGACGCCACCCAGGGCGGCCGAGAGATGCACCTCGCGTCCGTCGGGGTCCCTCCAGCGCATCCGGTCGTGCAGCGCGGTGAGACCGCCGCCGGCGATCGCCCGGGCGTCCTCCGGTCGGGTCAGGCCGGCCTCGACGAGCCGACGGAAGTGGGTGAGGTAGCCGCTGCGCCAGTTCGTCTCCCGTGCGGCGGCCGCCGCACCGACGGGGTCGACCGGGCGCAGCGCGTCGGCGACGACGGCCTGGCCGGTCGCGCTCGTGGAACGCCGCCCGTCGACCTCGGGGAAGACGACGCCGGTCGGCTGGTCACTGCCGTCGGGCACCTCAGCCCCACACGAGCGCGCGCGACGGGTCGGCGAGGAGGGCCGCGACGTCCGCGAGGTAGCGGCTGCCGAGCTCCCCGTCCACGAGGCGGTGGTCGAAGCTCAGGGCGAGCGTCGTGACCCAGCGCGCCTCGATGGCCTCGGAGCCGTCGGGGCCGGTGACGACCCACGGCCTGCGTCCGACGGTGCCGAACGCCATGATCGCCGACTCCCCGGGGTTGAGGATCGGTGTGCCGGCGTCGATGCCGAAGACCCCGACGTTGGTGATCGTGAGGGTGCCGCCGGTCATCTCGGCCGGCTGCGTGCGCCCCTCGCGAGCGGTCGTCGTGAGCGTGCCGATCGCCTCGGCGAGCTCGCGCATCGACATCCGGTCGGCGTCCTTGATGTTCGGGACGACGAGGCCGCGAGGGGTGGCGGCGGCGATGCCGAGGTTGACGTAGTGCTTGAGCACGATCTCCTGCGCGTCCTCGTCCCAGGTCGCGTTGACTCCAGGGTTCCGGCGCGCGGCGAGGCACATCGCCTTGGCGAGGACGAGGAGCGGCGTGACCTTGACGTCGCGGAACTCCGGGTCCTTCTTGAGCCGCTCGACGAGGTCCATGGTCGCGGTGACGTCGACGGTGACCCACTCGGTGACGTGCGGCGCCGTGAAGGCCGAGCTCACCATCGCCTGTGCGGTCATCTTGCGCACACCCTTGACGGGCACCCGGGTCTCGCGCTCACCGGGCTCGGTGACGTCTGCAGCGGCGCCCGCGGCGCCCGCGGCGCCCCCGGCGGCCGCCTCGACGTCGGCGCGGGTGACGACCCCGCCGTCACCTGTGGGGGCCACCGAGCCGAGGTCCACGCCGAGGTCCTTGGCCAGCTTGCGCACCGGCGGCTTCGCGAGCGCCCGGAGGCGCTCGCCGGTCGGCGCCTCCGGCTGGGAGGCGGGCATCGACCGCGGGCGGCGCTTGGCCTCGGTCTGCTTGACGCCGTAGCCGACGAGCACGGCGGTGCGCCCCGTCGAGGTCGTGCCGCCGATGAGGCCCTCCTCCACGTCCTCGGCCGGAGGTGGCGTCTCGGCCGACGAGGCGCCGTCGTCGATGGAGATGATCGACGTGCCGACCTCCACCGTGTCCCCCTCGGCGACGTGGAGGGCCGACACCGTCCCGGCGAAGGGCACCGGCAGCTCCACGAGCGACTTGGCCGTCTCGACCTCGACGATGACGTCGTTGACCTTGACGGTGTCTCCGGGCTTGACGTGCCACGTGACGATCTCCGCCTCGGTCAGCCCCTCACCGGGATCAGGGAGCTTGAACTCGCGAACAGCCATCTGGGAGAACGCCTTTCAGTACGCCAGCGAACGGTCTACGCCATCGAGAACACGGTCGAGGTCGGGAAGGAACTCCTCCTCGAGGCGGCTGGGCGGGTAGGGCACGTTGTAGCCCCCGACCCTGAGCACCGGCGCCTCGAGGTGGTAGAACGCCCGCTCCGTGACGAGCGCCGAGATCTCGGCCCCCATGCCGAGGAACGTCGACGCCTCATGCACGACCACGGCCCGCCCCGTCTTCTGCACCGACTCGAGGATCGCCTCGTCGTCGAGGGGCGACAGCGAGCGGAGGTCGACGACCTCGAGCGAGCGACCCTCCTCCTCGGCCGCCTGTGCCGCCTGGAGGCAGGTCTTGACCATCGGACCGTAGGCCAGCAGCGTCACGTCGGTCCCCTCGCGGAGCACCCGGGCGGTGCCGAGCGGGCCGTCCGGGCCGTCGCCGACCTCCCCCTTGTCCCAGTAGCGGCGCTTCGGCTCGTAGAAGACGACGGGGTCGTCGGTCTCGATGGCCTGCTGGATCATCCAGTGCGCGTCGTGGGCGTTCGAGCAGACGACGACGCGCAGACCCGCGGTGTGCGCGAAGTAGGCCTCGTTGGACTCGCTGTGGTGCTCCACGGCTCCGATGCCGCCGCCGAACGGGATGCGGATGACGATCGGCATCGTGACGTAGCCGAGGGACCGGGCGCGCAGCTTGGCGACCTGGCTGACGATGTGGTCGAAGGCGGGGTAGACGAAGCCGTCGAACTGGATCTCCACGACCGGCCGGTAGCCACGCAGCGCCATGCCGATGGCGGTGCCGAGGATGCCGGCCTCCGCGAGGGGTGTGTCGATGACCCGGTCCTCACCGAAGTCCTTCTGCAGTCCCTCGGTGACACGGAAGACCCCGCCGAGCTTGCCGATGTCCTCGCCCAGCAGGACGACCTTGGGGTCCCTCTCCATCGACGCGCGCAGGCCGCTCGTGATCCCCTTGGCGAGCGTGGTGGCGGCCATCAGCGCGCCGCCTCGAACGACGCGTGGTACGTCTCGAACTCGGCCCGTTCCCGTTCCATGACCGGATGCCGTTCCGCGAAGACGTGGTCGAACATCTCCGTCCCGCCGGGATCGGGCATCGAGAGGCACCGCTGGCGCACGGAGGCGCCGAGCTCGTCGGACTCCCCGTCGACGGCGTCGAAGAAGTCGGGGTCGGCCCGGCCCGTCGTCGTCAGCCACCGTCGGAAGCGCTCGATCGGGTCTCGGTGCTTCCACACCTCCACCTCCGCCGAGACGCGGTACTTGCTCGGGTCGTCCGACGTCGTGTGGGCACCCATCCGGTAGGTGAAGGCCTCGATGAAGGTGGGACCCTGCCCGGATCGTGCGGCGTCGAGCGCGGCCTTCGTCACGGCATACACGGCGAGGACGTCGTTGCCGTCGACCCGGATGCCGGGGAAGCCGAACCCGCGGGCCCGGTGCCACAGCGGTGCCCGGGTCTGCTTCTCGTTGGGCTCGGAGATGGCCCACTGGTTGTTCTGGCAGAAGAAGACCACCGGGCTGTTGTTGACGCCCGCGAAGACGAGGGCCTCGGAGACGTCTCCCTGCGAGGTGGCCCCGTCGCCGAAGTAGGCGATGACGGCCGTGTCGCGTTCCTCGTCGCCGGTCCCGACGTTGCCGTCGCGCTGGACCCCCATGGCGTAGCCGGTCGCGTGGAGGGTCTGCGCCCCGATGATGATCGTGTAGAGGTGGAAGTTCTTCTCGTTGGGGTCCCAGCCGCCGTGGTTGACCCCCCGGAACATGCCGAGGAGGTTGACGGGGTCCACCCCGCGGCACCAGGCGACGCCGTGCTCGCGGTAGGTCGGGAAGGCGTAGTCCTGGGGGCGCAGCGCCCGCCCGGAGCCCACCTGTGCCGCCTCCTGGCCCAGGAGGCTGGCCCACAGGCCGAGCTCGCCCTGGCGCTGCAGGGCCGTGGCCTCGGTGTCGAAGCGGCGGATGAGGACGAGGTCGCGGTAGAACCCCCGCAGCTCCTCGTCGGAGAGGCCGTCGACGACGGCGTCGTGCTCGGGGTGGGCGACGCGCTCGCCCTCGGGGTTGAGCAGCTGGACCATGTCCGGCCCGCCGTCCTGGGCGGGCCGCTCCGGGGCCTCCGCCCGGCTGACGTGGTGGTCCACGCCGAACGCCGTCTCGAGCGGGGCGACGTCGTTGTCGCTCACTGGGCACTCCTTGTCCGGGCTCCCGTGGTGACGGTCGCCGCGATGGGGGTCGTGGTGACCGCTGGTGCTGGGTGTGGCGGCGGTCACTGCCGGTGTCGGCACCACCGTACCCGGGGGGCTCGGCTTCCAGCCAAGCCGCAGTGGGTGCGCTCCGTCCGGTGCGACCGACGGGCTAGGTTCGGCGCCATGGACGACATCAGGACCCCGGCCCTCGCGAGCTCCGTCGAGGCGGTGGTGGGCTCGACCGGGTTCTCGGGGGTGGTGCGGGTCGACAGCGACGGCTCGACGGTGCTCGACGCCGCCTTCGGTCTCGCCGACCGCCGCCACGGCGTCCCCATGACGACCGCCACCCGGCTGGGGACGGCGAGCGGCACCAAGGGCCTGACCGCCCTCACCGTGCTGAGCCTCGTCGCCGAGGGTGCTCTCGGCCTCGACCAGCCGGTGCGCGAGGTGCTCGGCGCCGACCTGCCCCTGATCGACGACCGGGTGACGATCGAGGACCTCCTGACGCACCGTTCCGGCATCGGCGACTACTACGACGAGGAGGTGGTGCTGGAGGTCACCGACCACGTGCTCACCGTGCCGGTGCACACCTTGGCAACCACCGAGGACTATCTCCCTGTGATCGACGGTCACCCGCAGGTGTTCGAGCCCGGGGAGCGCTGCGTCTACAACAACTCGGCATTCGTCGTGCTGGCCATCGTCGCGGGACGGGTGGCCGGGCGCCCGTTCGAGGACCTCCTCGTCGAGCGGGTGTGCCGGCCCGCGGGGATGACCTCGACGTCGTTCCTGCGCGGGGACGACCTGCCCGGTGACGCGGCCACCGGCTACCCGTGGACCGACCGTGACCGGACCAACGTCCTGCACCTGCCGGTGGTCGGCAGCGGCGACGGCGGCGCGTACTCCACGAGCGCCGATGTCGCCGCTCTGTGGGGCTCGCTGTTCGCCGGCCGCATCCTCCCGGCCGAGGTCGTCGAGGACGCGATGCGCCGCCGGGGCGGCACCGTGTCCGAGGCGGGCTATGGGCTCGGCTTCGAGCTCCGGGGCGACGGCGTCGTGGCACTCACCGGCAGCGACGCCGGGGTGTCGTTCCGCAGCGTCCACGACCGAGGCACCGACGTGACGTGGACGGTCATCTCCAACACCAGTGAGGGGGCGTGGCCGGTGGCCCGGATTCTCGGCGAGCACCTCGGCGTGGCGGCTCAGGCGTAGGCCTGCTCCCCCGGCGCGACGACACGCAGCCACTGTCCCTGGTGGCCGTCGACGCGCAGCTCCACCCGGCCTGCAGGGTCGAGCGGCACGTCGTCCCGGCCGTCGAGGACGTCGCGGAGCACCGAGCCCTCCGGCACCTCGCCGAGCTCGAGGGTCGCCATCGCGTCGTCGGCGGCGAAGTTGTGAAGGGCCAGCATGCGCCAGTCGTCGCACCGGCACAGGTGCGCGAGCAGGCTCGGCGAGTCGTGGTCGAGCACCTCCACGTCGGACCAGCCGATCTGCGGCATCTGCCGGTAGCGGCGGATGATCGTGCGCATGAAGGACCACAGGGAGCCCGGGTCCTGGCGCTGGGCCTGCGCGTTGACGTGCTCGGGTGACCAGAGGCCGCTCGGCTGGGGGCGCGTGAGCCGACGCTTCGGCGCCGTGGAGAAGCCGCCGTTCGGGCCGGCATCCCACTGCATCGGCGTGCGGACGCTGAGGCGACCCTCGATGTCGAGGTTCTCGCCCATACCGATCTCCTCCCCGTAGAAGAGGACGGGGGTGCCGGGGAGGGAGAACATCAGCGAGTAGACGAGGCGCAGGCGGCGCTCGTCGCCGCCCAGCATGGTGGGGAGACGCCGGCGCAGGCCGCGGCCGAAGAGCTGCATGTCGGGGTCGGGGCCGAAGGCGGCGAAGACCTCCTGGCGCTCGGTGTCGCTGAGCTTGTCGAGGGTCAGCTCGTCATGGTTCCGCACGAAGTTGGCCCACTGGCTGGTGATGTCGAGCTCCGGGCGCTGTCGCAGGGCCGTCGCGACGGGGGTGGCGTCCTCCCGGGCCAGCGAGAGGTACACCGCCTGCATGCCGATGAAGTCGAACTGGAGGTTGAGCCCGTCGCCGTCGTCACCGCCGAAGAAGTCCTTCTGCTGTGGGTAGGGCAGGTTGACCTCCCCGAGGAGGGCCGCGTCACCAGCGCGGCGGACGACGAAGTCCCGCACGTCTCCGAGGTAGCGCTGGGGGTTGAAGCCGTCGGGCTCGGACCCGGGATACGTATCGTTCGCGAACATGAACGGCACGGCATCGATCCGGAAGCCGGCGACGCCGAGCTCCAGCCAGAAGCCGAGGGTCCGTGAGATCTCCTCCTGCACAGCTGGATTGGCGACATTGAGGTCGGGTTGCGTCTTGTAGAAGTGGTGCAGGAACCACTCGCCCGTCTTCTCGTCGAGCTCCCAGATGCTGTCCTCCTTGTCGGGGAAGACCACCTCCTTCTTCCCGGACGGCGGCTTCCTCCCGGACCAGACGTAGTGCTGTCGGTAGGCGTCGTCGACGCTGCGCCGCGCACTCTTGAACCACGGGTGCTGGTCGGAGGTGTGGTTCATGACGAAGTCGACGATCACCCGGATGCCGCGGGACCTCGCCGTCCGCACGAGCTCCACGAAGTCGCCGAGCGTGCCCAGGCGGGGGTCGACGCCGAAGAAGTCGGTGATGTCGTACCCGTCGTCCCGCCCGGCCGTCGGGTAGAAGGGCATGAGCCACAGGACGGTGACGCCGAGGTCGGCGAGGTACTCGATGCGTTGGGTCATGCCGTGCAGGTCACCGATGCCGTCTCCGTTGCTGTCGGAGAACGTCTCCACGTCCGCGCAGTAGATGACCGCGGACTTCCACCACACGTCGCCGGTCTGGCTGAGCTTCATCGGATGGCCTCCTCTCGCTCGACGGCCGGTCGGGCGGTGGTGGCCGGCGCCGGTGGCTGGGGGTCCAGCTGGGGGAGGACGTGCTCGCCGAAGGCGTCGACAAAGGGCTCCTGCTCCTTGCCGACGAAGTGGAGGTAGATCTCCTCCCAGCCCTGGTCGACGTAGGCCTGGATCCACGCGGCGTGCCGGCCGAGGTCGGCCGAGACGTGGACGACCTCGGCGACCTGGTCGGCCGTGACCGTCTCGGCCATGGTGTCGAAGGCCTCGACGGTCTCGGTGTCCCATGCCACCGGCGGACCGTGGACGTTGCTCCGCCACTGGTCGTGGGCGACCTCCTTCGCCTCCTCGTCGGTGGGCGCCCAGCTGAGGTGGACCTGGAGACGAGCCGCGCCCCGTCCGCCGGCGTTCCGGTAGGCGTCGAGCACCTGCTGGAGGACGTCGAGGGGCTGGTTGACGCTGATGAGCCCGTCGGCCCACTCCGCGTGCCGGGCGGCGGTCTCGGCGGTGACGGCGGGGCCGATGAGGGGTGGCACGGCATCCGGGAGGGTCCAGAGCCGACCCCGGTTCACAGTGACGAGGCCGTCGTGGTTGACCTCCTCGCCGGCGAGCAGGCGGCGGATCACATCGACGCACTCCACGAGGCGGGCGTCGCGGACGTCCTTGCGCGGCCAGACGTCGCCGGTCACCCGCTCGTTGGACGCCTCGCCCGAGCCGATCGCCGCCCAGAAGCGGTTAGGGAACATGCTCGAGAGAGTGGCGATGGCCTGGGCGGTCACCGCGGGGTGGTAGCGCTGGCCGGGGGCCGTGACCACGCCGAACGGGAGACTCGTCGTCGCCATGGCCGCGCCGAGGAACGCCCAGGCGAAGCCGGACTCACCCTGGCGCTCACTCCACGGCGAGAGGTGGTCGGAGGACATGGCCGCAGTGAAGCCGGCCTGCTCGGCGTGCTGGACGTCGCGGAGCAGTCGCCCGGGGGCGATCTGCTCGTGGGAGCAGTGGAATCCGATGACGGTCATGCGGCCCCACGCAACCCGACATCTCCCGCTGGGTCAACTCCGCGCCCCGACTCGTCAGGCTCCGTGGGACGATCGGGCGTGACGATGGACCACCTGGAGGCCGACGTCGTCGTCGTGGGCTCCGGTATGGGCGGTGGTACCACGGCCTGGGCCCTTGCCCAGCATGGGGTCGACGTCCTGTTGGTGGAGCGGGGCGAGCGCATCCCTCGCGAGCCGGCGAACTGGTCCCCCGCCGAGGTCTTCCTCCAGCGGCGCTACAGGCCGGAGGAGACCTGGGAGGACGGCCGCGGTCGCCCCTTCCGGCCGGGAGTCCACTACGTCGTCGGAGGCAACACCAAGGTCTACGGGGCGTCGCTGCCGCGCTTCCGGGTGTCCGACTTCGATGAGGTTCCTCACCTGGACGGCGTCTCGCCCGCCTGGCCGTTCCGGTATGCGGACCTCGAGCCGTACTACGGGGAGGCCGAGCGCCTCTATGCAGTCCATGGCAGCACCGGCGAGGACCCCACCGAACCGTGGCGGAGCACGCCCTACCCGTATGCCGCGCTGCCGCACGAGCCGTACGTCGCCGAGCTCGCGGAGCGGCTGCGCGCCGCTGGAGTACACCCCTCGTCGACGTCCATCGGGGTCGACCTGCGCCCCGGCGGGTCGTGCCTGCGCTGCGCGACATGTGACGGCTTCCCGTGCCGAGTCGGAGCCAAGTCGGATGCGGAGGTCCGCGCCGTGGACCCCGCCATCGCCGCGGGAGCCCGGCTGGCCACCGGTGTCCGGGTGACCCGCCTGCTCACCGACGGCTCCGGGCGGCGGGTGACGCACGCCGTAGGCGAGGGACCGAACGGTCCGGTGACGATCCACGGTCGGCGGTTCGTCGTCTCGGCCGGAGCCGCCAACTCGGCCGCCCTGCTCCTGGCGTCGGCCGGCCCCGAACACCCGGACGGCCTTGCCAACTCCTCGGGGCGGCTCGGCGCCAGCTTCATGATGCACAACAACGCCCACGTGGCGGCTGTCGACCTCTTCGGGCACAACGACGTCGTCTTCCAGAAGACCCTGGCGGTGACCGACTGGTACGAGGACGGCGGCGACGGGCACCCCCTGGGCAGCCTCCAGACGGTCGGCAAGGTGCAGGGCGTGATGATGAAGAGCTGGGCGACCCGCGTCCCGCTCCCGGTGCTTGATGCCGTCGCCCGCCGCTCCGTGGAGTGGCTCGTCATGGCCGAGGACCTGCCCGACCCGGCGAACCGGGTCACGCTCACGGCCGCCGGCGGCATCCGGACGACTCGGGTGGCGCGCGGCACCCGGCAGCACCGACTCCTGCACCGGCGCGCGAAGCGGCTGCTCCGCGAGGCCGGCTACGACGTGGTCGCGACCCAGTGGTTCGACATCAGCATGAACAGCCACATGTGCGGCACCGTGGTCGCGGGCCTCGACCCACGGGCGAGCGTCCTGGATGGGCACTGCAAGGCGCACGACCTGACGAACCTCTGGGTCGTGGATGCAGGCTTCTTCCCCTCCTCCGCCGCGATGAACCCCGCGTTGACCATCGCTGCCCAGGCCCTGCGGGTCGTCGCCGAGTCCGACCTCGCCGGGTGACGGACCGTTCCATCCCCAGCCGGTCAAGGGTGGCGGTTGAGAACGGTAGCTGCGGCCGGTGGGCGTGGTCACCTCCAGCTCCCGAGGCCGATGGCGTGGCCGTCCCGTCGCCCTGGTGCGCCACCCTGGAGCCTCCTTCGTGTGGTTGCACCGAACGCACTTGCCGTTGCCCTCCACGAAGTCGGTGGACCCGCCGTCGCGGGCGGGCCTGGCGTGGTCGGCGTGCGCGATGGCGGCCCCGCACCACGGGGTCGTGCACACGTCGTCTCGCAGGACCAGCATCCGCCGCAGCAACCCCGTGAAGAGCCGTCGCCGGGAGTCCATCGCCACCAGATCTCGGCCGCTGGGCGAGGTGTAGAGCCGACGGAGCCACACGGATCCCTCGTCGGCCCCGCGCAGCCACCAGCGGGCCACCGGTGCCGGGATGCTGCCGTGACCGGGGATTCGAGCCGGTTCCATGACGGGCCGATCCGGGTCGCCCGTGCCGACCAGCGCCCGGTCGGTCATGACAAGGTGCACCTCGACCGGCTGAAGCATCGCCGGCTCGCGACCGGAGAGTGCCGCCAGGGCGGTGTCGGCAGCGACGGCTCCCAGGCCTCGGCCCTCGTGACGTTCGTCGGGACAGTGCCCGCTGACCACGGCACGAGCGCGCGTCTGGAGTGCGGCCTGGGCCCCGGCCACCTCGACCATCGGCCCGAGGACCGTCAGGTACGCCATGCCATCGGCGGCGCGCCGAACGCTGACCCGACGCGAGCGGACCGCCGCCTCCATCCGGCGCACCACCGATGCGGCGTCGACCTCCGCAGCGACCCGGCGGGCGGCCCTGTCTGCCTCGGTCAACCCGAGCCCTCCCAGCAGGGGGCCGACCCGGCGGTCGACTTCGGCACGGTGCTCGTCCGAGAGCCCCGATGTCGCCTGTGCCATCGCCGCCGCGTGCCGCTCCGAGCACTCCCCCGCCGTGAGCGCCGCCATGGTCGCCGGAAGGTGGGTCAGCAGAGCCCGGCTCAAGCCGACGAAGCGGTCACCGAGAGTCGGTGACTCCCGCCGGGCCAATGCCACCTCCGACGCCACCGACCGTGCCACGTCGCGGGGGGCGATCTGCTCTCGGGACTCACTCAGGGCGTGCACGGCCCGCGCCTGCGCCGCCGACGAGGCACCCTTGACGCGCTCGAGCTCGGCCATCAGGTCCACGCGCTCCCGGTCACTCAGAGCACCCACGTCCACCGAGCCCAACCATGCACGGAACGCCGTGACC